>CAYUQR010000001.1:0-185641 GCA_964446825.1 uncultured Rikenellaceae bacterium
GTGGTGGCTAAGGGAAAACGGGATTGACTTCAAGTATTCCTATTTTATCAACTAGATAGTTACCTGTATTTCAACTTTATCATTCCAGATCATAATCACCGAATTTTTTCAGATAATCATATATCGATGTACCCAAAACATCATTCCTGTTTATCTTACCATTTGAATCAAGGAATTTTTTCAGGGAACCGGCCCCTCCAAGATGCGATGCAGCTATCATACCCGACCGGGTTATTCTTACACCACTGATTGAATCTCCTATGTAATGCTCATAATCCATTAAAAGGACCTGGTTGACCCTAATTAAAGTCTTTAATGCCTTCAGTTGCATATCCCT
Organism: uncultured Rikenellaceae bacterium; assembly: GCA_964446825.1. Taxonomy (GTDB): domain Bacteria; phylum Bacteroidota; class Bacteroidia; order Bacteroidales; family VadinHA17; genus LD21. The sequence goes on from CAYUQR010000001.1 coordinate 338, forward strand.
GGGAAAAATAAGCGGATTTTTCCTGAACTTTCTAAGAGTTAATTTTCTGTAACCAAGATAACGCAGGGTAGATTCTGCAAACTGCCATTCCCCGAAACAGCCGATCCTGTTAACAGATAACCAGTTATTTCCTGATTCTCTGTGCCCCAGGTCGTTAATGAACCTGTAAAATTCCAATTCATGATGTTTCTTTTCAACATACTTAGATATCGTTCTGAATCTCAGCATTCTCACTCTGAAATCGACAATAGGAGCACTGCAGATCTGAAAAATGAAAAGGATAAGAAATGTCAGAAATATCTTTCTCATTACACGAATATTAAAAAATATACTTCATCTATTCAACTATTTGATAATCATAGTAAAATTAGGACTTAAAAGGATAGGTGTCAAGCGGGGAATTTCTGATTTAAGGCTAAATGAGCCTCAAAAATTTTATCTTGTCAAATAAATCATTACGAAGGTTTATTGAAATCTGATGTTGATAATCAACCAGAAACAGTTCGTCAAAAACCGGCTAAAATTTATAATGAAATTGAAATAAATTAAACCAACCGGACAAACCTAAAATATTAAAACACTGTAGAACAGCCCAATATTAAATCAATATTTTTATATATTCCTAAAAATATGATTTTGACTAATAGTAAATTATAAAGGATTAAAAATCGCTATTGAAATTTAATATCAACTCAAATCGTACTTTTTTATGAAGTTAGCTATCTTTAAATCTTAAAATACTTTTGCGAAATACGGTTCATGGCCAAATACAAAATATTTCTTCTGTTCTTCCTGAATCTTATTACCATACCCGGAATATACAGCCGTAGTCATGTTAACAGGCTTCCTGCGGGTAATGATGAAATATTTCAGGATACCATTCCGGATAACCAGGTTCTTTTCAATGGAAAATTATGGGTTAATCTTTATTATATGGTGAAAGAGGATCAGTTTCTTTTTTCCAAAAATTACTTGCCGGCTTCCGTTACAATTAAAGGTCAGACTTTTACAAATATCAATATCAGATACGACATCTATAATGACGAAATCCTGATGCCTTTGGATTCCGGCAGAATTTTGCAAATAAACAAAGAAATAGTTGACAGTTTTTCTCTTTCCTTTCAAAACAAAACATACCATTTTATCAGGATCCCTAAAGATAGTATTTCGGGGCCCGATGGCTATCTTAATATTATATATAAAGGGAAAAACGCTCTTGAAGTCAAATACACAAAGAAAATCGATCGTCCTAAAATTGAAGGAGAGGAGGACAATTTTTACCAGTTGAGCCGGGTATATTTTGTTAAAGACGGACTGTTTTACCAGGTAAAGAACAAAAAAGAGCTGCATTCCGTTCTCGATCGATATAAAAAACAGATCAGGGATTACATGAAAAAAAATAAAATCAGGGTTTCGAAAAATCTGCCTGAGAGTTTTATTCCCGTGATCAGGTATTATGATAGTATCAGTCAGTAGACCTTCGTGTATGAAATTAAAGATTCATCTTATTATTTTAATGTTGCTGCTATCATACAATCTTGAGGCTCAGGAAAAATATAAGATTACAGAAAGCTATAAGAATCTCTCTTTCAAAGAATTTGTGGCAAAGGCGGAAAAAGCTTTTAACGTAAAATTCTTTTATAAAGATGACTGGGTTAAAGGGTTGAGAACAAGTGATAATTCACAGTGTACAACACTTTCATGTATCCTTGATAATCTTTTCAGGGGAACAGCTCTTTACTATTTAATAGAAGAATCGGGAAACATTGTAATTACAAAAAACTGGGCCATTAAAGTTACAGTTGAAGCGCCGGAAGAAGAAAGTAACTTTCTTCCGCCAACTGATTATGTTAACTCGTCGGAAACCCCGCAGTCAGGCAATATCTTTGTGGAAATAGGCAATCCTGCTGAAAAGAATAATACGGGGAATGTCGTTATTTCTGGTTATATAACAAACAGGGATACTAAAGAGCCCGTATCGGGGGTAACGGTTTTTATCAAGAAACTGGCGACTGGAACCATTTCCAATGAATATGGATATTATATCCTGAAGATTCCCCGTGGCATTCACCTGCTTCAGTTTACATTCATTGGAATGAGAGAAAAAACGATAAACCTTAATCTTAACGGCGCCGGGGAACTAAATGTTGAGATGAACAGTGTGCTGATCCCGTTAAAGGAGACCATAGTGTCAGCACAGAAAAGCATTACCCTTCAGCGATTCGAAGTAGGAGCCGAAAAGATCAATATAAATTCCTTCAGGATATCACCGACATCACTCGGTGAATCAGATATTATTAAAAATGTCCTGCTGATCCCGGGAGTTCAGTCTGCCGGAGAAGGTTCCTCCGGTTTTAATGTAAGAGGTGGCTCAGCAGATCAGAACCTGATTCTGCTTTATGGCGCGCCTGTATATAATTCCTCGCATTTTTTCGGATTCTTTTCTGCTGTCAATTCTGACATAATAAAAGATGTTACCCTCTATAAAGGAGGCATACCTGCGCGATATGGAGGAAGAATTTCTTCAGTTCTTGATATTGGAACCCTGGAAGGAAACAGGAAAGAATTTGAAGGGAATGCCGGCATAAGTCCCATTACCACACACCTCAGGGTGGAAGGCCCGCTGATAAAAGATACTCTTACTTATATTCTTGCTGCCCGCACAACTTACTCAAATTATATTTTTAATCTGATAAAGAACCCGGCTTTGCACAATAGCAGGGCTTCATTCTACGACCTTAACGGGATAATAACCTACGACCTGAATAAAAACAATAAAATAGAATTTTCTTCTTATTACAGCCATGATGATTTCAGGTTCAACTCCGATACTGTATATAGTTATAATAACTCAATCGTGGCTTTAAGCTGGAGACACTTTTTTACCAGCAGATTCTTTTCTTCCGTTTCGGTTAATAATAGTTTTTATAATTATGATATCTCAAGCTCAAATTTTCCTCCGGAAGCATTTATTCTTTCCCATAAGGTAAACAGCACGAGCTTTAAGTCAGATTTTAACTGGTTTTACGGAAATAATGAGATCAATTTCGGGTTCGATCTTACAGGGTATGAAATAACACCTGGAAATTATCGTCCATACAGCGATTCATCACTTGTTGCACCACAGTTGATTGAAAAACAAAAAGCCCTGGAAGCAGCATTATATATAGATGATAAATTTATTCTGACCGATTATCTGTCTGTCAGCCTGGGAATGAGAATGTCGTCCTTTTTTGATTTAGGCCCGCAGGCAATAATGATCTATAATCCCGACTTTTCAAAAAGTACCTCAACAATCACAGATACCCTTAATTTCCGTCCCGGATCAGTTATAAGAAAATATGCCGGTCCCGAACTGCGAATATCTCTGAATTTCCGAATATCTGAAAAGAATTCTTTTAAGATCAATTATAACAGAACTCGTCAGTACCTTCATCTTCTTTCAAATTCAACATCAATATCACCTACGGATACCTGGAATCTTAGTGGTTATTATCTGAAACCACAAATTGGTGACCAGATTGCCGTAGGTTTTTATGAAGTGCTGGCAAATAAGTTTGAAGGTTCCGCTGAAATGTATTATAAAGGTATCAGGAATATGGTGGATTTCAAAGGTGGTACTGACCTCATAATGGATGACAATATTGAAAAAGATATCGTGAATGTTAAAGGTAAGGCTTATGGGCTGGAACTGGTTCTAAAAAAGACTGAAGGAAAGATCCGTTACAGCATTGGTTATACCTATTCCAGAACCTTCATTAAAAGTATCACTAACTTCAGGGAGGAAATTATCAATTCAGGAAACTGGGTCCCCGCTAATTTTGACAAGCCAAACGACCTGGTAGTCACTTTTAATTATTTCTTCTCCAGGCGCCTCAGTATATCTGCCGACTATATCTGGAGTACAGGACGCCCTGTAACTTATCCGGTTTCCACCTATATCATGTATGATAACACTCTGGTACATTATTCTGACCGGAATAAATACAGAATCCCTGATTATTCGCGGCTTGATCTGTCTTTAAAAGTGAATGGAAAGCTTTTATCTCATAAATTAGCTCATCCAAGCTGGACATTCTCCGTTTATAACCTCCTTGGAAGAGAAAATATATATTCTGTTTATTTTAAAAAAGAAGGTGATCTCTATATGGGATATAAATTGTCTGTTTTTGACAGGCCTATTCCAACCGTAACTTTTAGTTTTGATTTTTAAACCAGGTATGAAACTACATATTAGCAAAAAATATATGAGAACAAATCAGCTGCTGCCAGTTGTTCTTTTAATGTGCCTGCTCCCGGTTACCGGATGTATTAAGCAATTTATTCCCGAGATCACCGAACAGAAAGAATTGCTTGTTGTCCAGGGTTTAATTACGGATCAGCCGGAAACATATACGATAAAACTTTCAAAATCCCTCCCCTTTGGGGAAAAAACGGTTGTTATTCCTGTTGAGGGGTGTTCAGTGCAAATTTCAGATGACCAGGGACATAACTATAGTTTAAATGAGTCTTCTCCCGGAATATATATTACAGATTCCACAATTTTCAAAGGTGAAACAGGGAGAACTTATACACTCGATATTTTCGAAAGCAATGGTAACGGTTTTATCCACTATAAGTCGTACCCTGCCGTGATGAGGCCCGTCCCTCCTGTTGACAGTATTTACTATGAGAAAACGATCATAAAAGAAAAAACCGCCTCCAGCAGGGGAATTAACGGCTGCCGGATCTATCTTGACACCTACGATCCGAAAGACAGCTGCAAGTTCTTCAGATGGGACTTTTCAGAGACCTGGAAACTAAGGCTGCTCTTTCCGGTTCCGAACATGACCTGCTGGATATCAGACAACTCTGACACAATAAATATAAAAAGCACTGCAGCTTTCGGGGAAGCCAGAATAATACGTCATCAGGTTAATTATATTTCAAACATTAGCGACAGGCTGAAAACTGAATACAGTATCCTGTTGAATCAGTACTCAATGAATGAAGATGAATATAATTATTGGGAAAAAGTACAAAATCTCACTTCACAGGTCGGGGGTCTCTCTGATATTGTCCCTTCTTCCATACCAAGCAATATATATCGTATAGATGACCCTGGGGAACCGATATTGGGCTATTTCAGCGTTTCGGCAAAATCATCCAAAAGGATCTTTATTAAAGATGCGTTTGAAGGTATTATTGATCCGTATAAAAACTGCATTACCGATACTGTGTATGGCGATGGAAATATTAAGAATCTTGACATTTCAGTATGGATACTTATAGATCAGCTGCCAGGTGGATTTGGATCGCCAAGAATGAGAGTACTAACTGATACAAAGGGTTGTGCCGACTGTACTGTGAGAGGGACAAATAAAAAACCGGATTTCTGGATTGACGAAAAATAACAATATGTTGCTGAAGAAAATACTTTAAATGACAAAGACACTTAAACCTGCGATTTTTCTCCTGTTTAATCTTCTGTTGCTCCAGACTGTTGCAAGCCAGGTTCCCGGTAATATAACAGACTCGCTTGCCAAAAGGTTTTTGAGATATTGCAAAGCAATACCCCGCGAAGAGATTTATGCCCTCACCGACCGGACAGAATATATTGCAGGTGAAGATCTGTGGTTTAATTTATTCGTTATAGACAGACAGAGTTTCAACCCTTCATTCAACAGCAGAATTGCCTATGTTGAACTGCTGAATTATGAAAACAGGCCGGTGCTACAAAAGAGGATACTCATCGAAAAAGGAACAGGACCCGGACAATTTGTATTACCAGATACTTTAAGTACCGGCATCTATACTTTAAGATCGTATACCAATTGGATGAAGAATTTTCTTCCCGATAATTGCTTCACCAAAAAAATCAAAGTATATAATACTTTAAATACAAAGGAATCTGTGAAGAGTTCTCATTTCAATAATATTATTGTGAAAGAATCCGGGAATGAAGCTGACAGGGACAAAAAAAACACACATGCAACTCATAAGGGGAATAAGATTAAAAAAGATTCGCTGGAAATTAATGTAACCACGGATAATAATTTCAGGTCGGAAAACAACAATATGTTTTGCATTTTTATTCAGACACATGGAAATATCAATTATATAAGCTCTGAAAAGACGACCGGGGATACAACAAGGATAATGATTCCAAAAGACAAACTTGAAACAGGAATCAATCAGATTACAATATTCAATTTAATGGGAAACCCGGTAAGCGAAAAATATATCTATACTCCTTCAGAGGAAAATACTCCGATTAAACTACATTCTTCCGACAGTTATAAACTAAGGGATAAAATTATTCTCGACCTTGAACCTCCTAATGAGGTATTAAAAGAATTGAGGTCATCAAAACTGAGTGTTTCCGTTTCTCCTCTCACAAGCGACACAAATACCATAAATATTGCTGATTATATGGTGTTTGGTACTGAGTATGGATCATTGCCCGGAAAAATAATTAAAGGAAGGAAAATAAGCGAAATTTCTTCTGAAACTATTGACAGTATCCTTTTAAACATCAGAAGCAACTGGATTAACTGGGGAACCATTGTATCAGGAAACCTGCCATATTTTAAATACAAGACCGAAAAAGAAGATCATTTTCTTCGGGGCAAACTCCTCTCTGATGTGAACCAGCTATCGCATTCTGAAATTGTTCTTATGTGCTCTCCGGGAAAAGATGCCTTATTTCAGTATGCAAGAACAGATAAAAGCGGAAATTTCAGATTCAATATTCATATCGATGAAGGGCTTAATGATTTAATAATCATGCCGGATAATATTAATAAGAATCAGAAAATAATGATTGAATCTTCCTTTTCAGATCAATATGCAAGGACTGAAATTCCGGTTGATACTTCGATAAGGCAATCCCCCGCATATGTTTCAAAATTGATGGTAAATTACCAGGTAAGAGCTATATATGGAATTTCTTCCCTTGGAGATACCTTAAGCAGAGCCGTACAACCCCTGGAACGGCAACGATTTTATGGCAAGCCTGATTTTGAACTTATTATGGCAGATTATATCAAATTGCCAACCATGGAGGAGGTTTTTTTCGAGCTTTTACCACATGTTTCGCTGAAAAATAAAAAACCAGGTTATGAAATAGTAATAAACGACCGGGTGGATAACAGTCCGTATATTACATATCCATGCCTGATGATAGATGGTGTAATAATAAAGGATGCTTCAATGATCGTTAATATTGATCCGGAAATTGTTGAAAAAATTGATGTTATCAAGGAGAAATACCTGATTGGAAAATACTGGTTCCCGGGTATCATTAATGTGATTACAAAGTCAGCCGATTTTAGCTGTGTCCCACTTCCCGACTATATGATCAGGATACCTTACAGAGTTATAAATCCGGTGCGATCGTTTGTTTCTCCTGATTACACATCAACAGAAATGAAGAACAGCCGTATTCCCGATTACAGGAATACGCTCTACTGGAATCCATCTGTTAAGACTGACAAAGATGGCAAAGCCAGAATTGAATTCTGGAGTTCTGATAATAAAGCGGATTACCTTATCAATATACAGGGAATCTCGGAGGATGGAAAAATGTTATTGGTTAAGAAAGTCATTCACGTGAAATAAAGGAGCGTTTGAAGCGCAGCGTAATGAGGAAACTCCTTCGTAGGAAAACGCAGTATTTATTAAAAAATCTTAAATAATAAATGAATTAGCAAAGCAATGTGTATTTTTATTCTATCTATCATTTTGGATTAACTGGTATTCTCTAATGATATTAAAATAAGAAAAAATGGAAAACAAATCAAAAAGCAAGCTTTCAAGACGTAAATTTCTGGGGAGCACTGCAACCATTGCAACGTTTTCAATGGTTCCTCTTCATCTCCAGGGCAGGAGTATGCCACTACCCGGTATTGATGACTCAAAAACTCCTGATTCAAAATTCGGCGGTGTACAAATCGGTACCATTACCTATAGCTGGCGCAGCATGCCGGGTGGTGTTGACAATGTCATTAAGTACTGTAAAGCATCAGGTATCAGTTCAATAGAGCTGATGAGCAACGATGTGGAAGAAACTCTTGGAGCTCCGAAGAATCCAATGATGGGCATGTTTGCTCCACCTCCTCCACCGCCAAAGCCTGCAGAGACAACAGCGGCTGCAGCTCCTCCGCCATCACCTGCTCCACCGCGTCGTCGCGAACTGACACAGAAACAAAAAGATGCCCTTGCCAAATACAACCAGGATATCAAAGCCTGGCGTATTTCTCTTCCAATGTCTAAAGTTGAAGAGGTCAGAAAAATGTTTGATAATGCAGGTATCTCAATTCATATAGTCAAATTCTCTCCGGCAAAATGGTCCGATGAAGAGATTGATTATGCTTTTAATGTGGCAAAAATACTTGGTGCAAAAGGTGTGTCAGAAGAAATCGGAAAAGAATCAGTAAAGAGACTTGCTCCATTTGCCGAGAAACATGGGATGTATGCTATATTCCACAGCCATATGCAGTTTGCAACACCCGGTTTCAGCTATGATCCTTTTATGGCAGTATCTCCTGCAGTAATGTTCAACTTTGATGCAGGACATTTCTTTGGTTCGACCGGTTTGCATCCAAACACTATCATTGAAAAATATCACGATCGTATCGTAAGTATTCACATAAAAGACAAGACAGGACCAAAAACCGATCCTCCAAATACAAACCAGGTATGGGGCCAGGGAGAAATGCCTCTCGAAGATGTACTTTTATTGGTCAAAGAAAAAAAATGGCCGATCTTCTGTGACATTGAGCTGGAATATGATATCAAACCCTGGTCAAATGCCGTTAAAGAAGTGACGACCTGCCTTCATTATGCGAGACAGATTTTAATCTGACCCGGACCAGTTTATGAGTGGTGACTGGTAAAAATTTATCCCCATGGCTTTAAAGCGGGGTCCCTGTTTTGCCAGTCGCACTTTATATTCATCCCAGCTCCTCGATGAGGCAGGGGTCCATCCAATCTCCGCATACCCGGGAAGGCGTGGAAAGACCATATATTCAATTTCATCCATATTGGTAATGGTCTCTGTCCATAATGGAGCTTCAATACCCAGTACATTATCCATCCCGACACCCGGAACAAGTGTTGCAGGATCCCAGATATATGCGCTATCCAACTCAATGTATGCGGCCCAGTGCTGGCCTAGCTTTGTTGATTTATCATACTGCATGTCGAGGTATGCTTTTGTTCCTGGCGACATCAGTATTTTCGCACCCTGCTTAACAGCAGCATTCGCATTCTTAACATTTGCCCAGTGCTGGGCAACAACGCCAGGTTTAAGACTTGCTATTGCAATATCATCCCAGCCCATAACCTTTTTCCCATGAGATATCACTATATCCTGAACTTTATTGATAAAAGGAATATAATCTTCTCTTTTTGTCGAATGTGATTCATCCCCACCGATATGAATATAGGGCCCGGGGGTAATCGCTGCCAGTTCCTTTATTACATCATCGATAAATTTATAGGTTATATCTTTTGTGGTACAGAATGAACTGAATCCAACCCTGGTTCCGGTATATAATTCAGTAGCTTTTCCGCTGCAATTAAGTTCAGCATATGAAGCAAGGGCTGCATTGGTATGGCCGGGCATATCAATTTCAGGAATTATGGTAATATATCTTTCCTTAGCATAATTCACAATGTCGGTATACTGGTCCTGGGTATAATACCCCCCATTTCCGCCACCAACCTCTGTGCTGCCTCCGTGTATGGCCAGTTCGGGCCACGATTTGATTTCAATTCTCCATCCCTGGTCATCGGAAAGATGCAGATGGAGCGCATTCATCTTATAAAAAGAAATAAGGTCGATAAATCGCTTTACATCCTGCACACCGAAAAAATGCCTCGAAACATCAAGCATTGCACCACGATAAGAATAAACCGGATAGTCTGTAATCGTACCCGTTGCCATTTCCCAGGGTCCAGGCTGTTTTGTTGTCAATTCAATACCAACAGGCAGCAACTGGCATAATGTCTGTACTCCCATGAACAATCCGGCAGGTTTATTTGCTGTAAGTGTGACCAGCTTTTTAGTTATTGTCAGTTCATATCCTTCCTCTCCGAGTCCGGAGTTTTCTTCTGACAGGACGAGGTAAATATTACCTGAAAGGGGAACCTTGTCAGTGACTTTTACTTCAAACCCGAAGCCCGTTGCAGGCTTCAGTCTGTCAGCCAAGTACTGACCCACCTGCCGTATCTCAGCTGATTCACCCTGAATATAAATTTCTGTAGCAGGTTTTAATTTAAAAGAACTTCCTGTTGCCACAATTGAAACAGGTTTAGGTATAATACTCTCCTTTGAAAGGTCAGTTGCTGTCTGGGACGTGCATGAAACCTGCATTAATGCAATGACTAAAATGGTCAGTGCGGTGATCGGATGAATTCTTTTTCTGATCATGATTATAGAATTTAGTTTATTATCTTACAATTTAAGTTATTTGTATTTATTTTTAAAATCTATCTAACAGGCTCAAAAAATAAAATGGGAAAATACAAAGATCTTTCAGAAAAAACTATTGCGACTGATCCTTTTATTCAGTTTGATTTATGGTATAGAGAACATTCAACTGCAGGTATTGCCATTCCGGAATCTGTCAGCCTTGCCACGTCATCAATTGAAGGAAGGGTATCTGTAAGAACAGTTTTACTGAAAGATTATAATGAAAATGGTTTTATTTTTTTCACAAATTACAATAGCAGGAAAGCAAAACAGATATCATCAAATAATAGTGCAGCACTCCTTTTTTACTGGCCGGAATCGGGTCGCCAGGTGCGGATAGAAGGAACTGCAGAAAAACTCTCAGAAGAGGAGTCAACAGCCTATCATAAAAAAAGGCCAAGAGAAAGTCAGCTCTCAGCATGGGCCAGCACTCAGAGTTCAGTTATTCCCGATCGAAAGCATCTTGAAGACCAATATAATTTATATAAAAACAAATTTTACAGAAAACCCGTTGAAAAACCAGGGTCCTGGGGCGGATTCCGTATTATTCCCATTTGGTTTGAATTCTGGCAGAATGGAAAATACAGACTTCACAACAGGATAACCTATTCTTTAAAAAATAGCATATGGGTAATTGAGCGGCTTGCTCCTTAGAAGCTGAAACCAACCTGTAAAAAAAGTAACCATATTGGCCCCCGGGGTTGTTTAAAAAGTTAAAATTCCACTATAAAACAGGTCGGGGTATCTTCTGAAGAGACAGCTATCACTGAACCATTATGCAGTTTCATAATTTCCTGGGATATGCTTAATCCTATTCCGGAACCGTTTTTTTTGGTTGTAAAGAACGGGACAAATATTTTTTCAAGCAACTCATGAGGTATTGCTGGTCCGCTATTTACAACCTTAATAATTACTCTGTTCTCCTGGTTTTTCATTATGCGAATCTCAATCTTTTTCTCTCCCTCAAATTCCATAACTGCGTCAAATGAATTATTGATGAGATTAACTATTACCTGGTTCAGTAATTTTTTATCGGCAATGATCCCCCCCCGGATACTTTTATCTGTGTCAATGCTGAAGTCAATGTTATTTTCCTTCATCCTGCCTGAGAAGGCTATTTTAAGCTGGTTAATCCAGTCACCGACCATAAAGGACGCAAACTCCGGCGGAGGGATCTTCGATATTTTACGATAGTTGTTCATGAAACTTACAAGGCCATCGCTCTGCTCATTAATAAGCTGAAGCCCGTCTATCGTAGTGGTAATCAACGATTCATCAATGCGGGAAAATTCATCAGAGATATTTCTGTTACTTAACATTGCATATAATTCTTTCGCTACTGAAGTCAATGGAGAAAGAAGATTCATTATTTCATGTGTGAGAACATTAATCAGCTTTCTGTAAGATTCCAGTTCTTTCGATTGCAGTTCATTGCGGATATCCTGAATTGACACAAGCTTAAGCTCTTCGTCTTTCCGCCGTATAATTGTGGCCCTGAAAAATAATAATTGCAGGTTATTCGAGACAAGATTTTTGTATGTAACATTTTCTCCCGGTTTCAGGTTACACACTGCTTCAAAAAATGCCGGATGTTTTATTCTCAGCAAGTCATGATTTGTTGAATCAGGTGATATACCTGCATAGATACACGCTGTTTTATTTATAAGCTCCACCCGGTTATTGCTGCCTATCACCAGTAACCCTGCTGATGCATGCTGTATCAATGTCCTGTAGTATGACTCATTGTACTCGTTCCTGAGTTTGATTTCCTGAAAATGGTCGTTGAGTTTGTTCATGCTCTCAAATAACCTGGATAATTTCCGATTTTTGATATTTACAGGAAAATGAATAGTTGTATCATCATTGCGCAGTGAATCAAAAAACAGGCTTATAGCTTCATTTGTGTAATTGTATATCCTGTTCAATATCAGGAAAATTATAAAACCTGCAACCAATAATGCAACAGCTGCATAGATATTTTTTCTGTCAATTAAAATTCCTGCCCAAATGAATGAAACGGCAGTGAGTAATAACAAAATGACTTTTACCCTGAAAGTCAGAAGCTTTTCAGATTCCATATTTTTTTATTTTATTATAAAGGGTCTGCCTGGTTATTCCAAGCTGTTCAGATGTAATTACCTGGTTGAAATTATTTTTCTTCAGAGTACCAATAATCATTTTCCTTTCCATCTCCTCAAGAGTCTCGGTCTGGTTTGCTACGTTTACATCGTCCTCGAGAAAAACAAAGTCAGATGACCTTAATTTATCACCCTCTGCAAGAATTACTGCTTTTTCTATTGTATGCTGTAATTCCCTTATGTTACCGAACCACTGGTTTCTTTTCAGTTTTTCCAGCGCATCTTTTTGTATATCAAGGTTATTTTTATTGTACTTCTTGCTATATATTTTCAGGTAATGCAATGCCAGGTCTTCAATATCTTCAATCCTCTCCCTGAGCGGAGGAAGATAGATCTGAATAGTATTCATCCTGTAGAGAAGATCCTGGCGGAATTGATTATTCGTAATCATCTCCTGGAGATTTTTGTTGGTAGCGCTTATAAGGCGGAAATCCACGGAGATTTCTTTGGTTGAGCCGACTGGTGTAACAATCCGTGTTTGCAGTACAGTAAGAATTTTAGCCTGCAGGTTCATCGGAATATTTCCTATTTCGTCAAGAAAAAGACTGCCTTTGTCAGCCATGGTAAATCTCCCGGTTTTATCTTCAAAGGCGTTTGTAAAAGATCCTTTTTTATGACCAAAAAGTTCACTTTCAAAAAGTGATTCTGTGAGAGTTGACAGGTCAACTAGTACAAATAGCTCATTGCAACGGCTGGATAATCTATGTATTTCCCTGGCTATAAGCTCCTTCCCGGTACCATTCTCCCCGGTAATAAGGACATTTGCATCTGTATCGGCAACTTTGCTGACAAGCTTTAATATCTCTTTCATAGCAGGTGACTTACCAATAATAAGGGGAGTATTCCTGTTTAAGTCCTGTTTTAACACTTTCTCCCTCGATTTCAGATCTGATATCTCCAGGTTTGAGTTTCTAAGACGACAGGCAGCTTCCAGGGTAGCTTTCAGCTTATCGTTATCCCATGGCTTCAACACAAAATCGGCGGCTCCTTCTTTCAGAGATTTTACAGCCAGTTCTACATCTCCATATGCTGTAATCATGACTACTTCCACCAGTGGAGCTCTCTTTTTTATCTCCCTGAGCCAAAATATTCCCTCATTTCCTGTATTAACACCGGCTTTGAAATTCATATCCAGTAATATTACATCCGTATCATTCTTATCAAGCTCTGAATAAAGCTGATTGGGATTGGAAATAGTTTTAACCGATTCAAACCCGGGTCTGAGCAATAGTTTAAGAGCATTTAATATTCCCTGGTTATCATCTACAATAAGTAGTTTTTTGTTTTTCATGATTTTATTAAATATCCTCCAGATGTAAAATTATTTTAATTAAGCATGTAAAAAAATTTTACTTCCGGAAAAATTAAAATTTCATATATCATTGAATAACAGGGAGTAAATAAGTTTGGCATGATGTTGGACTAAAGAGGGAAAACATTAAATATGATACAAATAGTCAATTTATCGAAGATCTTTCGCACCGAAATGGTGGAAACAACCGCTCTGCATAATGTGAGTCTGGAAGTAAATAATGGTGAATTTGTTGCTGTAATGGGTCCTTCGGGATGTGGAAAATCGACATTGCTGAATATTCTGGGCCTGCTCGACAGTTCTGATTCAGGAGAATATTATTTCGACGGAACTGAGGTTTCCCGCTTCAGTGAAAAACAAAGGACAAATCTGCGGAAGGGAAATATTGGTTTTATTTTTCAAAGCTTTAACCTGATTGATGACCTGAATATTTATGAGAATGTTGAATTACCGTTGCTGGCCCTGGGAGAGTCGCAGTCGGTGAGAAAAACAAAAGTTGAGGAGATTCTTGAAAAAATGAGGATCGGACACCGGAGAAATCATTTTCCAAGACAGCTCTCGGGAGGTCAGCAGCAGAGGGTAGCAATTGCCCGTGCTCTTATTACCAGGCCCAAGCTGATCCTTGCTGATGAACCAACCGGAAACCTCGACTCGATCAATGGAGAGCAGGTGATGGAGCTTCTAGAAGAGATGAATGCAACCGGAACTACAATAATAATGGTCACACACTCACTGAACCACGCTGAAAGAGCTCACAGAATTGTCAATCTGTTCGACGGACATCTTGTAATGGAAAGATCCGATAAGGTATTTGAACCCGTAATCTGAATTGTACTGATGTTTTGAACAATCTTTAAAACTGTAAAAAAATGATATTACAATCAGTCTATATGTTACTCCGTAGGATTTTCAAAGATAAATTACTCTACTTTATAATCTTTGCCAACCTGATAATAGGATATGCCACATTCATAGTGATAAGCCAGTTTATAAGTGGCGAGTTTATGTGGGATAGAAACAATACAAAATACGACCGTATTTACAGGCTTCAGCTATTCATGGATCAGAAAGAAAACACAATAAAACATACCTGGAGCACCACTGCGGCTCTAAGCCGGAAAGACCTGGCTGACTTACCGGAGATTGAAAAAATTGCTCTCATTCATGATGTGGGAGATAATAACAAAAGCGGTGTATTCCTGTCTGTTGATAAAAGGAACCAGTTCCTGACCCGTTTTGGGTATTATGCTGACCAGTCTGTATTCGATATCTTCACCTTTAAATTTATCGAAGGGGATCCCCGGCAGGCTCTGACACAACCATATTCCATCGTTCTTTCTAAAGAGCTTGCCAATAAGCTTTTTCCGGGTGGAAATGCCCTCGGAAAACAGGTTTATGGTGAAAATAAGGTGGTATTCAATGTTACAGGGGTATATGATGATCTCCCGGAAAGGTCAACCTGGAGGCCAGTTTATCTTCTTCCAATGCTCTCCTTTTCCGCTCTGACAGGATATAACAATTATGAAACCAATTATTGGGGATATTCATTCTATACTTATGTTTTACTTAAGCCTAATGCCACTGCTTCCCCGGTGGATAACAAAATATTTAACACACTCAAGGATTTCAGAAAAGAGCATCACCCCTACCTGCGTCCGATGTCAAAACTGAACCTGAATCCTTTCTTTGATCCCTCATTGTATATAGCTCTTGGCCTTCTTACATTTCTGTCAGTTCTTATCCTTGTCCTTTCCTCAATAAACTTCATCAATTTACAGACCGCCAGTGCTACAAACCGTTTCAGGGAAATCGGAATAAAGAAAACTCTGGGCTTCAATAAAAAACGTCTCTGGCTCCAGTTTATGTTTGAATCGATGATAACGACAGTTGTTGCTGCCTTGATAGCTATTTTCGCTGCTCAGCTGGCACTCCCTTTACTTAATAATATGCTTGGTTGGGGAACGTTTCCGAACATTCTTGAAAATCCGACACTTATTTTCATAATCATTGCTGTAACTCTTATTACAGGATTTTTATCAGGAATGCACCCTGCATTTGTAATTTCTTCCTATAGCCCGGTTGCAGCCCTGAAACAGAAATTTATCACTGAAAAATCAAATGGTGTAAGCCTTAAAAAGGTACTTGTTACCATTCAGTTTAGTATTTCAGTTTTCATGCTTATTGTTGCCTTCATAATCTACAGGCAGACAAAATTCATGCTTACAAAGGATATGGGCTTTAATAATCAGACAATTCTGTTCTCGAACATTATTACAAATAAAAAGGGGCCCTTCGAACCATTAAGACAGAGCCTGCTTGAAAACCGTGAAATAAAAGATGTATGTTTTTCCGATTATATCCCATTTATCCTTCCCGGCGGTGAAGATCTTAACTGGGAGGGAAGCAAACCTGATGAAAAAGTATTTGTAAGATACAGCAATATAAGCTATGACTTTGTCCCGACTTATGAACTGAAAATGCTGTATGGCAGAAATTTTTCAAAAGAATTTCCTGCTGACAGAAACAAGTGCCTGATTAATGAAACGGCGGTGAAAGTTTTTGGCTGGCAGGAACCGATAGGAAAACGTATTAAAGCATCTGGCAAAAACTATGAAGTAATTGGCGTAATTAAAAATTACACTGTCCAATCAGTATTTAATCCTGAAGAACCTCACCTGTACAGGCTTCTTCCGGATTCAGTCATTTCAGATGGTATATATTCTGTAAATTTTGCAAAGGGAAAAGAAAAAAAGGCAATGGAGATTGTTAAGGATGAATTTCAGAAATACTTCCCCGATGATGCTTTTGAATTCACCAATATTCAAACCCTTATACAAAATGATACTGCGGCAAAAGCTTTTAAAGGCCTGCAAAAAATTACCAGCCTTATCGCCATTTTGACTATTCTTATTTCCTCAATAGGTATATTCGGCCTGATTTTATTCATGACCCAGCGAAAAATGAAAGAGGTAGGCATACGCAAGGTCCTTGGGTTTTCTTATGGCAACCTTTATCTTACCCTGTCTTCGTGGTTTATCAGGTTAATATTCGTATCACTTGTAATGGCATGGCCTGCAGCTTATTATGTGTATAAAGTATTGCCCGGGGCAAATAAATACGGATTGCAGATCTGGGAGTTTCTTTTAGCATCTGTAATAATCCTAATAGTTGCTGTTGCAACAATAAGTTATCAGATCATAAGGGCATTAAAGGTCAGGCCTGTAGAAATACTCAAGGATGAATAATATGATTAACATTAAATCATTTATCACACCAGGTCGCAGGCATCAGGCGGCATCCAGTGAGCATCCTTTCCTTCCCACTTAACATTGCAGCCGATGGGATTGGTCACCGGAACTGATACTGGTTTACCTGAAGTTAATTCTTCAAGGGCCATTTCAAGGTTATTAACAACCATCTTTGAGGTGTCCCTGGGATTATCAACACCCCTTCCTGTATAAACAAGCTTCCTCTCTTCATCATAAACATAAAAATGGGGGGTCCTCAATGCGCCATAAGCTTTTGCCACTTCCTGTGTCTTATCATATAGGTAGACCCATGGAAATTTATGTTTCTTCATCCTTTCAACCATATTTGGAAAACTGTCTTCGGGATATGTGTTCTCACTGTTTGAATTTATTCCCACAAATCCTACACCTTTGCTTTGATATTTATTTGCTGTCTTCCTTGTGACCTCATCTGAACCAATTACATATGGACAGTGATTACAGGTGAAAAACAAAACAAGGTATTTAAATTTCGCAAAATCTGTTAGGCTGAACTCTTTCCCTTCCGTAGAGGGAAGTTTAAAGTCTATTGCTTTCTGTCCGGGCCGTAATGTGTATGCCATAGCTTTTTATTTTAAAACATATTACTAACAACCTGTTTTCTGAATTGTTTGTTGTACCAAAACATTGTTTTTTAATAATAAATTTCAGAAAAGTAAAGATAAAGAAATATTAATTATCCTTCTTTTTCGCTACGTTTGATGCCTGTTCAAAATATATAACAGATGAGTCCTGTTTTGCTGCTTGTCATCATACTGTCCTACTTTTCAATACTGATGCTGATTTCGCGTCTTACCTCGCGGCACACAAAGGACACAACATTTTTTGACGGCGACAGGGTATCTCCATGGTTCCTGGTTGCATTCGGAATGATAGGTTCCGGTATCTCTGCCGTATCGCTGGTATCAATTCCGGGAAATGTCGGGAATAACAATCTTTATTACTTCCAGTTTATCCTTGGCACCATAGTGGGTTATCTTTTTATCGCTTTTGTCCTTACACCGATTTATTACAGGCTGAAACTGGTTTCAATCTATACTTATCTTAATATCAGGTTTGGAAATGTAACGTACAAGACCGGGTCTCTGTTTTTTTTGGTTTCCCAGTCCTTTGGAGCAGCACTGCGTCTGTTATTGTCTATTAAGATTTTACAGTATGCTTTTTTTGATGCCCTGCATATTCCCTATTTCATAACGATAATAGTGGTTCTGATACTGATATGGCTTTACACCAATAAATCAGGTATCAAAACCATTGTATGGACAGATGCCCTGCAGTCGCTATTTCTCATTACAGTCATTGTCATTTCAATTCTTACAATTAAAAATTCTCTTGACCTTTCGTTTTCTGATATGGCAAAGACTGTTATTAATCATCCCTATGCCAGATTTTTCGACTGGGATGTGCATTCCGGATCTAATTTCTTCAAGCAGTTTATATCAGGTTTGCTGATCACCGTTGCCCTTGTTGGTCTCGATCAGAGCATGATGCAAAAAACACTTACTGTAAGTAATGCAAAAGATGCAAAAAAGAATGTACTGACTTTCAGTTTCTTTATTGCTTTTGCCCAGACTTTGTTCCTTGGGCTTGGCGTTCTGATCTATATTTTTGCCGAACGCCATGGCATTAAACTTGAAACAAGCAACAGACAGTTTGTCAATACTGACGGACTATATCCGTTGCTGACTTTAAATTATTTCGGTAAGATAGGAGCTGTTGCATTTCTGATAGGTGTAATCGCCTCCACGTTTGCCAGTATTGATTCATGCATAGCAGCGCTGACAACAGCTTTCAGCTACGATTTTATGAATATTGAAAATCAGCCTCATGAGTCAAGAAAGAGAATAAAGAATCGTGTTTTGCTCGGAGTAAATATAGTTATGTTTTTCATTGTGATGTCATTCTGGAACAGTCATGGAGCAATCATTAATACCATTTTTAAAATTGCCGGATATACTTACGGACCAATACTGGGATTATATATGACAGGACTTTTTTCAGGAATAAAGTTCAAAGAAAAATGGGTTCCGGCAGCCTGTTTATCAGCAGCAATCTTTACCTGGCTTCTTAACGGATATTTTATTAGGGTTTTCCACTTCGATTTCGGCTTTATGAATATTTTTGTAAATGCTTTATTGACAGTATTGTTTCTGGTGATAATAAAAAAGAAGAAATAATGGCCGCGGTAGAAAATTTTCCGGTAATTCTTACAACAGATCCCGATGATATGGCCGTCTGTGCTCTTATGATGTCAAAAACAGACCCATGGATCACTCTCGGGATGAATTATGCTCAGTGTATCAAGGCATTTGAAGGTTTATGCAAAGAGATTTACGTTATCAGATCCGAAAATGAAATTGCCGGTTTTGTGATTCTCCAGGTATGCGGAACATTCTCGGGCTATATTCAGACAATCTGCATAAATGAGGCTTTCAGGGGCCGGGGGCTCGGAACGAAACTTCTGCTTTTTTGTGAGGAAAGAATCCTTAAATTCTCTCCCAATATTTTTATCTGTGTATCCTCGTTTAACAGGAGAGCAATGACACTTTATTATGAATTTGGATTTAAACTTGTCGGAGAACTGGATAATTTTGTGAAAGATGGCTTATCGGAACTGCTTCTCAGAAAGACTGTTGGCCCTCGTGTTGGGTATCAATATCAAAAAAATAAATAATTCAGATCTATGAAAAAACATCTTACAATCATATTAATATCGGTTTTTGCGCTTCCTCTTTTTTCATCATGTCAGAATAAGAGACGGGAAACACCAAAAACAGAACTTATTTCAACTATCGACTCTGTTCTGAAAAGCCAGGTTGCCAGTGATAAAATTCCGGGTGCAGTAATACTCATTAAAAAAGGTAATGATGTTATTTACGAACAGGCCTATGGCTTTGCCCAGAAATATGATTACAACCATAACCTTCTTAATCCACCTGAAAAAATGACCCCTGGCCATCTTTTTGATATTGCTTCACTTACCAAGGTAATAGGGACAACAACTTCCATTATGTTTCTTACAGACCGGGGTCTTATCAATCCGGATGATCATGTATATAAATATATCAAAGCATTTGATACTCCTGAAAAGAAAGGTATTACCATACGCAACCTGTTGACCCATACGGCCGGTTTATATGAATGGTATCCTCTTTATTACCGTTCCTCCGATAAACAGGAGACATATAAATTAATAGGTGAACTTCCGCTCAGATTCCCGATTGCAAAACAACGTCGTTACAGCGACCTGGGATTTATACTTCTGGGTGAAATTATTGAAAAAATTTCAGGCTTGCCTCTTGAAGAATTTGAAAAAGAGAACATATTTCAACCTATTGGCATGGATTCCACAACCTATAATCCGCTTAAATCCGGTAAATTCGATAAGATTGCAGCCACCTCCCATGGCAACCCGTATGAAAAAAGAATGGTTTCTGATTCCACTCTGGGATTCACAATAAAGGATATTGATCCTGACAGCTGGTCGGGATGGAGAAAATATACTCTTAGGGGAGAGGTAAACGATGGCAACACATGGTATGCTAACAGAGGCATTTCTGGTGCTGCCGGATTATTTTCCACTGTTAACGATCTGCAGAAACTGGTTGATATGTTGAAGAATAAAGGAAAAGTCGGTGATCATCAGTTTATATCTCAGGCTACAATAGACTTATTCCTGACAAAAGATAAATTTTATAATGGTCTTGGCTGGATGATGGACCCTGAAAATTCCTTTATGAGAAACGGGCCTGAAGGTACGTTCGGTCATACAGGTTTTACTGGACCAAGCATTAGTGTTATCCCAAAGTATAAAGCTTCTGTAATTCTTTTAATCAACCGTCAGAATAACGGCCTGCTTAAGAGCGGTGAATATTATAACTTAAATCCGGTCAGACTGCAGGTATTCAATGCCCTGATGCATTATTGCAAAGAGTCTGCAGGCCGTTGAATTTCAGATTATTATTGCTCCGGGAACAGTAACAGGAAAAAGAACCTTAAATACCTTGTCCCTGACAGAAACAGTGCTAATCCGATACCATTATAAATAATTGAAAGGTATTGTTTTGGCAGTGACGAGTGTCTGAGGGTAATTCCCATTGAAACCATTATCAGAACAATGAAATAGCTTCTCCAGGTCATAAAGCCAAATACACACTTTTTTTGAGTCAGGGGCAGCAGCCTGTTCAGATTTTTATCAGCAATCTTCAAAAAACCAAAGCGATGAACTGGAAGGGCCACAATAAATCCAATAGCATAAAAAATTTCCTGTTCCCTGATTTTAAAAAGCGACAACCACAAAACAGCATACCTGATCAGCATTATCCCTACTCCGCACCACATCAGCCCGGCTAAAAGAACAAGTATTCTTTTATCAACTGCCGGAGTAAATTTTCTCAGATTCATAGTACCTTAGTCATGTTTGGCAAGCCGGAATGGTTTAATATCAATAAGTTCCCATACTTTCCCGGTAATATAGGGTTCTTTTTCCAGCATTTTATCGAGCGACTGGCGATCGGGAAATTCATAGACTATCACTGAACCTATCATGTTTTCATTATCATCCAGAATAGCTCCGCCAAATAAAAATTCTCCTTTTTGTCTTAGCTTATCAACATTTTCAAGATGTTCGGGCCTTACCTTAGATCTTCGCCGGAAGGCCTCCCCATCAGTGCCGTCATAAGCTATTAGTAAAAATTGCATATAAGATCTTATTAATTAATAATTATCCCATGATTCTTTGCAAATTTATTGATTTTCAAGTGACCCGCTAAATAATCAGGACAATTTTAATTTTCATTGTTTATATTTGTTCCTGATAATGTTATGGCAGAATATCTCTATAAAATCGGGCTGGTGTTGAGTGGCGGTGGCGCAAGGGGATTTGCACATCTTGGCCTTCTGCAGGCGTTGAACGAAGCTGGCATATATCCTGATGTTATCTCCGGCACAAGCGCAGGAGCGCTGGTTGGAGTTTTGTATGCCGATGGTTACACACCAAAAGAAATACTTAAAATAATGAACACTGGCAGCAGGCTGGATTTTATGCGACCGGCCATGCCAAGGGAGGGATTACTGCAGTTAAACGGAATACACAAAATTCTGAAGACTCATTTGCGTGCTAATACGTTTAAGGAGCTTAAAATTCCAATGTTTGTATCGGCAACCGACATTAATAACGGTAAAGCAGTTTATTTTTCACAAGGCCGGCTCCTTGATCCTGTAATTGCATCAGCGAGTATCCCGGTTCTTTTTCCGCCTGTAAAAATCGATGATATTTCATACGTCGATGGCGGTGTTCTTGATAATCTTCCTGTTCATCCTATTGAAGATAAATGCAAAATACTTGTTGGTTCATTTGTAAATCCTGTAGGATATGTGGAAAAAATCAGTGGATTGATAAGTATTGCAGAAAGAACATTCATGCTTAGTATGTCAAAAGAAGTAATTGAAAAAAGTAAAAAATTTAACCTTTTCGTTGCTCCCCTTGAGTTAAGAAATTATAAAATCCTTGATCCTGAAAAAGCCAGTGAATTGTTTCTGGTTGGATATAAGGCAACTAAAGAAAAACTTAAGACAATTAATCTCGATACCCTTCTTGCATAAATAAAATTTGCGCTACAACAAACAAACCTGACTAAAAGCCTTTCAATTCTCTCTGTTTTATTCTTTATAAATTTAATCCATGAACCCGATTATATTGGAATTCTACAGATATTACTAATTTTGTGTTTGATATCCTATTAATACAATTGAACAGATGGCAGATACAAACAACATTACACAACCAGAACAGGAACCCAGAAAAGGGACTCCAATAAAAATGATTGCAACGTCAATTATACTGGCTATAGTGCTGATATTTATTGTTTTTATGTATTTTGACCAGAAACATAAAATGGTCGAGATGGAAGCAGTTCTGACACACGAAAAAGATTCTCTGGCCACTGAATTGCGGCACATGGTATATGCTTATGATACGCTGAAAACAGATAACGATAGTCTTAATGCCGGACTGGAAAAGGAAAAAAATAAAATCATACAATTACTTGCCGTCAACGCTTCGAATGTTCAACTTATCAGAAAATACAAGAGCGAGATTACGACGATGCGAGAAATTATGAAAAGCTATATCGTTCAGATCGACTCACTTAATTCCCGAAATAAAGTACTGGTTGCAGAAAACTCAGAAATTAAACAGCAGATGACCAGGGTAAGGAGCTCAAATACCGAACTTTCAAAAGTAAAAGAAGAATTAAGTTCGAAGGTTGAGATTGCTTCTGTAATCCAGGCAAAAAACATTACGGCTGTTTCTCTCAACAAAAAGAGAAAAGAAACAACCAGAATAAATCTTCTTGATAAACTGAGAATCTGTTTTACTCTTCGTGAAAATCCTTTAGCCAAGCCGGGAACAAAAGATGTATATATGAGAGTAATCAGGCCTGATTCACTGGTAATTACCAACAGTGCCGATAATTTGTTTGAATATAAAGGCAACAAAATCATCTATTCTGCCAGTCGTGAAGTTGATTATATGAACCAGGATATTGAAATGTGTATTTTCCTTGACAATACCGGAGATTTCATTATTGGAAACTACAGCGTTGAACTTTATCTTGATGATAACATTATCGGACGCACAACATTTATGCTTTCAAAAAGATAGTTAGTCGCTACCCGGCATCATAAATTCTGAAATAATATTATCTGATATCATCTTCCCCTGGTTTGAAAGAACCAGGGATTTTTTTTCCTTTTTCATAAGTCCGTAATCTATGAATTTCCCTGATAAATTTATGACATAATCATAGCCTTCTTTTTCAAAAGCCTTTTCAACATACTCAAGATCAATGCCCCACATGGTTCTGAGTGAGGTCATAATATATTCATTAAACTTCGCTTTTGTATCAAGTTCTTCTCTTTCATAAAACGTTTTTCCTGAATTTATTGCTTTCACATATCCTTTTAAATCACTTAGATTCCACTGTCGCGAATATCCGTTAAATGAATGAGCAGATGGTCCAAGTCCAATGTAATTTACCTGTTTCCAGTAATTAGAATTATGGATAGAAAAATATCCGGGCTTACCAAAATTTGAAATTTCATAATGAATAAATCCTGCCTTTTCTGTCTTTTCAATAAGTATGTTAAAAAGAGATGTGCTTTCCTCTTCTTCTATTTCTGTGATAAGCCCCTTCTGGAGCATTTTTCCGAGTACAGTATCCTTTTCAATTGTAAGGTGATACGCTGAAAGATGTTTTATATCAAACTCAAATGAATAATCGAGGTTTGAAGCCCATTCAGTTGAACTCATTCCGGGAATACCATAAATAAGATCTATTGTAACATTTTCAAATCCTGCTTTAAATGTATTTTTAAGTGCCCCGGCTGCCTGAGCAGAATCATGTCGCCTGTTAAGCATTTTAAGATCTGAATCTCTCCAGGATTGTATCCCCAGACTAATCCTGTTAACTCCCATATTACGAAGACCATCAAGATAAACCCGGTTAACATCATCAGGATTTAATTCAATGGTAATTTCGCATTCTTTTTCTACCCGGAATTGTTTATGTACTTCATTGATTATTGTTTCCAGTTCTTTTACTGAAAAAACAGAGGGGGTACCCCCTCCAATATAAATAGTGGAAACAGTCTCATTTCCAAGGTATTCCCGCCTAAATGAAATTTCACTCAGAAGGGCATTAATATATGTTGAATTGTTTTCGGGTGTAATTACATGATAGAAATCACAGTAATAACAAAGCTTTTTACAAAATGGAATATGTATATAGACTCCGGCCATATAATTTTAATTAATCACAAATTTAACTAAAGAAGTTCAGGGCACCAAGAATCACAAAGCCCATATTTTTAATACCTTACTCCTGTAACTTCGTGCCCTGGTGCCTTTGTGGCTGAAATCCAGGTTACCATAAACTGAAATATTAAATTATTAATAATTTATAAGAGTTTTCAAAATTTACGGAATATTCAGGGTAAATTTGCGATAAACCTATATAATGATAATCAGGAACAAATTTTCAATAATTGCAGCTTTAATCATTATGTATCTGAGCCTTACCAATTCACAAACATTTGATAAAGTTTCATTTCTCGATACCCCGTATACTGATAAATTCGTACATTTTGCCATGTATTTTGGCTTTATGTCAGTACTTATTTTTGAAAACCGAAAAACATTCAAAAGCAGGGCACAATTATTTCTGGTTGCTTTTATACCTCTTGGCTTTGGTATTTTAATGGAAATCGTGCAGGCTTTGTTTACAGTAACCAGGAGTGGCAGTTTTTATGATGTTCTGGCAAATCTGTCTGGTATTATTATTTCTTTGTTAATCTGGTTATATATTAAACCCAAAATAAAGGAATCAATCAGATAGTTATTAAGTTAACGCCATTATTTACTTTGATCACCAGGTCATATATTGTCTTATTGCTGAAAAGTTTTATCAGATTTTTTCTTATCTGCTCATAATCGTTATGAAGAGGACATTTATTTTGGCTATCATCAACAGATTCGCATGAACCATTATGCATAACACAATCTGTAAAAATATCCATTCCGTCAATTGAAGTAACAATATCAAGCAGTGTTATCTTTTTCGGGTCTTTCAGTAAAGAAAAACCTCCGTGAGGCCCTTTTGAAGAACTCAGAATTTTCTGCTTTGCGAGTTGTTGAAGAATTTTTGCAAGATACGGACTTGGCAGCTCCAGGTCACTGCTTATCTTTTTAATGCCTATTTTGCCGGCCGATGCCGGTTGATTAGCCAGATAAATAATTGCCCTTATGCCATATCTGCATGAATTTGATAGCATTTCAATACATTTTTAATGAAATCTTATCTATGCGCCTTTTATGCCTGCCGCCTTTAAATTCTGAATCGAGAAAAGTTTTTACAATAAGATAAGCTTCGGATTCCGTAATATATCTTCCTGGTAATGCACAAATATTTGAATCGTTATGTTCACGTGCAAGCCGGCTGATTTCTTCATTCCAGCATAATGAACTCCTTATTCCCGGATGTTTGTTAACAGTCATGTTAATTCCATTTCCGGTTCCGCAGATCGATATTCCCAATTCATATTCTCCTGCTGAAATTGCATTTGCCAGGATATGACCAAAATCGGGATAATCAACCGGTTCATCCGAATAAGTACCTAAATCTTTTATATCATACTTTTCCTTAATGAGATAACTTAACAATTTTTCTTTAAGAAAATACCCTGCATGATCTGCTGTTATTGCTATTTTTTTCTTTTTCAACTTGTTGCTTTATAAGATGTTTATTATGTACAGATCGCAAATTAGTATAATAGAATGATTAAAAGAAAAAAATATTCTAATATCTTTAATATTTTTCTTTATGCTAATATAATAACAAACCATTGTTCCTATTGTTTTGTTGATATGCGAAATATAAACAGATACTCAATCTTAACAAATCTGTTAATAACATGTAAGAAAATGGTAATTAAAATTTATAAAACCTGCTTTTTAGTATAAGATATAGTCTCCGAACCAACTATTGCCATTTTAATTTAAGTTATCAGAAAATTAAGTTAAAATATCAACTTTAAATAAACCTTAAAAGCAATAATTTTATCCTGTTATTACTATAATGAAAACCTTCTTAACAAATGTTAATTAGTTTACTAAACCGTTGATTTTCAAAAACGGTATATTTTTTGAACTGTTGAAAAGATGTTAAGTCGATTATAATGATGAAAAAAACAAGAAAAAACTGATTTATCTTTTAACACATTTAACATCCTATTATTATCACCATAAGAAATTTAAATATTTAAATTAAAAAATATTATGATGTTAATAACATGAGTAAAATGACTTGTAGTGAAAAAGCAATCTGATTTATATTGATTAAGTTTGCAAACCACATATTGTGGCATAATTTGAATAGAAAATTTAATGTACTCATCAAAATATTATATATCAGAGATTAATAGAATGAAAGCAGAAAAAAATGCTATCATTCTTGCGCATTATTATCAGACAGGAGATATTCAGGATATAGCTGATTTTGTAGGAGACAGCCTTGAACTTTCGCAAAAAGCGGCTTCCAATTCAGCTGATATTATAGTTTTATCAGGAGTAAAATTCATGGCAGAAACTGCAAAAATACTTGCTCCGGATAAAAAGGTGTTGTTACCCGATATATACGCCGGATGCTCACTGGCAGATTCATGTAAACCGGAAGATTTTAAAAAATTTATAGACGAAAATCCAGGAAGAACAGTTATTTCGTATGTAAACACCAATGCTGAAATAAAAGCATTATCTGATATAATCTGTACTTCTTCAAATGCGGTAAGTATAGTTGAATCACTTCCAGGGGATGAGAAAATTATATTTGCTCCTGACAGAAATTTAGGTAATTATATACTGAACAGAACAGGAAAAGACATGATTATATGGAACGGAACCTGTTATGTGCATGAAGAATTTTCTCTTGAGGCATTATTGGAATTAAAAAAGAAAAATAAAGATGCAAAAATTATTGTCCATCCAGAGTGTGAACTGCAGGTAAGAATGGTTGCAGATTTTATCGGATCAACAGCTGCTATGATTGATTTTACAAAAAATGATAATTCAAAGTCGTATATTGTGGCAACAGAAGCAGGTATTATACACCAGATGAAAAAGGAAAATCATGATAAAAAGTTTTTACCTGTTCCACCTGTTGATTCTACCTGCGGCTGCAGTGAATGCAGATTTATGAAACTGATAACAATTGAAAAAATTTATAAGTGTTTGCTTGATGAAAAACCTGAAATTATTATTGAGAAAGATATACTTCTTAAAGCACGCAAACCGATAATAAGAATGTTAGAAATATCTGAAAAACAAGGTTTTTAAGTTATGAAAAGGATTGTTATTTTATTAAGCGTCTTTTTGATCTGCAGAATTGGCTTTTCGCAGGAAGCAGAAACTTTAAAAGATGGTTATCATATATTTAAATATCCAAACGGAGCTGTTTCAAGTGAAGGAACAATTAAAAATGGAAAACCTGAAGGTTTCTGGAAAAGTTATTATGTAACAGGGGTGAAAAAGTCTGAAGGAAGAAGAACAAATTTCATGTTAGACAGTATCTGGATATTCTACGATCAGGCAGGAGATACAACTGAGAAGATCAATTACCTGTATGGTAAGAAGAACGGGTGGTATTTTAAATATAAAAAGGATCCTACAGTGGGAGTTTATATATGGTCGAAGGAACTTTTTGCAGGCGATAAAAAGGAAGGTACGGCATATCTATATTACCCTGACGGTAAAATACAGCAGACATTTTCGTATAACGGAGGTAAAAAAGAGGGCATCTCGAGGGAATATGATAAAGATGGAAATATCATTACACTTCTTGAATACAATAATGATTTTCTTGTAAGCAGGGAAAGAATCAACAGGGTTGACAAAAATGGCCTGAAACAGGGAGACTGGAAGGAATATTACCCTAACGGTATTATTAAATGTGAAAAAACATATGTAAATGATCTTCTTCATGGCTATTATAAAGAATATGATGAGAAAGGTAAACTGGTGCTGACAATGCTGTACGAAAATGGAGCCATCGTTAAATCAAGAGTTGAAGACGAACCCGATATTGAAGTTGTTAATAAATTTGACCCTGATGGAAAACTTATATATAGTGGCCCGTATCGTAATAATGTTCCGGTAGGCATTCATCGCGAATTTGACAAAGACGGAAAAGTAACCAATTCATTTATTTATAATGATAATGGCCTGTTACTTTCAGAAGGTATTATTGATGAAGCCGGAAACCGTAATGGAAAATGGAAAGATCTGTATGACAACGGAAAAGTACAGGCAGAAGGACAATATAATGATAACAGGCGAACGGGGCAGTGGAAGTTTTATAGCAAAGACGGAAAGACAGAACAGACAGGTGCATATAATAACGGGAGACCGGACGGATTGTGGACATGGTATTATGATAACGAGGCGATACTCAGGGAAGAAGAATACTTCCAGGGACAAAGGGACGGTTTATATACAGAGTATTCCGATAGTGGTGAAATAATTGCACAGGGACAATATTCCGATGGTGAAAAAAATGGTGCATGGAAATATAAATATGGGGATTTTTCGGAAGAGGGTAAATATATCATAGGGCTGAGAGATGGGATATGGAAATCATATTACAACGATGGAAAACTGAAATTCAAGGGTAACTTCATTCAGGGTAATCCTGACGGAAAGCAGAGTTTTTATTATGATACAGGCAAAATAAAGGAAGAGCAATATTACCAGATGGGTATAAGAGAGAAGACATGGAAAAAATACAATGAAGAAGGTACCCCCACTCTTCTTATTACTTATAAAAACGATGTGGAAGTTAGTATCAACGGAGTAAGAATTAAACTTCCTGCAGGTGATACAAAGCTTATTAAATAATTATTTTACTCTATGGAAGAAGACCTTAATTTCAGAAAAGATATTGTTTCCGTTACTGACAAGGAATTTGAAAAGCAATTAAGGCCATTAAGTTTTAACGACTTCAAAGGACAGAAACAGGTAATTGAAAACCTTGTTGTATTTGTAACTGCGGCAAAGCAGAGAGGAGAATCGCTCGACCATGTTTTATTACATGGACCCCCGGGATTAGGAAAAACAACACTTGCCACTATTATTGCAAATGAACTTCAGGTTAACCTCAGAGTAACTTCCGGTCCTGTACTTGACAAACCAGGCGACCTGGCGGGCCTACTGACCAATCTTCAGGAGGGCGACGTGCTGTTTATTGATGAAATACACAGATTAAGTCCGGTTGTGGAGGAATACCTTTACTCGGCTATGGAAGATTTCCAGATTGATATTATGATCGATAAAGGGCCAAGTGCAAGAAGTGTACAGCTTACACTTAATAATTTTACACTGATAGGTGCAACCACACGGTCAGGCCTTCTCACCAGTCCGTTGAGAGCCCGGTTTGGAATTAAATTCCATCTTGAATATTATGATCATCAAATACTCACAGGCATTGTCAAAAGATCATCAGGAATACTTAATATAAAAATTGATGATAATGCGGCCGTAGAGATTGCCAGAAGAAGCAGGGGAACACCAAGGATAGCAAATGCACTGCTAAGAAGAATAAGAGACTTTGCACAGGTAAAAGGATCAGGGCAAATAGATATTGATATAACAAAGTACGGATTGAATGCTCTTAATATTGACCAGCATGGTCTTGACGAAATGGACAATAGAATACTTACTGCAATTATTGATAAATTCGGGGGAGGACCTGTAGGGTTAAATACTATTTCAACTGCCGTCGGAGAAGAGAGCGGTACTATTGAAGAAGTGTATGAACCGTTTCTGATAAAAGAAGGCTATCTTAAAAGAACTCCAAGGGGACGTGAAGCTACTGAACATGCATATAAACATCTGAGAAAACAATTTGGCTATAATAAGCCAGAAACTTTATTCTAGAATCAGCTGAATATGTTACTTATCTTTTCAAGACCTTTTTTGTTAAGGATCTTTATCTTTCTCCCGTTTAACTCGACAAGCTTATCAGTTTTAAATTCAGAGAGTAACCTGATAACCGATTCAGTGGCAGTACCCACTATATTGGCAAGCTCTTCGCGTGTAAGAGAAATATTAAGGAAATTGTCGCTGTCAAGACCAAAATCATTAACAAGCAGAAGAAGAATCTCGGCAAGACGTTCTCTGACTGTTTTCTGGGCAATATCAGTAATGAAAGAATTGGCTTCTCCTAATTCATGACAGGCAAGTTTCAGCAAATCAAGCGAAAATTCCGGATTTGTTTTAATTAGAGAAATAAGTATTTCTGATGGAATAAAGCAAACCTGACAAGCTTCAATAACTTTGGCGGAAGTGCAGGCAAGCTCATTGCTTAAAACACTTCGATAAGCAATAATATCGCCTCCTTTTGCAAATCGAATAATCTGTTCCTTCCCGTCAAACCCGGTTTTAAAAACTTTAATAATTCCACTGTTAACACAATAAAACCCACTTATCCTGTTTCCTTCCTGGTATAAAATATCTCCTCGGTTGTACTGGCGGAAATCTTTTTCATAATTTAACATAACAACTTCTTCCGGAGAGAGATGCTTAAAAATAGAACCTGTTTCAAGAGCACATTTTTCACAAAGAGGTATATGGTGTTCCTGTTGTTTCATTAAAAATATTGAATTAAGTTGCTTTGTTTTAACATTCGCTAGTATATATTGTTCAGTTAAATTAAAAGGCAGTTTTGAACTGATCAAGAAATCTAAGGTCATTCTCAAAGTAGAGACGCAAATCGTTAACCTGGTATTTTAGCATTGCAGCCCTCTCAATGCCCATTCCGAAAGCAAAACCGGTATATTTATTACTGTCAATATTACATGCTTCTAAAACGTTAGGATGGACCATGCCACAACCAAGTATTTCAAGCCATCCGGTATACTTGCACACATTACAACCTTTACCGCCGCAAATCCTGCAACTTACGTCCATCTCGGCTGATGGCTCGGTAAAGGGGAAGTATGAAGGACGCAACCGGATCTCTGTATCTTTTCCAAACATCTCCCTGGCAAAAAATAAAAGAGTCTGCTTGAGATCTGCAAAGGATACATTCTGGTCGATATACAAACCCTCAATCTGGTGAAAAATACAATGAGCCCTGGCCGATATGGCTTCATTTCTGAAAACACGGCCGGGTGATATGGTTCGAATTGGAGGCTGCTGGCTTTGCATTACCCTTACCTGTACTGAGGATGTATGCGTGCGAAGCAATATGTCGCCGGGATTTGAATCTTCCTGGTCAAGACGTGAGATATAAAATGTATCCTGCATATCTCTGGCAGGATGTTCAGAAGCAAAATTCAATTTTGTGAAAACATGATTATCATCTTCGATCTCAGGACCTTCGGAAACAGTAAAGCCAATACGGCTGAAAATATCAATTATTTCATTCCTGACAATGGAAATAGGATGGCGCGATCCTGATGAATATGGAAAGGCAGGTCTGGTAAGATCAGAACCTTCAGATGAAACATCTACTGATATTAATGATGATTTAAAAAAGTTATATTTTTCCAGAGCACTTTGTTTTAACAAGTTAAGCTTTTGGCCAATATCTTTTTTTTCTGAATTGGGAACATTCCTGAAATCTTCAAAAAGCTCTGAAATAATGCCTTTTTTGCTTAAATATTTCAGGCGAAATGACTCCAGCTCTTCCGCGGAATGCAGAGTCGTTGAAGAGATTCCATCTAATAGTCGGGAAATTTTGTTAAGCATTGGCTGTTCCTCTTATTTCAATTTTTTATAATTTTTATATTAATAATCCTGACATCATTCAAGGGTTTATCATTACTGTCAGTTTGTACTGAAGCTATTTTGTCCAAGACATCAAGTCCTTCAATTACTTCTCCAAATACTGTATAGGTGCAATCGAGACGCGGAACGCCGCCAATGGTTTTATACACCTGGCGATGATCTTCGGGGATTTTATAATCCTTATTAGTTGTCAGATAATCAAACATTTTTACAGAAGCGAGATCCTGTATTTCAGAATCAGAAAGGTTCTTTCCACTAAGTTTCGCACTGTCAGCAGTCTCTTTTATTAAGCGATTGAACAAAGCCTGTTTAATATTGGAATTAATGCGTTTTTCAGCAAGATCAAGTTCATCATCATTATATTTGACACCCTGAACTATATAAAACTGTGTTCCTGATGACCTCATCGATGGATTGATATCATTACCCTCACGGGCAGCTGCCAGGGCCCCTTTCTTATGAAAATTAAGTTGGTTGAATTCAGCTGGAATGGTGTAAGTTCTAAGAGAATCGGGAAGGCTTTCTCCGGAATTAAGCCTTGTATCAGGATCACCTGCCTGTATCATAAAATTTTTAATTATCCTGTGAAATGAGATGCCATCATAAAAGTTGCTATTAATGAGTTTTATGAAATTATCACGATGGATAGGAGTGTTATCATATAATTTTAGTTTGATATCGCCCATAGTGGTTTTAATAAGTATCTGTGGGTTCTCATTATCGCTGGGCGCCTTACATGATGTTGCAAAGAAGAACAATGAAAGAAGAACTAACCTTTTAATTATTATGATCATGAGTAATATATTTTGATTAATATCATGCTTCAAAAGAGACTGCAAAGATATTTAACTTTAGGCGATACACGAAAATATTGCTTTTCAAATTGAATTATTTTATTTAAAAGAGGAAGAGAAGTTTAAGAAATAAGTGTTTAAAGATATCTTTGTAGTCGAAAAGAATATTGATTTTTATAATGAAAGTAAAAATATTAAATAAATGCAGGCATAGTCTGACGACTTACTCAACCGATGAATCAGCAGATATGGATGTCGGTAGATAATCATCTGGAAACAGAACGGTGAGATGGTGATTTTGGTCATACAGGAAAGGAATAAATATGAAAATTACAAAGTATTTGATTGGTGTCACTTTGCTTTTATTAGCAGGGACATCTTGTGGGAAAAAAATTGTGCCGGCTTCTTCTACAGGAAAGGGTAATACTCACTTTGATGAAGCATCGTATAATTATTTCTATGTTGAAGCGATAAAACAGAAGTTATTGGGAAATATAGGAGATGCTCTTAAATATTTCGAACAATGCATTAAAATTAACCCTGAAAGTGATGCGTCTTATTATCAGATGGCACAGATTGTTACTTTAAATGGAGATAATAAAGACGGGAAATATTTTATAAAAAAAGCAATCGAAATTAATGAGAAAAATGTTTGGTATCTTACGATGCTGGCCGGAATATATTACCAGGAGAAAAACCTTGACAGTGCTATTATTTATTATCAAAAAGCTGTAAAATTTTTTCCAAAAAGGGAAAGCCTGCAACTTACACTTGGTAATTTATTCGCAGAAGAGGGTAAATATGAGGATGCAAATTCAATATTTGATAGTTTCGATAAAAAATATGGCGTTAATGAAGAATCTACTCTGTCATCAATAAGAAACCTTATGGCAGAGGAAAAGTATGATGAAGCTCTGGAGAAAGCTAAGTCGCTGGTAAAACTTGAGCCCGATAATATTATGTATAATGGACTTCTTGCTGAAGTATATAGCGCGAGAGGAGATAATGAGCAGGCTCTGGCTGTTTATGATGGAATCTTGGAACGAAACCCTGATGATCCGCATACTCAATTGTCATTATGCAGCTTTCTTGTCAATACAAAAAACTATAATGAGTTATTTCTGCTTCTGAATAGTGTAATATTAAATAATAATGTAAGAAGAGAAGATAAAATTTCATTAATAGCCCGCCTTATAGATGTTCCTGATATTTATCAAGACTACGGTGATAAAATGATGATCGCAATTATGGTACTCGAGGCAAATTATAAAAATGACAATATTGTTCCTCTGCTTAGACCGGAATTGCTTATTAAGCAAAACAAGCTTTACGAAGCTGATGACAGGCTTGAAGAGATAGTATCAGAAATGCCGGATAATTATTATGCATGGGAGAAATTGCTTCTAGTGTATCTGCAGGAAGCAGATTACAAGGATTTAATGACAAAAGGAGAAGAATGCGCAACACGTTTCAACAAGTCATTTCTTGCAAAAATTCTTTATGCAAATGGTGCACTGGAAAACGGTAAATATGATATTGCCCTGGGTGAGCTAAAAAAAGCAGAAATACTTGCAGGAAACAATAAAGATTCTCTTGTACAGGTGATTACCATGAGAGCGGATGTTTATTACAGGATGAAGGATTATAAAAAAGCTTTTGAATTATTTGATGAAGCTCTGAAATATAATAATGATGATCTTACAGTGCTGAATAACTACGCATATTATCTTGCAGAACAGGATCAGAAACTGAAAGAGGCAGAGGAAATGGCAAAAAAAGTAATCGAACTGGAAGGAGACAATAATACTTTCCTCGATACATATGGATGGGTATTGTATAAGCGGGGAAAGCTTAAGGAGGCGGCAGAAGTAATGCAGAAAATAATTGGAAGCGGAGGTAAACCTGATGCGGAATATTATGAGCATTACGGATATATTCTGAAAAAAGAGAGAGAATGTGATAAGGCAATAGAAAACTGGAATATGGCCCTTAAACTTGACAGTACTAAAATCAACTTGATTAAAGAGATTGAGAATTGCAAAAAGTAATTTTAATATCGACAGTTTATATCTTACTTACAGCTTGCTCAGTTCTTAGGAAGGAAAAATCAGAAATAAGCGGAATATCGAATGATTTGACTAAAGAGAATTTGATCAAAGTACTGACGAAAGGTAATGTTTCAGATAGTAGTTTTTATATTCAAAAAGCCGAGGTGGAGATAATTACAAATGGAGAGAAGAAAAAATTCTTAGCTGCATGGAAGTATGAAAAATCTGGAAGATCATTATTAAGTTTAAGAAGCAGAACGGGAATAGAAGTAGCCAGGGTTTTAATTACAAAGGATACAGTGCTTGTAAACGACAGAATAAACCGAAAAATATATTATGGAAAAGGAGAATATATAGGTAGAAAATATAATGTTACTGTTTCTTCTTTGCCTGTTGTTATCGGAGATTTTATAGGAGGAAATTATTATTTAAATCAGTTGGTAAAATGTTACGCAGGAAGTATAAATTTACAAACGGCAGTAAAAGGTTTGAAAACTGATTATATTATAGATTGTAAAAAAGGTAAAGTTATTTCAACCACTATCTATAATAGCCTGAATGAAAAGGAATTAGATATTAATTTTTCAAAATTTATCAAAGTTGAAGAAAAAATTCTGGCTTCAAGGGTTTCAGTTAAATATTATAAGAATGATTCTGAAGTGAATATTAAAATAGATAAGATTGTTTGCCCATGGGATGGAAAAGTTGAATTCATACCGGGTAAAAAATATGAAGTTCTGGAACTTAAATAGATTTCGATTTAAAATAGGATAAGGTCTTTATAATCAGGTTGATTAAATAGAAGAAGATTATAAAATGAATTAATTATAATATTTTGCTGATGAAATATTTAGTACTTTTTACTATAATATTTTTTGGTTTTGTAAAATGTTTAAATGGTCAGACAAGAGCCGAACTGGAAGAGAAGAGAAACAAGACTCTTGAGGATATCTCATATACTGATAATCTTTTAAAAGCTACTGCACGAGAGAAGAATCAAAATATAGGCGCTATAAAGATTATTGGTAATAAACTTAATTTAAGAGAAAATGTTATAAAAAGTATGAGAGAAGAAGTAGATCTTCTTTCAGAAAGAATTGACCTGAATACACTCGCGATAGGAATGATGGAAAGTGACCTTGTTCAACTGAAAAATGATTACGCAAAAGCTGTACTTAATTCGTACAGGCTTGAAAAAGGTAATCCGGAGATTGTTTATATTCTTTCTGCCAGGGATTTTAATCAGGGATACAAAAGACTAAAATATTTGCAACAAATAACAAAATTCAGAAGAAATGAAGCAGAAATAATTCTTGAATTAAAGGGACAGATTGAAGATACAAAGGAGAGACTTGAAAGTGATTTAAAGAAAGTATCTGATCTGAAAGCGAAAGAGGAACAACAAAAATCTTTACTACAGAATGAGCAAAAGAGAATGAATTATATGGTTCAGACTTTAGGGAATAGGGAAAAAAAGCTTAGAAAAGATCTTGAAGAAAAAAAGAGAATAGCAAGAAAAATAGAAAATGAAATAGCCAGGCTTATTGAAGAAGAGAGAAAAAGGACTATTAAATCGGAAAATACACCAGAACAAAAGCTGATAGGCGATAATTTTGCGGAAAATATGGGAAGGTTGCCCTGGCCTGTGGAGAAAGGAATTATTACAAGTCATTTTGGCGTACAGAAACATCCGGTTTTAAAGTACCTCACAGAAGATAACATTGGAATAGAAATAACGAGTTCGGGAAAAGTGTATGCTCGCAGTATTTTCCAGGGAGAAGTAGTTAAAGTATTTGCAATTTCGGGTGCAAACATGACTGTTATAATACGACATGGTAAATATTTATCTGTGTATGCTAACATTGTCAATGTAAAAATTAAAGCTGGAGACAAAGTAAACACAAAACAAATTATAGGTGAGGTCTATTCTGATCCGGATAATAACAATAATTGTGTCTTAAAGTTTATGATTTTTGAGACAAAATACCAGGATCCTGAGTTATGGATAGCAAAAAATTAGATGTAATTATGTAACAAATAATACATATTTAAGTATAAAGGGGAGCATTTAAGAGAGTATGTATAAGAAAATTAAAATAGAGTCAAACATAGTAAACCTGCGAATTGTAGAAAATGCAATAGATGAAACTACAAACGAAATAGGTATAACTCAGGACAATTATGGTAAAGTTTTAGTGTCAACACTGGAAGCGGTTAATAATGCTATTATACATGGTAATAAATCTAATCCGGAGAAAATAGTAGATATTGAAATTGCATTTAAAAGCAACAATCTCAAAATAAAAATTACAGATGAAGGAATTGGATTCAGACCGGAGGAAATTAAGGATCCGACTATGCCTGAAAACCTTGAAGCGCTGAATGGTAGAGGTATATTTTTAATGTCGCATTTAGCGGATAAAATCAGGTATAGTAAAAGAGGAAACAGAGTTACAATTACATTTAATAATATAATATCTTGAGTATAAAAGTTTTCTATGACGAGACGAATTTCAGGCTAAAAGGCTGGAGAAAAATAAAACAATTAATAGAAAAGGTCATCGCGAAAGAACATAAAATTTCAGGTGACCTGAATTTTATTATTACAAATGATAAAAACATAAGAAGCATTAATATAGAGTTTCTTGAACATGATTACAATACAGATGTTATATCGTTTGATTACTGTTCAGGAAATGTTGTAAACGGAGAAGTTTATATAAGTATTGACACTGTAAGATCAAATTCTTTAAACTATAAAGTTAGTTTAAATAACGAAGTTTTAAGAGTAATCATTCATGGGGTATTACATTTACTGAGCTATGATGATAAAACGGAGGAGAAGAAAAGAGTTATGAGGAAGAAAGAAGATCTGTGGCTTAAAACTGGTAAGGAATAGGAAATGGATTTTGTATATGATATAATAGTAGTGGGGGGAGGTCATGCAGGATGTGAAGCAGCACATGCTGCTGCTGTGATGGGTGCTAAAACATTGCTTATAACAATGGACATGACTAAGCTGGCTCAAATGTCGTGTAACCCGGCAATGGGAGGAATAGCAAAGGGACAAATAGTAAGGGAAATTGATGCTTTGGGAGGGATGAGTGGAATTGTTACTGACCGAAGCATGATACAGTTCCGTATGCTTAATAAGTCAAAAGGTCCCGCAATGTGGAGTCCAAGAGCGCAGTGTGACAGGCAGAATTTCACCAGGGAATGGAGAAAGATACTGGAAAGGACAGATAATTTATTTATCTGGCAGGAACAGGCACAAATACTTTTAATGGACGAAAAAAGGGTTACAGGTGTTGAAACATCTTTTGGTACAAGATTCAAAGGAAAAGCAGTTATTCTTACAAACGGGACATTCCTGAATGGATTAATGCATATTGGATTCAGAAATATTACCGGAGGAAGATCAGGCGACCAGGCATCAACAGGCTTAAGTGAACAACTGGAAGAACTTGGATTTACTGTTGAAAGAATGAAAACAGGGACAAGTGCCAGAATTGATGGAAGATCTGTAGATTTTTCAGTGATGACCGAACAGAAGGGAGATGAAGAGGAAGAGGGATTCTCTTTTCTTGAGGGAATAGAAAAAATCAAAGACCAGAAAAGCTGTTTCATTACACATACGAATTCGGAAGTTCATAAAGAGCTTGAAAAAGGACTAAAATTTAGTCCTTTGTTCACAGGACGTATTAAGGGCAGAGGACCAAGGTATTGTCCAAGTATTGAAGATAAAATTGTAACGTTCAAAGATAAAAGTGCACACCAGCTTTTTATTGAACCGGAAGGAATTGATACGGTAGAATATTATGTTAATGGTTTTGCGAGCAGTCTGCCGCTGGATGTCCAACTTAAAGGATTACGGAAAGTAAAGGGTTTGGAAAAGGTTGAGATATTCAGACCGGGATATGCTATTGAATATGATTTTTTTCAACCAACACAATTGAAGAATACCCTGGAGACGAAAGATATTGGGAACCTATATTTTGCAGGACAGATTAACGGCACAACAGGTTATGAAGAAGCAGCGGCCCAGGGACTGATGGCAGGGATTAATGCTGTACTTAAAATGAGAGATGAAGAGCCTTTTATTCTGGGAAGGGAAGAAGCATATATAGGAGTGCTTATAGATGATCTTATTACGAAAGGAGTAGATGAACCTTACAGAATGTTTACTTCGAGAGCGGAATACAGGATTTTATTGAGACAGGATAATGCGGATGAAAGATTAACTCGCAAAGGATATAAAATTGGAACTGTTGAAGAAAAAAGAGTAACAAGATTAGAGGAAAAGGAAAGAATGGTAGAGGAGATAATTGATTTTCTATCTGAAAAAAGTGTGGGTCCAAAAGATGTTAATGATTTCCTTGAAAATGTTAATACAACTAAAATTTCACAGAAAGTTAAAGCAATAACTATTGCAACCAGGCCACAGGTAAAAATAGAATCTTTATTAAGATTAATTGAAGGAGGGAAAAAACTAAAAGCTTTTAATTCTGACAGATTAAAAGAGATTGCCGAAGCTACTGAAATTAAGATAAAATATGAAGGATATATAGTAAGGGAAAAAATAGTGGCTGATAAAATAAAAAGGCTGGAAAATTTAAAGATACCTGGAGATATAAATTATAATGAACTGGTTTCAATTTCAACTGAAGGAAGACAGAAACTTAATAAAATCAAACCTGCTAATATTAGTCAGGCAGGAAGGATTAGCGGCGTTTCGCCTTCTGATGTAAATATTTTATTAATGTACCTGGGTAGATGAATTGTTCCACGTGGAACAATTTTTTATAAAATAAAAAATTATTTTATGAAAATTTCGGGGCAGGTGGTCGATATACATAACAGGAATATATTTCCGGCCAATATAAAAATAGAAAGGGGGAGAATTAAGAGTATAGAGCGAACGAAAAATGCTCCGCGACTATTTATTTGTCCGGGCCTTATAGATGCACATATTCATATAGAAAGTTCAATGATAACGCCAGGTGCTTTTGCAATTGCTGCAGTAAGGCAGGGAACGACCAGTGTTGTTTCAGACCCGCATGAAATTGCAAATGTACTGGGCATGTCAGGGATAAGATTTATGGTTAAAGATGCGGAATCGGTTCCATTGCGGTTTAATTTCGGAGCTCCTTCCTGTGTGCCGGCTACAGGATTTGAAAGTAATGGAGCAATCCTGGATCATTCAGATATTGAAATCTTGCTAAAACAAAAGGAAATAAAATACTTATCTGAAATGATGAATTTTCCGGGAGTAATTTATGGTGATGACGAAGTACGACGAAAAATTGAAGTTGCTAAAAAACTGGGGAAACCCATTGATGGACATGCTCCGGGATTAAAAGGAGAGCTCCTTAAAAAATATGTTGCAGCGGGAATATCGACCGATCATGAGTGCAGTACACTCGATGAGGCAAAAGAGAAGATATCGCTGGAGATGAAAATACTGATAAGGGAGGGAAGTGCGGCCAGAAATCTTGATGCACTCAAGGAATTATATATTACCAATCCGGAAGCTTTGATGCTGTGCAGCGATGATCTTCACCCCGAAATGTTGCAAAAGCGTCATATTAATAAAGTTATTGGCCGGCTTATTTCTGAAGGATATGATAAATTTGATGTAATCCGAAGCGCCACAATCAACCCTGTAAAACACTATAATCTTGATGCCGGACTTCTGCGTGAAGGCGACAGGGCTGATTTTATTTTGGTGGACAGTCTTTCAGAAATGAATGTGATCGAAACATGGATAAATGGGAAAAAAGTATTCGAATCGGGTAGAGTGCTATTTACATATAAACCAGGTGAAGGGATAAATAAGTTTAATTGCCGGCCTTTGAAAGAGTCGGATCTGAGTGTCAAAAACAAACCCGGAATGATAAGGATAATTGAAGCTTATGACGGGGAACTGGTAACCAGGGAAATCCGGAAGCCGGCCGGAAAAGAAAAGTATATCACTGCTGATCCGGCAAACGATATTCTAAAAATTGTTGTAAAAGACAGGTATAACGACGGAGTTCCTGCAATTGGATTTATTAAAGGATTCGGCATAAAAAATGGTGCTTTTGCAAGCTCAATTGCTCACGATAGTCATAACATAATCTCTGTCGGAACAAATGATGAGGATATAGTAAATTCTGTTAATGAAATAATAAGGCTCAGTGGCGGATTGTCTGTATCCGATGGCACAAAAATTGATTCACTTCAGCTTAATATAGGAGGCATAATGACAACCCGGCTTTGCGATGAAGTTGCAAAGGACTACCAGGAATTGAGCGATAAAGTGAAATTTTTGGGATGTGAAATGAAAGCACCATTTATGACATTATCTTTTATGGCCCTGCTGGTAATTCCGGATATTAAAATAGGTGACAGAGGATTGTTTGATGTAAATAAGTTTCAGCCTGTCGGGTTGTTCGTGGAGTAAATCTGTAGGGCCATGCCATGGCATAGCCCTACTTCCCCCAGAATTCCGCGGTGCATCTGCCCTTACATTTCTTATCTTTGTCATGCAATTATTTTTATGATATGGGCACGGAAGCAAAACTCAAATCAATTCTTTCGTTACTCCCTGATAAACCGGGTGTATACCAGTTTATTGATGCCTCCGGAACAATACTATATGTGGGGAAAGCAAAGAACCTGAAGAAAAGAGTGACTTCATATTTTTCAAAAAATCAGTCAGGTAAAACAACCGTATTGCTATGTAAAACACACGATATTCGCCACATTGTGGTAGATAACGAATCAGATGCTCTCTTACTTGAGAATAACCTTATTAAGAGACACCAGCCCAGGTACAATATACTGCTGAAAGATGATAAGACATTTCCCTGGATATGTATAAAAAATGAACCATTTCCAAGAGTTTTCAGTACACGGCATACAATTAAAGACGGGTCATTTTATTTCGGTCCGTATACCTCAGCCCTGATGGTTAAGACACTGATAGAGCTTATAAGACAATTATATAAACTCAGAACCTGCTCACTTAACCTGACAGATTCCAATATTTCAGCCGGAAAATTCAAAGTATGCCTGGAGTATCATCTTGGTAATTGCAAGGGCCCATGTGTAGGGCTGCAAACCAACGATGATTACCAGGAAAGCATTGTCCAGATAAAGGATATACTTAAGGGTAACATTTCGACAGTAATGGACCATTTGAAAACCCTTATGCGCCGGTATTCTGATGAATACAAATTTGAAGAAGCCCAGGTTATCAAGGAAAAGATGGATATTCTGTCACGATTCAGAAGCCGTTCAACAATAGTAAGTAATACAATCAGGAATGTAGATGT
Source organism: uncultured Rikenellaceae bacterium (assembly GCA_964446825.1). GTDB lineage: Bacteria > Bacteroidota > Bacteroidia > Bacteroidales > VadinHA17 > LD21. Next base: position 43,029 of record CAYUQR010000001.1, read on the forward strand.
CTTTGCTATTGCGCAGGAGTCTGATAATGCGTATGTTAACTATTTGAAAATAGTGGAAGGCGCAGTAATTCAGGCTTTTACAGTAGAAATGAAAATTCGGACTGAGGAAGAAAAGGAAGCAATTCTTGGTTTTGCCGTTACTGAGATACGACAGAGACTCTTAAGTGATTCGCCGGAAATAATTGTCCCGTTTAAGCCTGATATTCTGATCGATAAAATAAAATATACCGTTCCCAAAGCTGGTGAAAAACTGAAACTTCTTGAACTTGCCGGCCGTAATGCTGTATACTATAAACTGGAACAGAAAAAAAAGAGAATGGAGCATTCTCCCCAGGTACGAACGGGGAAAAACCTTGAAAGACTTAAAAACGATCTCCATATGCCTGACATGCCAGTTCATATTGAATGCTTTGATAATTCAAATATTATGGGAAACAACCCGGTGGCAGCATGTGTTGTTTTCAGAAATGCTAAACCAAGCAGGAATGATTACCGCCATTTTAATATTAAAACGGTTACAGGTCCCGATGATTTTTCATCGATGGAAGAGGTTGTTTTCAGAAGATATAAAAGAATGATCGATGAAAAACAAAACCTTCCTCAGCTTGTGATAATTGACGGAGGTAAAGGGCAGCTCTCATCAGCAATGAAAAGCATTGAAAAGCTGGGACTGCGACAAAAAATTACTGTTATAGGAATTGCAAAAAAACTTGAAGAGATCTATTTCCCGGGAGACAGCGTTCCTATTTATCTCGATAAAAATTCCATAAGCCTTAAAATAATTCAGCAGTTAAGAAACGAGGCACATAGATTTGGAATAAATTTTCATCGTGATAAAAGATCATCCGAAATGCTCAGGTCTGATTTTGATCAGATAAAAGGGATAGGGGAAAAGACAAAAGAGATTTTACTAAAACATTTCGGGTCAGTCGAGAAAATAAAAAATGCCGGGAGAAAAGAGCTGGAAAATGTGATAGGTATCTCCAAAACCGCACTTTTAACGAAATATTTCAATATTTAGCCCTGGTTTCCACGTGGAACATGTTTATTGCAAACTCATACTAATTATTTAATAATGTGGTAAATAGATGGTATTATTTACAATATTAAGTCAGCGAGGATTGAATATTTTTGATTTAATGGGCGACAGGTGGGGAATTTTAGCCACAGGAAAGTCTCAGTGCGTCTTTTACCTCACCTGAAATTCCAATTGCCCCAAAAGTAACCAGCCCTTTCATCCCTAAAGATTCAGCAGTTTTTACATTTATCTCAACATCGTCGATATAAAGAGTTTCATCCGGAATGATTTTATATCTCTCAAGTAAGATTTCATAAATCCGTCTGTCGGGTTTTGACGATTTTGCTTCTGCTGAAATCAAACCTCCGTCAAAATATCTGAAAAAATAATAGCCTGTTTTGACCTCCTCAAAAATATCGATAGGGAAGTTAGATAAATAATATAGCCTGAAACCCTGTTTTTTTAATTCAGGAAGCAAGAGAACGTTCTGATCGATGGGAAATATCAAATCAGTCCTTAAATTAAAAATATGGGCTATTTCTTCTTTATTAAGTGATGATTTTAACGCAATGGAGTCTATTGCTTCTGAAGTGTTTATTTCTCCACTATCGAGCATCCGCCATTCTTTGCTTGCGAAAATATCATTAAGGATTTTTGATTTGATATTTTCAGGGTACCCTTTCTTATCAAAATATTCTGAAGGTCTGAAACTTATTAGAACATTTCCGAGGTCAAAAACAATATTTTTTATCATATCAGGGATTCTTCATGCTAATAGGCTGGCCTGTTGCTTCAAGGACATTCCACCAAAGTTCTCCTTTAATATCTATTTTCTTTCGCTTTGCAACAACCATTGGAATTGGCATTAAAGTAAAATGATAATTCCAGAATCCGATGACGAAATCTGTTTTGCCCGAGAGGGCTGCATGAACAGCATTCTGCGCGAGAAGATTGCAGAATTTACTGTCGTTGGCATTAGCCGGAGAGCTTCTGATTATATAACTAGGATCGATGTATTTAATTGAATGAGGAAAGTCCTTGTTTTTGAATTCTTCTGAGATTTTATCTTTCAGGTAAACACCAATATCCCTATGTTTTATATTTCCTGAAGCATCTTTATCCTGGCCGGACGATTCAAAAAAATCCTGACCAGCACCTTCTGCGACAACAATCACTGCGTGATGTCTTTCTTCAAGCCGTTTTCTGAGGACCTTCAGGAATCCTCGCTGACCATAAAGGTCAAAAGATATTTCAGGGATAAGAACAAAATTCACCTCCTGAATAGACAAGGCTGCATTGGCTGCAATGAAACCAGAATCTCTTCCCATCAGTTTAACGAGTGCGATACCATTAAATGCGCCAATTGCCTCATTATGAGCATATCTGATAATGTCGTTAGCTATTGAGAAGGCTGTTTCAAATCCAAAAGATTTTTGGATAAGGTCAATATCATTATCGATTGTTTTCGGAATTCCGGCAACACTTATTTTCAGTTTTCGTTTCACAATCTCCCTGTAAATAGCGTGTGCCCCGTGTAATGTGCCATCTCCTCCGATACAGAACAGAACGTTGACATTCATGATCTCCAGAGTATCAACCATCTTTTCCACATCCTGTTCTCCTCTGGACGATCCGAGTATTGTTCCGCCCGTAAGGTGGATGCTGTCGACCATTTTTGCGGTAAGTTCAATCAACGGGTGATTATATTTTGGAATCAATCCTTCAAATCCATACTGGATACCAAGGATGCGATTGATCCCGTATCTGTAACTAAGTTCATTTACAATACTACGGATGACATTATTTAATCCCGGACATAATCCACCACATGTAACAATTGCAACCTTTGTTTTAGCCGGCTCAAAAAAGATATTTTCCCTGGGGCCGGCTTTTTCAAAAGAAATAGGATTTTCTCCGGTCTTCCTGATCCTCATGAAATTTTCCAGAGAGACATCATATAAAATCCTTTCACTGTCATCCACAAATTTAAAGATTGGACTTTCGACTCTGCGGCTATGCTTAAGGGGGGATTCAACATTACCTTTACCAAGCGAAGTGACAATAAAATCCTCGTATTTCATCATAAAAAGTTTAAAATAGGGATGTATATTTTCCAAATGAAAACAATTAAGCTTTCATGCAGGTCAAATTTATATAAAATTTTGATTGATTGTCAAATAAGAGGATCAGATTATCTGCTTTATTCTGCCGACATGGCCATCTTCAAGCATTACCTTTATTCCGTGAGGGTGATTGGGCGAAGATGTCAGAATTTCTTTAACCCTTCCCCGGGTAAGAAACCCGGTACGTTTATGTTCAGCAAGTTCAACCATAACAGATATTCCTGGCTTAATGTCAGCTCTGCGTGTTCCTTCCATAGAGGTTATAGTTTTAAAATCCAAGAGAATTATAGAGGTTAGATTCAGGTAAATCAGTTGCAATAATATAAAATATATCGACCGGTTGTATAAAAAGTGCTTTTTTGTTATTTACTAAATTGCAAATAATGGCTGAAACAATATCAGAATCGTATTAAAATTAATTATCCTGAAGTTCCTTTTACCCTGACCCTGATCCGATAGAGACCTTTACTGGCAGTTATAAAAAGGCTTTTCATATCTTTTCCGCCGAAACACACATTTGCGGTCCAGCTTTCCGGGACAACAATATTACCGATTCTTTTGCCAGTTTTGTCAAAGATTGTAACGCCCGTACCGGTCAGGTATATGTTTCCTTCCATATCAATGGTCATGCCATCAGAGCCCATATTGCAGAAGAGTGTCTTATTGCTCAAAGTGCCATCGCTGTTTATAGTATAAGACCAGGTCTTATTCCCGGCGATATCGGCGATAAAAAGAGTTTTTCCATCGGGAGTTCCAACGATACCGTTCGGCTGGACAAGATCATCTGCCACCCTGATTATTGTTTTAAGATCCGGTTTGAGATAGTAAACACCCTGTATGTCCTGAGGTTGCGATGTGTGATTCCACCATGTGCGAAAATAGTACGGATCGGTGAAATAGATGCCTCCATTGGGGTTGATCCACAGGTCATTGGGCCCGTTAAGTATCTTCGCCAGATATTTTGAAGGGATGATTGTAACCGATTTGTCAGGAGCAATGCACCATAGCTCATTTTTCTCATCTGCACAGGCCCACAGATTTCCTTTTTTATCAAATGCCAATCCGTTGGAGCGGCCACAGGGCTGCATGAAGGTAGTAAGCTTATCATCAGTACTCCACTCCATTATTCTGTTGTTGGGCTGATCGGTGAAAAACACATTTCCTTTTGAATCTGCAGAAGGGCCTTCTGTAAACGAAAAATCACCTGCAAGTTTTTCAAGTTTGGTTCCGGACTGAATTATCTCATCAATCTGATCATTTTGTATGAATGCAAAGCCGGCGATCAGCACGGGAACTGCAAAAAGTATTTTATATATTTTCATTACGCTCAGTTTTATATCAGAACATTTCTGACTCTTTCTATATAATTATCAATCTGTTCAGGCAACTCGAATCCGATTATTATCATATCAACTGTTCCAAGTCCCAGGACATACTTCAGCGAAGCGTCTATCTTTTCGGGCTGGTTTCTGAATTTACCATTGCCAATAAGCTTCATTCCAATGACACCTTTTCCGGATTTGTGAAGTTTCTCAATAACGGGAATAACAACAGACGGATCGCCTTTGTCCATAGTTTCTCCATAAGGATTAACGCGAACATGAATAACATCAACCCAGGGGCTTTCAACAGCAGCTTCCATAGCCTCAAGGGAATGAACAGAAACGCCATGTGCCCTGATAATCTTTTTTGCTTTAAGGGTTTCAAGGATATCCATTTGTTTTTTCTGCTTATAGGTCCATTGCGGATCTGTCATGCAATGGATCTGAACCATGTCGAGGTAATCGGTATTCAACTCTTTGCGGAAACGATCAACCACTATATCGGCATCGGGCCGTTCCGGTTCAGGAAGACCACCCGGACCAACCCATATCTTTGTGCTGAGAATATAATTTTCCCTGGGGATCCCTTTTAAGGCAGCAGCGACAAAAGGATGGGTTCCATAGCTGTCGGCGCAATCGAAGAAACGAATACCTTTTTCATAGGCCTGTCGAACAAGCGACTCGGCAACACCGGCCCTTGTTATATTTGAAGAACGGTTATTACCACTGAAACCTGTTCCCATTCCAAGGAGGGGTGCTTTAATTCCTGATTTGCCAAGACTGATAATTTGAAAGGGATCTGCATGAAGGGAGAAGGAATTTACCGGCACTGACAGTAAAGTCTTACCCAAAAGAAGGCTTCCGGCTCCGGCCGATACAGTTGTCACAAACTGTCTGCGGGTTAGTTTATTTTTTCCCATAAGAATGAAATTTTAGAGAAAGATTATAATAATAATTAATTCAATCCCAGTTGTTTAATAAGTATTCCGGGAGAAACAGGTCTTCCGTTTTTTGTAGCCACACCGATAACCCTGGCGGAGGCAATCAGCTTTTTATCGTTAAGTCTGAAAATTGCCTGGTTAAATACAAGCCGTACATTTCCTGCTCTTTCAATATCAACGGTAATAAAGAACTTATCACGGCTTCTCAGAGGGAATTTGTAATCGATTTCAACCCGCGTTACGATAAGATCAGTGCCCTCATTATGAAGCTCGGCAAAGCTTATGCCTTTTGATATCAGGAACTCATGTCTTGCATGTTCAAAATAATGCTGATAGTTGGCATTATTAACTACTCCCTGAAGATCGCATTCATAATCCCTTACTGCAAATTCTACACTATATGAAAACTGGCCTGTGACCACGTAACCTTGTAAAATTATTAGAGAAACATTTAGTTTAAGGGCTACAATTTAATAATTAATAAGGATTTATATTTTAAATTGTTCATGAGTTTTTAAAATCAATTTTCTCCTCTTTACAAATATACTGCAATACCCACTTTCCCGACTGACCGGCAGGTGGAAGTCCTCCTCCCGGGAACAGCCACTGACCGGCCATATAAAATTTCTTAAGACCGGGTAACCAGGGTTTAAGATTATTCATAAGGTTTTTACTGGAAGGCAGGAAACCCTCATAGGATCCTTTCCAGACGCCAGTATGCCTGACATCCGTTTTTGGTGTGGCCACGTCAATAACTTCAATTTTTGAGCTTATGCCGGGGTATCGTTTTTCAAGAAGAGCAACACAATCTTTTTCAATTTGCTTTTTTTCGGCTTTATATGCCTCACCATCAAGATCTTTCCACAAATCCCATGGAGATTCAAACCTGATAATAAGCACCGTTTTCCCTTTTGGAGCCATTGTGGGGTCGAAATGATAGTTCATTATTGAATATCCTTGTTCTAATTTTGTACTTCCTATCAGCAGGTCCCGGATTATCCATGATTCCACCGGGATATCAGAACTGATTTCATCATTTATTCCAAACGAGACCTGTACTAACGGTGTAAATAATTCCCAGTTTTCATAAGCATTTGATATTTTGTTGTCGATATATTTGCCATCAAGCATATCAAAAATCGTAGCATGTCCATCTGCTGCACTAATAATATAATCAGCACCTATTTCTTTTCCATCAGATAATATGACCCCTCTTGCGCAGTCATTATCAACAAGTATCCGGCTAACCCGCTTTCTGGTTGTTAACTTACCACCCAGCTCCAGAAACCTTGAGGTCATTCTCTGAGCCAAAGGAAAAGAACCACCTATCAGGTATCCGGCATTTTTCTGGTTGAACCAGGCAAACATCATTATGAAAGCAAGTGCAGAGAAATCACGAGAACCATAAATGGCATCAAAGAACCAGGAGAGTGTTGGGTTTTTAAAATTCAGTTTTTTAAAATACTCTTTACATGTTTTCTTTCCATATTTCATAAACAGGACCATTACCGGCATCATTGTGAATAATGATTTCAGCGTCTGGCTGAACTTTCTGATTTCCGGCGGATTTGAATATGGCTGCAGGAAGGCCGATTTTCTCATGTCGCTGCACATTTTTTTAATACTTCGGGTATCTTCAGGCGCCATTGTGCATAAGTAAGCTTCCCATCTGTCAAGGCTGGTATAAATTATAAATTCCCTGCCATCATCTGATAAAGCTTTAGTATGAATTTCATGATCAACAATTTGAACATTATCATTCAGCACATTTGTCTCTTTCCAGATTTCATTGAAAGGGCCTTTCCTGGTTCCCACAAGCCAGTGAAGGCAATAATCAAAACGGAACCCTTTACGGTCCCAGGCAGTACACTGACCTCCTGTTGCCGAATGCATTTCAATTATTTCAGCGTCGAATCCATTAAGTTTTGCATAAATACCGGCTGATAGTCCGGCAATTCCGCCGCCGATTATCAAAATTTTTTTATTCATAATATCTTGAAGTTTAATGGTAACGAATTCAAAGAATTTACTTATTAATCAGAAGCATTCTCAGATCAAAAATACTAAAGCAGGAATTGCACTCCTATAATTTACCGACAAACTGCTGAATTTACCGGATAAATAAAGGTTTCAGGGTAATAAACCAGGTGGATGGCAGGGATAAGCGGTATTTCGCTTTGAGGAAATTTCGAAATTACCATTAAGAAATCCTGGATGTGAAGAACTTCCTGGTATAAAAATCAGCCCTGGAATTGAAAGAGCAGATCTATTTTGGGAAACGTCCAAAGAATTTCAGAACACCGGCATGAAATTTATGGATACTGTGAGGTTTATAATGCATAAGAATGCACTTTCCGGTTATATAATTTATATCAGTATCTTTTAATTCTTCAAGGGCCTCTTTGCTGTCGGCCATCTGCTGTATCCATATATGCTTTATGCCTTTTTCCTTGGCTTCCCTTATAACAGAAGCAGTTTTATCCTTTTTAGTCATGATAATTATACCACGTACATCATCAGGAAGCAGATTAACATTTTTGTATGACTTTTCTCCCATTATTTCATCTGCTTCAGGATTAACCGGGAGGATGTTCATCCCTTTTTGTTTTAGTTCTTTAAATGCAGTATGCCCGAATTTTCTTGGATTACGGGATACGCCAACAAGTGCAATTGGCTGAGATTCAATAAAATCGTTAATTTGTTTTAATGTGGCCATAGCTACTGAATATATTTTGGTAAGCATAATAAAATTAGTAAAAAAATCTAAATGTTTTAATTTTTTGCCCCATGCCCCCACTAAATAATCTTTTTTAATAAATCTTTACCCCCCTTTTAATTCCCCCCAATGGGGGGAAAATGTTCATCCAAATTGACATCAATGTAAATTTTTTGTTCAATTTTCTCCCCCTCGGGGGGAGATGTCAGCTTTGCTGACAGAGGGGGTGTAATCCTTAAACTGATGTGCTTGGGGAGTGATGTCGCGCAGCAACAGAGGGGAAAATGAAGTACATATTTTTTAACTTTAATTACTCCACACTTTAGTTCACTCCGGACTTTTTCTAAGTATAAATACTTAAAAACAGACCGGCTAATGCCAATGGACATATTTTTTTATTTACTTGGTATAGCCATAACTAATAACAGATCAATATGAAAAAGGCCGAAGACCCCAGCGGATACCTGTTTTCGAAAGGCTATTCCAACTATGTTTTTAGCTTACTGTTCCTGTTGTATATGTTTGATTATATCGACAGAATGGTGGTTACATCGATGTTTACCTCAATTGAAAGAGACTGGGGTATTACTCATACTCAAAGCGGGTTGCTGGTATCGGCTGTATACTGGGCAATTGTATTGCTAACCTTTCCAATATCTATTCTTGTGGACAGATGGAGCAGGACTAAAACCATAGGAGTTATGGCTATAATGTGGAGTATGGCAACGGCAATCTGTGCCCTGACGGGCAATTTTGTCCAGTTATTCATGGCCCGTATGTTGATTGGTGTCGGCGAGGCGGGATATGCTCCCGGGGGAAGTGCAATGATATCGGGGTTATATCCCATTGACCGAAGGGCAAGAATGATGGGAATATGGAACGCATCAATTCCTCTTGGCTCCGCTATAGGTGTTCTTCTTGGAGGAATAATAGCTGCCAAGTTAGGCTGGAAGCATGCATTTGGAATTGTAGCCATACCCGGCATGATAGTTGCAATACTGTTCCTTTTCGTAAAGGATTACAAAACTGTTGATCTGTCTTTTTTCGATAAGAACAAGAATAAAATTAAAATGGAGAAAAAGGATATGGTGAAGGAATTTGTTTCGAAACCTTCTATCATTTTTACATTTTTTGGAATAGCTGCAGTAGTTTTTGTAACTACTTCAATGCTGACATGGCTGCCTACATATTTTGAAAAAATGAGAGATATTTCCCAGGAAACTGCCGGAAAAATGGCAAGTTCTGTTATGGTTCTTGCGCTTGTAGGGGCCCCGCTCGGCGGGTTTCTTACCGACCGGTGGAGAAAAACAAGAATTAATGCTCGTTTGCTGTACCCTGCTTTATCGACACTACTCTCTGCCATAGTTCTTTTTATTGCGCTGGCTCTTGGCAAGGGGAAAATTCAATATGTCGTACTGCTTATTTTCGGAGTGCTTTTAATGAGCTTTATTTCAGGAGCAGCAGCTGTTACCCAGGATGTTATTCACCCCGGACTCAGAGCAACATCTTACGCGATTGCTGTTGTTATTCAGAACCTTCTCGGAGCATCAACAGCACCTATTATAATGGGTAAAATTTATGACCTGGCAAATATCCAGACAGCATTATCAGTTCTCCCGTTTGTATTATTGATAGGAGCTTTCCTTTTCTGGCTTGGTTCGAAATATTATGTGAAGGATCTGGAAAGTGTAACAAAGATTGCCCTGGAGGCGGAATAACATCACTTTTTTCTAGATGTTGTATAATGGACAAATTCTTTAAGGGATTCCTTTACCTCCGACTCAGGATATGAATCAAGTATGGCGAGCGCTTTATCGCGATACTGGTTCATTTTAAGTTCTGCATAATCAATCCCGCCATAGTCGGAGACAAAAGATATAACCTCAGCAATTTCCGATTTTGTTTTTTTCCTGTTTTTAACGATGCCAAGTATTTGTTTCCTTTTTGATGATGGAGATTGTTCAAGAGCATGGATCAGCGGAAGAGTAATCTTCTTCTCCTTGATATCATTTCCGACCTTTTTGCCTGTAAGTCCTGTCCCTTCATAATCAAGAATGTCGTCTCTTATCTGAAATGCAATTCCGATGTTTTCTCCAAACTCCTTCATAATCTGAATTGTCTCCTGGTCATCTGAAACAGATCTTGCACCACAGGCAGTACAGGCAGAAAGCAATGCAGCTGTCTTGCTTAGTATGATCTTGAAATAATCTTCTTCTTTAATATTTAACTTCCTCGATTTTTGTAATTGCAGCAGCTCGCCTTCACTCATAGATTTAACCGCTTCAGAAACAATTTCAAGCATATCAAACCGATTTTTCTCAACACTGATAAGCATTCCCTTGGAAAGCATGTAATCGCCTACCAGAACCGCTATTTTTGCATTCCAGAGTGCATTAATCGACAGAGCCCCGCGCCTCTCATTTGCATCATCAACAACATCATCATGAACCAGCGATGCAGTGTGAAGAAGTTCAATAAAAGTAGCAGCAACAAAGGCTGATTCGGAAATATCACCATTTAGCTTTGCAGTAAGGAATACCAGCAATGGCCTCATTTGCTTCCCCTTCCGTCGCAGTATATAGTTCAAAATGATGTTGAGCAGGGGAATATCACTGCGCATGGTTTTGCTGAAATAGGCTTCAAATTCAGCCATTTCCTTTTCAACAGGTACTTTTATTCTGTCGAGAACAGACATAATTTTAAATTTCGTTCAAATATAATAAAATCAAGAGCCATTATATTCTCGAGGTATCGGTTTTCATTTCTTTTTTGCCACACAACTCCGTTAAAGAGATCCTGTTGCTCGAAACAACCCCAAATACTCTGCAAATAAGCTAAATTCCACTTATATTCAAAGAATTAGTCCCCCCGGGGGGGACAGGCCCCGTTTACGGGGCCAGGGGGTATACAAGGGAAACAGAAGCACCTTCTCTCTAGGCGTGCAGGCAACCCGGCAATGGAGAAGCTAAATTGTAATATATAGCATATCAACATATTTATATATATTTGCATAACAAAATATTTTATAATGGATTTTAAAGATCTTAACCCTGAAAGTCTTGAAAGGGCAGCTAATATGCTGAAAGCAATAGCTCATCCTATCAGGATATCTATTGTTGGCTGTCTGGAAGACGGGGAAAGAAGAACTGTAACCGAAATACATACGCAGCTAGGAATAGAACAATCAACGGCATCGCATCATCTGGGAATTCTGAAGGACAAAGGTGTGCTTGTTTCCAAGAGAGACGGCAAGAATACCTGGTATTTTCTGAAACACGAAAACCTGAGAACAATTCTTAGTTGCGTAAGCAGCTGTTGCGAGGAATAGTTACGGTTATTTGTCTGTTCCGATTAAATCAGGCAACATCCCTGAACATTTTCTTCTGGAACAGGATTATTGATATTACGCCGCATGTAATTGCAGAGTCAGCAACATTAAATACAGGTCTGAAAAAAACAAATGATTCCCCGCCCTTAACCGGAAACCATTCAGGCCAGTGTGTATTGATAATCGGGAAATAGAACATATCCACCACTTTCCCGTGAAGAAAAGATGCATATCCTCCGCCCGGAGGGAAAAGAACGGCGGCTTTATTATAACTCTCACTGAATATCATTCCGTAAAAAGCACTGTCGATAAGATTTCCTACAGCCCCTGCCAGTATAGCACTTACTGCAAGAATTAGTCCAATGTGCGCCTTTTTCTTAATGAGTGAATAAAGAAACCAGCCAATACCAAAAATTGCAATCAGCCGGAAGAGACTTAAAATTGATTTACCGTAACTGCCCCCCATCTCCATTCCGAATGCCATTCCATTGTTCTCAATGAAGTGAAGCATACCCCAATTCCCAAAAAGATGTACCTCCTGACCAATAAGCAAGTGAGTCTTTACCCATATCTTCAATGTCTGATCAACTAAAAGTATCACGAAAATCAGTAACAGCGATTTCTTGCCCGTTGACATTCTTATCTATTTAAAATTCAGGGGCGCAAAATAGTAAAAAATATGATATGTCAATCCTGATTTCCGGTTTCCCTTTCAAACAGATTTAATTTTACGGAAAGCCTCATTGTTACTGCCAGCAGAATGAAAAGCCCTATATTTCCTGCCAGGTAAGCATAATCGTTAAGGGTTAGTAAAACGAAAATAAAAGAATATAGCAGGACAAGAAGTCCTGATATTAACATTACAGTGCGTTTTGTCTTTATTAATGTGCCAAGGAAAAATGAAATAAGCAAAATCGTGGAAACTGCGGAAATCAGGTAAGCAAGGTTGAATCCTGTATGCTCGCTTAAGGCATTTAACAGAGAAAAGAAAAGAACAAGGCCAAGAGATACAAGGAGATAGTGGAATACATGAATTTTTTCTCTTATAGTCATCTCTGCAAAAAGTAATGCAAGAAAAGTAAGAGCAATAAAAAGTATTCCATATTTTGCACTTCTCAGGGATTTCTGATAATGGTCGACTGTAAGGATAAAATTTACACCAAAAGAATCATCAGAAGGAAGATATGAGCTCCCGGTCCATATCTGCGGGAAGTTCCTGTTAAGATTAGTCACTATCCATTCTGCGGTGAATCCCGATTTATCGACTGTCCTTTCCGCAGGCAGAAAATTGCCTGTAAAACCAGGTGATTGCCATGATGACCGGAGATGGACCTCAGTAGATTTACCAACAGGAGAGAAAGTCAGGCTCTCTGATCCTGACAGACGGAAATTCATTGAATAGTGGATTTTCGTGTTATGTTTATTGCCTGTAGCTGTAAATGTGATACCCGACTTAAAAACATCAGCATCTTTAAGCCCTGGAACTGCCTCAAGCCTGGCTGAGTCAATTTCAAGATTAACCGATCCTTTTAGTCCGCGATTATCACTTATGCCTACGGAATAGTATTCTTCATCCCAGAGGATTTCGGTTCTTTCCCCGGTATTCATTTCCGGTATAAGAAAATCTCCTGTGAGACTAAGGTCAGCTGAATAGACAGCCGCCTTATAAATGCTCCTGTGCCTCGTTTCGGTATTTATATTCCCTGTAATATTTAATGTTTCGGGCATTATGTGAAATATCGTTTTATAAGGCTCTGCATCTTTCCTTGAAGGATATATCCAAGCGGGAATGTTCAGCACCGGTCCTGTTATGTTTTGAGGTCCCGCCCACTGGGAGGCAATTTCTTTTTTTACGTCTTCGGAATTTTTCTGTCTCTCCTTTATGATGGATTTTATCATCTCAAGGGGTATCAGCAAAAAAACTCCCAGTACCCCCAAAAGCATAATCTTTACAGTTAAAGACTGATGCCATTTCTTGTTGTCGCTGATTTCAATTTTCATGGTTACAGATATTTATGGTTTTACTTTGTGTCACAAAGTGAAATGGTAAAAAAATTATTGTGATTTAATTATTTCTTCAAGAGCTTTAAGATGAAGCCTGAATGACCGGGCACCATCCGGAGTGACGGAATAGCTTGTGTTGGGCTTCCTGCCGATAAATTGCTTGTTTACTTTTATTAAATTATTCTCTTCCAGGGCTTTTAAATGACTTGCAAGATTTCCATCAGTAACGCCCAGGGCCTCTTTCAGACTGTTGAAATCAAAAGTATCATTTACCATCAGGACGGACATAATACCCAGGCGCACCCTGTTTTCGAATAGTTTATTTAAGCTTGAAATTGCAATTTTCATCCTTCGTATTTTCTATACATAAACAGTCCGTAGCATATATGCAGAATCCCGAATCCAAAACACCAGAATAAGATCCCATATTCAGGAAAAACAGCAGCTGCCAGACCTGTGCATATTTCAATAAGGCCCATATAAAAGAGTTCATTATAAGTAAATTTACAGGCATTTACCAGCGCGAGCCCGTAAAATATAAGCATTGAAGGTATAATAAGTTGCCACTGGCCTTTAACATAAATTATAATGATCAATATTCCTCCTGTAAGCAGCGGGACAATAAGGCTGGTAAGCAAACGCTTTGATACCGGAGTCCATATCTTAAGCCCGTGACGCACAGATTTTCTGTATGAAAAGTATAAGGATATACCAATTGCCAATATCAGTACGATAAGAGCATCAGAAAAAAGCTGTAGTTTCAGGGTATTCAGCTCCCTGTCGGATAAGTTTCTGAAGAATTCCCCATTATCGAGAAAGTTGTTTTTCAGAAAGACAATATAGGCAACTGCTCCGCCGATAAGTGCTGTTAAACCGGCAAATATTCCCGACAATCCGCTTAATGAGAGAAACCTGGAAGACTCCTCCATTATTTTTTTGATTGTTTTCAGGTCATCGTAATAATTCTGTTTACTCTCCATGTTATAAATATAAAAGTACTTTGTATTGCAAAGTAAAATCATTTAATTGTAAAAACAAAATAAAATACATTTAAATATTATTGGGGGATAGATATCCCCCTGTCAGCGAAGCTGACATCCCCCCTTTTTTCACCCCCCAAACCCCCCCCCCAGAGGAGCTAATACACCTAATGTAAAACAGAATTAAGAACGCAGAACAAACGAACAGCGAAGTCAGAACTGAAATAAACTTCTGCATTCTGACTTCGTTTGTTCAAATGTTCTGACTTCAAAAACAATAACTCCCTTGACCTTCTTAAACAATAAGGGAGGGGGATATTAAACCATTTTGATTAAATGACCAACTTTTCTTCTTTAGGCGCGAGAGCAACCCGGAAATGGTGTGAACCGAGTGGCCTTAAAGCAAATACTTTAGATATAAGTTCACTTCCGCGAGCTCGGCGAAGCCAAATGAACATGAAGGATTTGGGCGAGCAAAAAATGAACATAGAAAAATCTGGATATAAAAAGGGACGTTGCATGCAACGTCCCTACAATATATATCAATTAACGTTTATTGAATCATCAGGGGCAGGTTACATTCAACCTGTTGGAATCCCAGCAATACCAATTTGTATCTCCGAGGTAATCAAGACTTTTAATCCGTCCTTCGTGAGTAAGGGTGTTCCACTCAACATCAACATCCGAGAATTTGACACCATTGTAATAATGGATTGAATAATAAGCGTTTAAAGTGCTTGTCGTTAAACCATATTCAATATAGCTGTTTTGGAATTGATCTGAAGATTTAATATAAGTATATTTTATGGTACCTATTGAATCACCGGATTTAGTCCAGTCAATCTGAAGAAGGGTGACAGGGTTTAGGTTGCTTTGGTAAAGAATCCACTGGCCACCGGCCCCGTCAAGTTTAGAAGTACCCTCAAACCAGAGAAAATCAGTATAAGATCCTTCCTTGGTAATGTACATCTTCCAGGCAACATTGGATGACTGAATCTGTCCTGTTAATCTGGCTTTATATACAACATCTGCAATAGTGGCATTGTAACTCCATTGCCAGGTTTGATTGGATAAATATACCGGCTCCTGGTTAACAGCCAGTTCAAAGGACACTACCGGTATGACAAGCGTTGTATTGATTATCAGTCTCCAGATACCGGCAACAGTAGCTGCATATTCCCAGTTGCTGTTTTCTGTGCCTTTCTGGCCGGGAACCACCTCAAGCGATTTCTTCTGACTTAAAAAATTACTGAAATCAATAGTCATGGACTCAGTTGGTGGCAACACAGGGGCTTCACCAATATCCTTCTTCTTTTTGCAACCGTTAAAAAAGGGGGAAGAGAGGATAAGTATAAGTGCAACGGAAAGAATTTTATTCATAATGTTATAAGTTAGTTTAAAAATTAAACGATAATATTCCGTAAAAATTATCTAACAGGTTAAATGCAAAGATAGAAAGTCGGGTATGAATAATCTCTCAATTATTATATATTTATTATTACTGTCCCATTAAAAGAGGGAGATTCAGCGCTAAAGCCAATAACAAAGTTTATAAAGTGGCATGAGGGTTAAGAGTTGGAGATCCCTCATTCCGAATGATCACGCAAAGCGTGAGAAATGAGGAATCCCCTAAAAATTTCATTAAATTCTTTTTGTTCGGATAAAAAGAGACTGACAGATTTTTTTATCTTTATTGATATATTTGAAAGAATTGAATAAATATCAGTTTTATAACAAATTATTTGATCATTTTCATATTTTTGAGTCTGGTAGGATTGGCAGGGAAATTTAGATTAAATTCTGGCGTTTATGCATATTATTCTCGATGATATTCCATTATCGTGTAACTTTTTTCGTTTAGAAAAGTTTAAATATTTACTCCTCGCGATTCTGTTGACAGGCATTTTTATTCCCGGCCGTTCAAACAATGTACAGGCAGATGATTCAAGCCTTTATAAACCCAGAACTTTCACTGCAGAAGAACTTATACGAGGCGAAAGGCTTTTTTACGGGCTGGTTTATGTTGGCAATAAATCAGTTAATTGTTCCGCATGTCACTATACAACCGTATCTGATACCATGAACTGGAATCCCGATGCACTGGAAATTTCCAGAAAATACCTCGTGAAAAGCGCGCTGGATTTAAGCAAAGTGTTACTCAGTCCTGCAGGGATTAAAATGTCGCAGGTGCATAAAGGATTTCAGCTTACCCCGGAAGACATAATGATGATAAAGGCCTATATGGACAGGCTGGTTGATATAGGCATGAAACAAAAAAAGCCGGTAATTACAAATCTTCTGTTATTTATCATTGCCTCTCTGCTGTTTCTGCTGTCAATTACGGATCTTATCATCACAAAAAGGATAAAACACCGGTGGATTAATTATATTATTTTTCTTTCTTCAGCATTTATAGTTACCAAAATTCTCGTTGTAGATGCCATAGCCCTGGGCCGTTCAAAAGATTATGCACCGGTTCAGCCTGTGAAATTTTCTCATGCTGTTCATGCCGGTCAGAACCAGACGGAATGTATCTATTGTCATAGTTATGCACCTTTCAGCAAAACCGCTGGTATTCCTCCCGAAAATGTATGTATGAATTGCCACCTGATGGTACGAAACGGAACCCGTTCAGGGGCTTTTGAAATATCCAGGATAATCGATGCTTACGAAAACAAAACACCTATTGAATGGATTAAAGTGCATAACCTGCCTGATCATGTGTTTTTCAGTCATGCACAGCATGTGGGCGCGGGAGGTCTGAAGTGCCAGGAATGTCATGGTGATGTTGAAAAAATGGATATAATCAGACAGGTGAGTGATCTGTCAATGGGCTGGTGCATTAATTGTCACAGGACTAAAAAACTTAATATTCACAGCAATAAATTTTATTCGGAATACAAGGATCTGGCAGCCAGAATAAAAAAAGGAGAGATTGACAGTGTTTCTGTCGGTATGCTTGGTGGAACAGAATGTATGAAATGCCATTATTAACAAAGGAATTTTGGAAAAGTGCTGAATTATGAAAAAAAACCGGAAAGATCAGGAAGAATTTGATGGTCTTATTCCCTTTAATGATGAAAATAGCGAGGCATCGAATGATGATCAGATTCTTGAATTATTGGGAAGTGATTTTGTCAGAAGAGGTACTTCAAGGAGAGATTTTCTGAAAGTTCTGGGATTTAGTTTTGCTTCAGCAGCTGTTCTTGCAAGTTGTAAACGACCTGTTCTTAATGCATTGCCATATGTTGTGCAGCCTCCTGAAATTACGCCCGGCAAGGCTCTCTATTATGCGTCGAGTTATTTTGACGGCCATGAATATTCAGGTATTCTTGTAAAAACAAGGGACGGAAGACCGATTAAGATCGAAGGCAATTCTCTATGCTCATTTAATAAAGAAGGAACCACAGCCCGGGTGCAGGCCTCCGTATTAAGCCTTTATGATGATACACGTCTGAAATCACCATCTGAAGACGGTAATCAGGTTTCATGGGATTCAATTGATGCAAAGATAATTGCCGGTCTGGCTGAAATAAATTCGCAGGGAGGCGGGATTGTCCTGCTCACTTCAAGTATTCTTTCTCCTTCAACTATCAGGCTTATAAATGAATTCGGGGGCAGGTTCAGAAATTTTAAATGGGTTCAATATGATGCCATATCTTATTCAGCTATACTGCAAGCCAATGATATTTGCTTCGGGAAACCTGTAATTCCGGATTATCATTTTGAGAATGCCTCTGTTGTGGTTTCTGTAAATGCAGATTTTCTTGGAACATGGATAGCTCCTGTTCATTTTATTCCGGGATATGCAGCCCGAAGAAAGCTTGATAATGGAGAAAAAGATATGGTGAAGCATATTCATTTCGAATCAGGGATGAGCCTTACCGGAGCAAATGCAGATATCAGAAAGAAAATCAGGCCTTCTGAAGAGAAGATCCTGCTTGTTGACCTGTACAATAAAATTGCTGATAAAACGGGAGCAGAGAAATTCCCCGGCATTCCTTTTAAAGAGGACCTTGCTGATCTTGCTGATAAGCTGATTGCATCTAAAGGAAAATCAATAGTCGTATCGGGGACAAATAATGTTGAGATCCAGATCATTGTAAATGGAATAAATAATCTTTTGGACAGCTACACGGAATGTATTGACCTGAATAATAATCTCAATATTGCGTCAGGTATTGACAGTAAGATGGATGGGCTCGTAAACGACCTGAATAATGGAAATGTCAAAGCCCTGTTGATGTATAATGTCAATCCTGTATATGATTACCCCGATGCAAATAAATTTCTTACCGGCTTAAAAAGCACAGAACTGACAGTAAACATGTCGGACAGGATGAATGAAACGGTTGGGGAATGCAAATATGAATGTCCTGTTAATCATTTTCTTGAATTGTGGGATGATGCTGAGATTATTCCCGGACAGCTCACTTTGAGTCAGCCGTGTATATCCCCGATTTTTGACACCCGTCAATTTCAGGATTCATTATTGAAATGGTCGGGAAATACTATGGTTTATCACGATTACCTGATTGCAAACTGGCAAAAATCCTATTACCCTTCTTCCGGTTTTTCCGATTCCGGGAAATTCTGGAATACAGTACTGGGTAATGGTGTATATAGCTACAAGGTAACAGCAGGTAAACCCTTGTCATTTCAGAAAGAAGGATTGATTAAGGCGTTTAAAGCTCCGGCCGTAGTACATGCAGAAGGATTTGAAGTTGATATTACCGAAAGTGTGTCACTTGGAACCGGGATGCATTCAAACAACCCGTGGCTGATGGAATTACCGGACCCTGTTTCGCGTCAGTGCTGGGAGAACGTTGCAGCAATTTCAAAAAGTGATGCGGAAAAACTAAATCTGCAGACGGGATCGCTGGTTAAGCTGGCTGAAGGCCTTATACTTCCGGCTTTTATTCAGCCCGGCCAGGCTGAGGGCACCATTTCCGCAGCTCTTGGTTACGGGCACACAAATTCAGGCCCTGTATGCAATAATGTAGGTGTTAATCTATATCCGTTTATAAAAATAAGCAACGGGAACAGGCTCTTTAATTTTGACACAGACAAAGTTGAGAACACTCTTAAACAGACAAAACTAGCCCTTTCACAGGAACATTATTCAATGGAAGGACGACCCATAGTAAGGGAAACTGTTCTGAGTGAGTATAGGAATAATCCATCATCAGGAAATGAGCTGCATGAAGAATTTGAAAAATCGCATGATACTTTGTATCCTGACGTGAAATATGATGGGTTTCACTGGGGCGTTTCAATAGACCTTAATTCGTGTGTCGGATGCAATGCCTGTGTTATAGCCTGCCAGGCTGAGAATAACATCCCGGTTGTAGGGAAAGATGAGGTCATTCGCAAGAGGATAATGCACTGGATAAAGATAGACAGATACTATTCAGATACTCCCGATGATCCCAAGGTCTACTTTCAGCCTCTTGCATGCCAGCATTGCGATAATGCGCCTTGTGAAAATGTCTGCCCCGTATCGGCCACAAACCATAGTAGCGAAGGACTGAACCAGATGACCTATAACCGATGTGTCGGAACCAAATATTGTATTAATAACTGCCCTTATAGAGTAAGAAGGTTTAACTGGTATCGCTACACCAATAATAAAGCATTTGATTTTAATTCCGCATCGGATCTTGGCAAAATGGTACTGAATCCCGATGTAACGGTAAGGGAGAGAGGTGTGGTGGAGAAATGTTCTTTATGTGTTCAGCGTATTCAGGAAAAGAAATTGCAGGCGAAACTTGAAAACAGGACGATTGCTGATTATGAGATAAAGACTGCCTGTATGCAGGCATGTCCTTCAGAAGCTATCGTTTTTGGCAACCTGAATGATGAGAAAAGCAAAGTGTCGAAGCTGTACGCCGATCCGAGACGTTACAACCTGCTTGAAGAGTTGCATACACTTCCTTCAATCGGGTATCTGACCAAAGTCAGGAATGATGAGAAACTAAATACATAAATAATCATAAGGTAATCGATGTATAACAGGAAAATCAGAGGTCCCCTGATTGAAGGGAATAAGACACTTGGTCAGATTACTGAGGACGTAATTAACCCTATGGATGTGAGTCCCGGAATGTGGTGGTTTTTAGCTTTCGGACTTGCTTCGGCTGCTGCAGTTTTTGGGGCGTATTGCATTTATATTACTGTTTATAAAGGAATTGGAACATGGGGGGTTAACAATTCCGTAGCATGGGGATGGGCTATTGTAAATTTTGTCTGGTGGATCGGGATAGGGCATGCAGGCACGGCATTCTCAATTTTCCTTCTGATTCTCAGGCAGAGATGGAGAACATCAATTAACAGGGCTGCCGAAGCCATGACTGTTTTCGCGGTAATATCGGCTGCATTGTTTCCTGCCCTGCACATGGGAAGGATCTGGCTTGCCTTCTATATTTTTCCGTATCCGAACACCCGCGGACCCTTATGGGTAAATTTCAACTCCCCACTTTTCTGGGATTTTACAGCCATTACAGCCTACCTGTTAATTTCGGTTTCATTCTGGTATCTCGGGATGTTGCCTGATTTGGCCACAATACGCGATAAAACGATTTCAAAGATCAGAAAGACGCTTTATGGTTTCTTCAGTCTTGGATGGACCGGTTCGAGCCGGCACTGGATACGGTATGAATCGCTGAGTTTCGTCCTTGGAGGAATAGCCGCCGTGCTTGTGGTTTCAGTTCACTCAATAGTTGCAACTGACTTTGCTGTTGGTATTGAACCAGGCTGGCATTCAACAATTTTCCCTCCATTCTTCGTGGTAGGGGCTATTTTTTCGGGATTTGCGATGGTTATGACACTCATGGTAATCATAAGGAAGGTTTACAAGCTTACAGATTACATCACCGATAACCATATGGATGCCATTGCAAGGATCCTGATCTTCATATCGCTGATAATGGGAACTGCCTATCTTACCGAAGTATTTGTAGCATGGTATTCGGGCAATGAATATGAAATGTTTACATTTTTCAGGAACAGGATCACCGGCGATTATAAAATTCAGTTCTGGGGAATGGTTGTCTGCAATGCCCTTATCCCGCAGTTGTTCTGGTTCAAAAAGATGAGGAGAAACTGGATGGGGCTGCTGTTTGTCTCACTTTCCATTAATGTAGGTATGTGGCTGGAAAGATTTAACATTGTTATTACCTCTCTGACTAAGGATTTTCTGCCGTCAAACTGGGTTTCATATACCCCTACTGTAATTGATATTGGCGTATTTGCCGGCACAGTAGGACTATTCGGAGTGGGAGTATTGCTTTTCATGCGGTATATTCCAATGATGGCTATAAGCGAACTGAAAGGAGTGGCACATATCGGGAGCAAAATTGAGGATTAAAATGACCGGGTTATGGCAAGAAGTTTTAAAATAGGCATTTTCGACGAGGAGGAAAAATTTCTTTCTTCCCTCAGATCATTAAATGAGCAGGAATTTATGATATATGATGTATTTACACCATATCCTATTCATGAAGTATTTCATTTACTTAAGCGCAGGTCAAGACTGCCTACAGCTGCCTATTTTTTCGGACTTTTTGCAATTGTGGCAACCCTGGCATTTCTTTATTATACTTCAGTTATTGACTGGCCTATTGTTTATGGAGGCAAGCCATTTAACTCATTCCCCTCCTTTATCGTTGTTACTATTATTCTTACAATTCTTACGGTTACGATTTTAAGTCTGGCTCTCTTCTCTGCAAGGTCGAAACTATTTCCGGGTCGTGATAATACGATATTTGATCGCAGAGCAACCAACGACAAATTTGTAATAGTTATTGACGCTGATGACAGGGATATGACAAAAGCCGGAAAGGCGGGGAGTCTTATGAAAGACCAGGGAGCTATAGAAGTACTTGATAAGGAATTCGAAAGCATTAACGAATGAAAAAAGCGATATGTTTGGAAAAAATTATATAGCAGTAAGTCTGGTCCTTTTTTCAGTGATTATCGCCGGCTGCAACAGGGACAGGAATAATCCAGGCTGGGATTATTTCCCGGATATGTTTTATTCTACTGCTTATGAGACCTTTACTAAAAATCCGAATTTTAAAGACGGGATGACGATGAGGGTGCCTCCTGCGGGAACCATTCCCCGGGGATTCACTCCCTTTGAATATACAATTAATGCAGAATCGCGCATACAAGCCGGGAAAGAACTGACTAATCCCTATTTGCCGAACAACGAGCTGCTAGGCAGGGGAAAGGAAGTATATTCCACTTTCTGTATCGGATGCCATGGTGCAGGAGGAGAAGGTGATGGTCATCTTTATAAAAGCGGGTTATATCCGGTAAAACCCCGGTCGCTGGTTGCGAAGGAGGCTGTTGATCTTAAGGATGGAGAGATATATCACTCCATTACTCTGGGGTTTGGGGCAATGGGAGCACACGGGTCACAGATCAGACCCGAGGACAGATGGAAGCTGATATTGTACATAAGGCAACTTCAGGAAGAGTCTATGAGTAATTCAAATATTAAAGAGGGGGGAAACAAGTAATGAAGGAACAAACAACCGTTTCCGCTAACTTCAAAATAATCACCATACTCTTAATTGCCGTAGGAGCAGGTAGTTTCATTTATGGTTTAGTCACCGATCACCAGCTGGCATGGTCGCATTACCTGCTGGTGAATTATTACTTTTTCTCACTGGCAATGGGGGGAGCATTCTTTTTTGTTATTCAGAAGATTTCTCAGTCAGGCTGGTCATCGGCTTTTCTGCGAGTACCTGAGGCAATGATGTCGTATATACCTTTTGCGGCAGTCTTTTTCCTGCTTCTCTTTTTCGGGATGAATGACATTTATCACTGGTCGGATAAAAAAGCTGTCGCCCTCGATCCGATACTGCAACATAAATCGGTTTTTCTTAATGTTCCCTTTTTCTTTATCAGGATGATTATCTACTTTGCTTTATGGATTATTTTTATCAGAATCCTGAGAAAGATATCACTTAAGGAGGATCAGTTAAAACAGGATGATCAGGAAAGCATTATGCATTTATTCGCGAAAAGCGAACTCTATTCAAAAATACTCATCTTCATTTTTGCCATAACCTTTTCCATAGCTGCATTAGACTGGATTATGTCTATAGATAATCACTGGTTCAGCACAATTTTTGCTTTAAAGAATCTGGTAGCAGCCTTTTTGCACGGTATCTCAATACTTGCGCTGATTGTATTTATTCTGCATAAAAGAGGATACTTTCCGTTCTTAAATAAATTTCACCTGCATGATTTTGCAAGGTATATCTTCATGCTTTCCATTGTGTGGGGATATTTCTGGTTTGCCCAGTTCATGATTATATGGTATGGAAATATTCCCGAAGAAACATCCTACTTCTTTATTCGCTGGCAGCATGGCTGGAAAGTAATGTTTTTCCTGGAAATAGGGCTTAACTGGGCGGTTCCCTTCATGGTTCTGCTGCCTGTCAAAACCAGCAGGAATATGACGACAATAATCCTTGTTATAATATTTATGATCATAGGGCAGTATATTGATCTTTTTGTACAGGTCATTCCGGGAACAACAGGAATACTTAAATTTGGATGGGTCGCTGCAGGCATTTTCCTTGGATATGCGGGACTTTTTGCACTGGTGGTGGCCACTACCCTCAGCAAAGCTAAAATAATGCCTCACAATCATCCTTACCTCGAAGAGAGCATAAATCACCGGTTCTGATCATGATATTATCTTGTCGGATATCAGGAGGAGGAGGATCAGCAAAAAGTAAAAGTCGAGAAGCCTCGAATATTTTTTATAATTATTTTCTATTGTCTTCATTCTTACAAGGTCAGAAAAAAGCCAGACCAGGACAACTGAGGCTATTATCAGTACGATTGTGACCGGTAAGTTACTGATGATCTTAAAATAACAAAGAAATAGTGCCGCAACAGTTGAGAATACAACCCATGTAAAGGTTAGTCTGTTAATCTGGGCACGTGTAAATATTCCGGTAAGACTTGGTACCCCGGCCTCTTTATACTCTTCTCCGTATTTCAGTATAAGTAACCAGAAGTGGGGTATCTGGCCTGTAAAAAGAAGAAATTCAAGAAATATGATAGGTTTATCCCACTCTCCTCCACCGGCTGCCACCCAGCCTATAAGCGGGGGAAGAGCACCGGTTACCGCACCGGGAACGACAGCAAACGCAGTAAGTCTCTTGGAATATGTATAAATTCCATTGTACCAAAAAATTGTTATAAAGCCGATGATCATGGCTTTTAAATTCCCGGAAGCATATATTACCAGCATGCCTGCAATGAAACTTAACATAAAGAATATAAAAGCCTCTTTAATATCAATCTTGCGCAATGGAATAGGCCTGTTCTGTGTCCGGTTCATCTTACTGTCTAAATCCACTTCCTGTATCTGGTTAAGAATGGAGGCCGAGATGGCAAGCAGGAGAATCCCTGTGGTTACAAGAATTATTCTGAATGACAGAAAGGGACTAAAAAGAA
This sequence comes from uncultured Rikenellaceae bacterium, assembly GCA_964446825.1. Classification (GTDB taxonomy): domain Bacteria; phylum Bacteroidota; class Bacteroidia; order Bacteroidales; family VadinHA17; genus LD21. Next base: position 67,940 of record CAYUQR010000001.1, read on the forward strand.
AATATCCGGTGAATCCTGTAAGACCGACCGGAATCATAATTTTAAGCTTGCTTAGTTCCAGGTAATATTTAAGCTTGTTTTCTGAATTACTTATCATGAAGAGTTTTCAGATATTCTATTATTTTGGAGATATCGTCATCTGTCAAAGTTGATTTATAACTTTGCATCAATCCGCTTGGATATCCTTTAACGATCTCAAGGTTCGGATCATAAATAGACCGTTTAATATACTCATCATTTGCAGTAAGGGTTACCTCTTTCCCGTCGCGCATTACAACCTGTTTTTCCCCATAAAGATTTAGATAGGAAGGACCGACGATCTTACTGCCGTCAGAAGAATGACAGGCATTGCAGCCCTGTGCTTTCAGTATTGCCAGTCCGGGCGCGCCTGGAACTGTAGCTGCTGCTGTGGTGACTACTTTTGAAGTATCTGCGTACCACTTGTCATAGTCTTCTTTGGAAAGAACCTTTACTTTTGAATTCATGTAAGAGTGTTGAAGTCCGCAATATTCAGCGCAAAAAAGGTCGTATTCTCCTACTTTTTCCGGCAAAAACCACATCATTTTTTCTCTGCCCGGAACCATATCAGATTTAATCCTGAAGGCAGGAATAAAAAGGCTGTGTATCACATCGAGGGAAACGAGATTTATTTTAACAGGCCTGTTAACCGGAATAATTAGATCGGGGCTCTGGGTGCCATTTTCATATTGAAATGAAAAGTTCCACATCCTGGCTACACTGGTAATGTTAATTGCATCCTTGGGTGCGTTTCTCATGGGTTTCCATCCTTCCCAGCCAAAATAGAACATTGCAAGAGCAAGAATTATGGGAACGACGGTCCAGATAATCTCCAATGTGGTGTTTCCTTCGTTCTGGATGGCTACCTTATTCTTCTTCTTGTTATACCTGAAAACAAAATAGAGCATCACTAGGGTCAGCCCTGTAAGAAGCAATAATGAAATACCTGCAATAAAGTAAAATGATCTATTGAAACTAGAAACAAAATTTGAAGGATCAATTCCAGTGGTTGAGTACATACTATTTATCTGTATAGGTAATCCAGTAGTGTTAATATAATTACAAAGCATAGAACCAGAACAACAGCAACAACAGCCAAGATATAGATTTTATTCTCAAACTTAAGATGCATAAAGATGCGCAGCACAAATGACGACTTAATGCATGCTATTACAAGAGCAATGGCTACTGTCAGTGTACCAAGGTAGATCTGCGTGACAGCAACCGATGTTAGCGTTAATGTTATTAACAACGCCAGGACATAAAGAATTGTCTTGTAAGGGATTATATGAGTTTTTTCGTTGTCCATTTTTGCGCGTGATTTTATGTGATAAGGTAAAACAGCGGGAACAGAAAAATCCATATCATGTCAACCAGATGCCAGTATAGTCCGCTATTTTCAAGTAAAACATAATTATCAAAAGTAATTTTATTACGGGTAATTTTTCCTGTAACGATTCCTATAAAGACCAGACCGATAATTATATGCAATGCATGAAGTCCGGTCATAAAAAAGTAAAGGCCATAAAAAAGAACATCGCCCTGGCCGCGTAAGGCAAGAACAGAAGATCCCGGATAGATTTGTTCCCTTATATGCTCACCCCACTCAAAATATTTATTTACAAGAAAAGCCAGTCCCAAAAGGATTGTTATTCCGGCCAGTACAAGTGCCAGTTTTTTGTTATTCTTCTGTATGGCAGTGATAGACATTGCTATTGTCGCGCTGCTGGTCAGAAGAATAATAGTATTAAGAGTGCCGATAAAAACGCTCAGTTCTTTTGCAGCAAGGTGAAATGCTTCCGGATTTCTATACCGGTAAACTGTATAAACGACAAACAGACCTCCAAATAACAGCATTTCTGTAAATAGGAATAACCACATTCCTGTTTTCGATGCCAAATCGTCGCGATGAGTATCAGCTGCCATATTCATTGATAGTGGTAAGGTCCATGGGTTATTACTGGTATTTCTTCAAAATTCTCCACAGGAGGAGGCGAGGGAATCGTCCATTCCAGGGTTTTTCCACCCCATGGATTTGAATTGGCCTTAGCCCCGGTTTTTAATGATGCGAACAGGTTTATTATGATAATTGCCAATCCGGAATAAAGCACCAATGACCCCATTGATGAAACAATATTTCCGGCATGGAATATCTCATCGTAATCAAAATATCTCCTGGGCATGCCTTTAAATCCCAGGTAAAACATAGGACCATATAATGTGATAAACCCTATAAAAAAGATCACCAGGCCTATATTAGCCCATGTTTTATCATACATTCTTCCTGTGATTTTCGGAAACCAGTAATGCATAGCGCCAAAAAATGCGAATCCGGTTCCTCCGAATACGATAAAATGAAAATGGGCAACTACAAAGTGGGTATTATGAAGGTGCACATTAGCAGCAAGTGAACCAAGGATAAGGCCTGAAAAACCGCCTATCATAAAGACAAAGATAAAAGCCATGGCCCAGTAAAACGGAGTTTGAAGGTCAATTGAACCCTGATGCATGGTAGATATCCAGTTAAATACTTTTATTGCACTGGGGATGGCTACGATAAATGTAAGAAGAGAAAATGTATAAAGAGCTGTACCACTCATTCCTGAAGTGAACATATGGTGTCCCCATACAAAATAACCCACAAAGGCAATTGCAAGGACAGAGGCAACCATAAATTTGTAACCGAATATTGTCTTGTGGGAAAAAGCTGTGATGATCTCAGATATTGCACCCATGGCAGGCAGTATCATAATGTATACGGCCGGATGACTATAGGTCCAGAACAGATGCTGATAAAGAAGAGGATCGCCACCCAGAGTAGGATCGAAGAATCCGATATGTAATGTTCTTTCTGCGACGATCATTAAAAGAGTAATGCCGATTATAGGAGTGGCAAGTAGTTGTACCCATCCAGTTGCATAGAGAGTCCAGGGGAATAGGGGCATTTTTAGCCATGTCATACCGGGAGCGCGCATCCTGTGAATCGTGACCAGGAAATTCAATCCTGTAAGAATTGAAGAAAATCCCAGGACAAATGCTCCAAATACTGCAGGAAGCATTGTGCCGGTAGTTCTGAAACTGTATGGGGCATAAAACGTCCATCCGGTATCCGGAGGTCCCTGTCCGGCAAACTGAGAGATCACTACAAGAGTAACGCCTGTAACGTAAAGGTACCAGGAAAGAAGGTTTATTCTTGGAAACGCGACATCTTTTGCTCCGATCATAATAGGTAAGAGGAAATTGCCGAAAACTGCAGGTAATCCGGGAATCACAACAGCGAAGATCATTATGATTCCATGAAGGGTAAAGAAGGCATTATAGCTTTGTGCATCCATAATGGTTTTACCCGGGGCAATAAGCTCAATCTTCATTAATAAACCAAGGGTGGCTCCGATTCCAAAAAATGTGAGTATGGAAAAAAGGTAAAGTAATGCTATCCTCTTATGATCGGTGGAAAATATCCAGGCAAAAATGCCTTTATACTTTCCTTTATACTCCAGATAACTGGGTTCTGCAATATCTTTCTGAGCATTCATTTATTAACTTTTTTTCTAATTTTCAGCCTCGAAAGGGCCAGAACTAAAAATACCACGATCACTATGAATAATATAACTATTGCTGAAACCTTGGTAACATTAAAGACAAACTGGTTCCCTTTGCTGTCATATCCATAACAAACTGCGAGAAGACGGTTTATACTTGGACCTATTTTCCCTTTAGCTGCCTCAACAAGTGTTATTTTAATATCAAAGGGAAGAAAGTCAATTCCCCTCAGGTAACGCACAATCTTTCCATCAGCGGCAAGAGCAATCAGACCTGTAGGATGTACAAACTGATCGTTTACCTTTTCATAGTTGAAACCAACAGATTTGGTCAGTCTGGCAATATCAGCACTGTCAGATACAAAGAAAAGCCAGTTTTTTGCCTCCTCTTTTTTCTTCATCAGGCTTATGTAGCTGGCTTTTTTGTTAATACCAAGATTAATTTTTTCTGACGGATCAAAACTGATGGTAACAACCTCATAATCCTTACCCAGTTGCAGATCCATATCGTCAATGAATTTAGAAATCCCGAACATCAGTGGACTGCAGGTACCTGCACACCGATAATAAACCAGGTTAAGAATTGTCGGTTTATTGATTACATCTTTTAACAGAACCGTATCTCCTGCCTCATTAACAACTTTTACATTAAGATCGGCATATTGTCCCTGCTTTTCATCAAAGCCAACCTGCATCTGCTGATTATACAGAGTTGCCTGTGAAAATAATTTAATGCTGGTCAGAGAGAGAAAAATTATTAAAAACAGTTTTAATCTATTCATGGGAATAATAAGGAATTTATGTGTTTATAAAGATAAAAATATTTCAATTCAGGAAATTCAGGAACTATTTATCCTTTTCTGAATATATGCCTGCTATCATTAACGAACCTCCCATCAGAGATATATCCTTAAGAAGCGCAATAATTGTCGCTGTCTTATCTGTATCGCTGAAAAGGTGAGGGACATGGATGGTAACAATAAACAGGAAGAGCAATATTGCAAGCAATAATGTAGAAAGTTTTACAAATTTTCCTGATATAATACTTATGCTTGCTGCAATAAGCATAATTCCAGTCAGTATTATCGTGTACGCTCCCAGCGGGATAAAAGATGTAAGCATGCCGACATAATAATCTGTCATCAGGAAATGATTTATTCCGAAAATTGCAAATGGAATTGCAAAAAGAATTCTGCCGATAGTAGTCATTTTTTTCATATACCAGTGCAATTAGGGTTAGGATGGAAGTTCAATTATGTTTCCTGACTATTAACAAGGTTATAACTAATGTGAACTTCAATAATTAACATCCATAAAAGTATGAATTTTTTCAGGACTCATTTCAAATATGTAAAAAAACATGACAATCCCTTGAATTTTGTAACTTAATATGAACAAAGACGGGCTCGTATGTGTTAATAAAATAAAAACACAAATTATGGAAAGAAGAAAATTTCTCAAGTCAGTTGGGGTGGCAACAGCAGCTGCCTATGTCGGTTCAAACGTACTTGCCAGTGACGGCAGTATGAGTAAAGCTTCCGGGAATGAAAGTGCGGCCTTGCCCGAATTTCCCCCCCTGCCTTATGCTTATAATGCTCTTGAACCGTATATCGATGCAAGGACAATGGAGATCCATTACGACAAACATTTCAGAGGCTATTATACGAATTTTATAAACGCAATAAAAGGTACTGCTCTGGAAAGCATGTCATTACCTGATATTTTCGCATCGGTGTCAAAACAAACGGATGCTGTAAGGAATAATGCGGGCGGATTTTATAATCATAGTTTATTCTGGAATAATCTTGGTACAGGCTCAAAAGGTCCCTCACCGGAATTATCATCAGCCCTCACAAAAGCTTTTGGCTCGATGGATAAATTCAAGGATACTTTTAACACTGCTGCCAAGACGCGTTTTGGAAGCGGATGGGCCTGGTTATATATGGCTCCGGATAAAAGCCTCGCAATTGGAAGCACTCCGAACCAGGATAATACTCTTATGGACATTTCCCCGGTAAAGGGCACTCCACTGCTGACAATTGATGTATGGGAGCATGCTTATTACCTTAAATATCAAAACAGAAGGCCGGAATATATCGAAGCATTCTGGAATGTGGTTAACTGGGATGAGGTAAATAAGAGATTCAAACAGGCTATGGGGTAAATACCCCCTCACCCCCCCAAAGGTGGCTGTCTCTAAGATTCCCCTCCTGGGAGAGGTAGGGGTGGGTTTAAGTTTTTGAGCTTTGCCCACGTTTCATTGTTCATTTTTTGTTCGCCCAAAACCTATATGTTCATTTCTTTTGCTTGCCCAAAAGAAACGAACCAAAGAAAAGGGCAGCCACAAATCTTTTTTGGAAAAAGATTTGAAGGCATTACTCGCCTTACGGCGATTAGGGTTGCCCTCGCGCCTAAAGAATTATCTTCAAGTCAAATGATAAGTACTCCCCTCTTTGCGAAGCAGAGAGGGGTTGGGGGTGAGTTCATGAGATTTGAAGGCATAGCTCGCTGTAGCTTTAGCGAAGGTGAGAGGAGGCAGAGGGGGTCAGGTATACAAAAACCGCTTGATCTTCAATGTAGCCGTTTTCTGAAAGGGCCCCGGCTGTAATACAATTTTCTGGATCTGGCTGAACTTGTTAACGTGTGAGTTAACGTAAGCCTGCAATTCGTTCAGCATTTCATCAATCTTATCTTCAATCTGGCGGGCTACATCTTCTTTTAAGGTCTGGTATTTCTTTTCCAGCTCTTCCATGTTAATATGAACCAGCGCAACAAGTTTTCCTTTTTGCTGGACAACCAGGGATTCAGCGACAAAACGGAAATTATTTATAACCGATTCGATCTCTTCGGGATAGATATTTTCTCCGCTGGCGCCTATAATCATGTTTTTGAGCCTGCCTTTGATGTAAAGGTTGTTTTTATGATCCATGGTTCCCAGATCTCCTGTTTTAAACCAACCATCCGGAGTAAGAACCTCACCTGTCATTTCCGGCTCTTTGTAATAACCCTTCATGATATTTGGTCCCTTAGCCCATATCTCTCCTTCACCTGTTCTGGCATCAGGGTTGTTTATTTTAAGCTCAATGCCCTCTATTGCTGGTCCTGTTGATTCAAACACGGATTTTTGCGGGTCTGATCCTGCAAGAAGAGGAGATGTTTCTGTAAGACCATAACCAATTGCATACGGGAATTTGGCTTCTATCAGAAAACGCTCAACGGTTCTGTTAAGTTTGGCCCCTCCAATGCCGTAGAACTTCAGCTCGCCTCCAAATGTTTTGATCAGTTTCTTACCGGCAGCAGCATTAAGAACTTTCCTTATAAAAGGTATTTTATAAAGAATCCTGAGGATCATTTTATCCCTGAATGCCGGCATTATCTTATTGAAATATATCTTTTCGATGATCAGCGGAACTGTGAGCATCATTGTAGGTTTAACTTCAGCAAAAGCCGGCAGCAGTACAGCAGGTGTTGGCGGTTTTCTAAGATAGTAAACACACGATCCGCAAAGCATTGGAAGTATTAATCCAAGTGTGTTTTCATATGTATGCGACAGAGGTAAGACAGAAAGAAACCGGTCGTTCTCATCGATCCACTGGATTTTCCTTCCTTTCTGAGCATTAAAAGAAATATTTCTGTGGGTAAGCATAACCCCTTTTGACCGCCCGGTTGTCCCTGAAGTGTAAATTATTGAGGCAAGATCTTCTTCTCCAACTTCATAATCCTTTAAAGGTCTTGCTATAGAATCAAATTTAACAGTCTCTTTTTCTGAAAAGACCAGGGAGAAATCCTCAATTCTGATAACTGTTTTGAGCACTTCAGATTTAAATCCCTCAATTCTGGAGAGTAAAGACGAAGATATAAAAATTGCCTTTGCTCCGGAGTGTTCCAGTACATTGCTTACCTCGGTGTTTGAAAAATCAGGTAAAACAGGAACCGCTACGGCACCCATAAATGTAATCGAAAAATAAGCCACACCCCAGTTGGGCATGTTATTACTAAGTACAGCAACCTTGTCGCCCGGACAGATTCCTATCTTCTCGAGGAAAGCCGTTAATGCCTTAATTTCATTATCCACCCTCTCAAAGCTTACAGGCTTTTCCCCCACAAATGCGTAAGCATTATTCTTTCCAAACTTTCTTAATGTTTCATTAAACATCGCAGGGAAAGTTAACCTGCTACTCATTTCTTCCATTATCCCCTATTATTAAGACAATTATAAACAACAAAGGTATGTATTTATTGGTTTATTTCAGGTTAATTATATATTAAAAAACCTTAATTATGCAAATGAAGGTCAAAAGATTAAACCTTTATCGGCCTTAATAGTTAATTTTACAGGTGATATTTTAATGACAAAATTATGGCTTCAGTAATAAGGGTAACAAAGGAGTTTCATTTTGAGATGGCACATGCCCTGTTAAATTATGATGGCCCGTGCAGGAATGTTCATGGCCACTCTTATCGCCTGTTCGTGACACTTTCAGGCACACCGGTTGATGAACCCGGGAATCCGAAGAATGGCATGGTAATAGATTTTACCGATCTGAAAAACATTGTTAAAAAAGAGATTGTGAATGTCTTTGATCATACTCTTGTGGTGAGCAGGAGTTTTGATAAGGAAAAGATGGATATATTCACAAAGGCATTTGGCAACACTGTCCTGGTTGATTACCAGCCTACCTGTGAGAATCTTGTTTTGGATTTTGCAGGAAGAATTTCGTCGCGCTTACCCAAGGGTTTAAATCTTCACAGTCTTAAACTTTATGAAACAGCAAATTCATTTGCAGAATGGCATGCTGCTGATAATTAATAGTGCCTGAAGTGAGCTAAAGTTCAGAGTACTTAAAGTTAAAAGAAAGATCAGTTATGAATGAGAATAAATCTAAAAAACTATTTCTACTGGATGCGTATGCGCTTATTTTCCGATCCTATTATGCATTCATAAAGAATCCGAGAATAACGTCCAAAGGACTCAACACCTCTGCTGTTTTCGGGTTTCTTCTTACCCTTGAAGAGGTGCTTCAGAAACAGAAGCCAACTCACATCGCTGTTGTTTTTGATACCCCGACACCAACTTTCAGGCATGAAATGTTCAAGGATTACAAAGCTCAGCGCGATGAAACCCCTGAGGATATTAAAAAAGCTGTTCCCTATATTAAAAGGCTTATTGAAGCCTATAAAATACCAGTGATCGATTATCCCGGATTTGAAGCTGATGATGTAATCGGAACATTGGCGAGGAAAGCTGCCCTGAAAGGATTCACAACCTATATGATGACTCCTGATAAGGATTTTGCGCAACTTGTATCCGAAAATGTTTATATGTTCAAGCCGTCGCGAAGCGGGAATGAATCTGTAAGGTGGGGAGTGGACGACATCAAAAGGGAATTTTGCGTTCAGCATCCTGAGCAGGTTATTGATGTGCTTGCACTTATGGGAGATACTGCTGATAATATTCCAGGAGCACCCGGGGTGGGCCCGAAAACCGCAATGAAACTGATATCTGAATATGGAAGCATCGAAGAACTTTTCAGGAATACCGGCAAACTGAAGGGGAAACTCAAGGAAATAATCGAAAACAATAAGGAACAGATTGAATTCTCGAAAAAACTTGTAACAATAGAACAGAATGTACCGATAGAGTTAAATGAAACTGCTCTTGAAAGGGAAGTTCCCGACCCGGATAAATTAAAAATTCTGTTCGATGAGCTTGAATTTAAAACAGTAGCTGCAAAAATACTGGCTGAAATCGATAAATCAGAAAAACCAAGGGAACAGCAGGTAACCATAACGCAGGCAGACTCGCAGCAGGGATCACTGTTTGGCGATAAGGTGACAGCTGCGGTTACAGAAAGATCATCAATTGATGATGTTCCTCATAACTACATCCTGATTGACAATAATGATGATCTAAAGGATTTTGTTAAGAAGATAAAGGACCTTAAGGAATTCTGTTTTGATTCGGAGACAACAAGTCTAAATTCCCTCGATGCCGAGCTTGTTGCCTTATCTTTTTCCTGGGAAAAAGGTTCGGGTTACCTTATTCATTTTCCCGAATCACAAAAGGAGACTAAGGCAATACTTGAAATAATAAGGCCTGTATTTGAAAATCCGGGATGCCTGAAGATTGGCCAGAATATGAAATATGATATTCAGGTTCTGGCTAATTATGGAATTGAAGTCAGGGGCCCGTTATTCGATACCATGATTGCACATTACCTGCTGGAACCCGACATGCGGCATAACATGAACCTCCTTTCCGAAACATATCTGTTATATAATCCGGTTCATATAGAATCACTTATAGGAGAAAAAGGGAACTACCAGAAAAATATGCGTTCCGTCGCTGTTGATAAGCTCAAAGAATATGCGGTGGAAGATGCGGATGTGACTTACCAGCTTAAGAATGTTTTTGAACCCCGAATTGAATCAGAAGGACTTGGCGACCTTGCAAGAGATATTGAAATGCCCCTTATCAGGGTATTGGCTGCCATGGAAAGATTCGGTGTAAAACTGGACCTGGAGGATCTGAAGGCGATAACAGTTAATCTTCGTGATGATATTATCTCACTGGAAAAAGAAATTTATTCACTGGCAGGGACTGAATTTAATATCTCTTCCCCTAAACAACTCGGAGATATTCTTTTCGTCAGGCTTAAGCTTGATGAGAATGCCAGAGTTACAAAAACAAAACAATTTGTCACCAATGAAGAGATTTTACAACGGCTGACCAGCAAGCACCCGATAGTAAATAAAGTATTGGAATACCGGGGTCTTAAAAAGTTATTATCAACTTATGTTGAAGCACTTCCGCTTCTTGTGGACAAAAAAACGGGAAGAATCCATACTTCGTACAACCAGGCAGTTGCCTCAACCGGAAGACTCAGTTCAAATAACCCGAATCTCCAGAATATCCCGGTAAGGGATGAAAGGGGAAGGGAGATCAGGAAAGCCTTTGTTCCTGAAAAAGGCTATATTTTCTTTTCTGCCGATTATTCGCAGATCGAATTAAGGCTGATGGCCCATCTTAGCAAGGATAAAGGAATGATAGACGATTTTTTATCGGGAAATGATATTCATGCTGCCACCGCGGCAAAAATATTCGGTGTTGAAATTAAGGACGTGACGAGGGAGATGCGCAGCAGGGCAAAAACAGCTAATTTTGGGATTATATACGGAATATCGTCTTTCGGGCTCGCTGAAAGGCTTACAATAGGGAGGAAAGAAGCAAAAGACCTCATCGACGGATATTTCTCCTCTTATCCGGGAGTTAAGATCTATATGGAGGAAAGCATAAAGAAGGCGAGAGATACAGGATATGTCACTACAATGTTCGGAAGAAGAAGATATCTCCGCGATATACATTCACGCAACCAGGTGGTAAGGGGAAATGCCGAAAGAAATGCTATTAATGCACCTATTCAGGGCAGTGCTGCGGATATTATAAAGATTGCGATGGTAAGGATCTATGACAGGATGATTTCAGAAAAGTATTTATCGAAAATGATCCTTCAGGTACATGATGAGCTTATCTTTGAGGTTGAGATATCCGAACTCGAAAAACTAAAAACTATAGTATTGTTTGAGATGTCGAATGCTGTTAAGCTTGATATACCGCTGAAAGTTGACTGGGGGACAGGGAATAACTGGTTTGAGGCACATTAAAAGGTATAACGGCGCAGGGGCACAGCGGCAAAACAGGAGAGTTAAGTATTGAATCATATTTTAAAACAGCTCCGGGTGGGGGGTAAAAATGAAAGTAAAAGTATTATTTTTCGGAGTTCTGGCAGAGGTTACAGGCAGTGATTGTAAATACTATAACGAAGTAAGATCACTTGGCGATCTCAGGTTAAGGATTCAGGATGATTTCCCGGAAATTGTACATTACAGTTACCGGATCTCTCTTAATAATGTTATTCTGGATAATGAGCCTTTGCTGAATGACGGCGATGAACTGGCTCTCATGCCGCCTTTTGCCGGAGGATAGGGTATTTATTCTTAAATAGACTGTTTTATGGGAATCGACTTTCTTACGGATGGACCGATAAAAGAAGATGTAATCTCTTTTTATTTTGAAAAAATGAACAAGAGAACCGATACAGGGGGACATTCGATTTTCCTGGGTCAGGTCAGGGCGGACGAAATCAGCGGCAAAAAAGTAATTGCTATAGAATATTCTGCATATGAAGGAATGGTAAAAACCGAAGGGGATAAAATCAAGGAAACAATATTATCGGAATTTACTGACGTCCGGTCGGTAGATATTGTTCATTCGACCGGGGTTGTCAGAGCAGGAGAAATATCTTTGTTTGTACTTGTTTCAGCCGGCCACCGGCAACAGGCAATTCAGGCCTGTACCAGGGCTGTGGAAATGATAAAGGAAGCTCTTCCTGTATGGAAAAAGGAAATCTTTAATGATAAATCTCATTCCTGGAGACAAAATCATTGACTTCAGACAGGTTCCTGGTGCTTTTTTACTTCAGGAACCTCTGTTTTCGGAAGGTCAGGATCATCCTTTTTAGTGACAATAACTGCTCCCTCTTTCCCTTTAAGGAGAGAACTGTATTCTTCTTTATTATTCAGTATTTCCAGAGCCTTTGATATCTGATCGTCTTTTTTAATGGTCCATTTTATCTCCCCTTCCTCATAGAAATACCTCCCTATTATTTCATCTTCAATAAGTTCAGTTATTTCATTCCGGAAAAGGGTAAGATCTTTATCCAGGCTATGTGAAACATCTTTCTCGAGAGTGGTAAAAATGTCTTTGTTAATATCGTAATATTTTTCCTTTTTTGCATTGGCTATAAGGTCATTGAGTGATTCTTCGGTGCTTGTTTTGTAACTGAAATTCCTGTTAACGAGAAATGTTTTAAAGTCAGCATAATCCTTATCGGTAAATGTGAACTGATCGGGAGTTTTAATGTCGGGGTGAGCCCAGAAATACTGTGTTGCGTAATCAAAAATAAAGTTACGCAGGTAGAGTTCTCCTGATATCTGGCTAAGTGGTTCAGGTAAAACTTTTACATCTGGTGTTATGCCACCACCATCTTTGACTATCCTTCCGTTTTTTGTTTTAAATTCAGAAATTAGTGAATCGGGTATTACCCCTACGCTTCCATCCTCATTGGGATGTGAAAAATCGACTGCCTGTATACACCTTCCGCTTGGGATATAATATTTTGCGGTTGTTACTTTAAGCTGAGTGTTATAGCTCAGAGGGCGTGTTATCTGTACCAATCCTTTTCCGTACGAGCGCTGACCGATAATTACACCCCTGTCAAGGTCCTGTATGGCGCCAGCCACTATTTCGGAGGCAGAAGCTGAACTTCTGTTAATAATTACAGCCAGTGAAATTTTATCATCCATTGCCGGTTTTGTTGTTTTGAAATCCTCATCGAACTGCTGCACTTTCCCTTTAGTGGAAACAACCTCATTTCCGGGATCGACAAACAGATTAACTATCTGAACAGCTTCTGTAAGCAATCCACCCGGATTGCTCCTGAGATCAAGGATTATTTGTTCGGGATTATTTTTCTCAAGTGAACTGAGAGCAGATCTGACATCTTCGATACAGCCCTGTGTGAAACTTTTGAGTCGGATATATCCTGTTTTGGAATCTATCATCCCATAATAAGGAACCGGAGGAATGACAATCTTTTCTCTTTTAAGCGAATAATCTGCCTCTTTTCCGTTTCTTTCAATTGTAAGAGTCAAAGAAGTTCCGGGATTTCCCTTTAATTTTTCGCTGACACTGTCAGCCACTAATCCTTTGAGATTCACCCCATTGACTTTTTTAAGTATATCTCCCGCTTTGATCCCGGCCTGGTCAGCAGGAAAACCCTTGTAAACCTCAGTTATAATAACATAATTGCCATTACTGCGAACCAGAGAACCAATGCCCCCGTATTTCCCGGTTGTCATAAAGGTGAATTCATCGACCTCTGATTCTGGATAGTAAACGGTATAAGGATCGAGCGATTTGAGCATATTATCGATGCCGGTTTTGATTAATTTATCAGGATTAATCTCATCAACATAAAAGGTGTTAAGCTCCCTGAAAAGTGAGAAGAAGATATCAAGGTTTTTAGCAATCCTGAAATCCCTGGTTTCCTGTGTAACAAGAAATCCGGTGCTTATGCCTGTAACTATTAAAAGAGAAAGGACAATTATTATTTTACCGATACGTGTCTTTTTCATAACTAATGAACCTTAAAATTAGCAGCGCGAAAATAAGAAGAAAATTTGGGAACCTTTTTGATTAAGAAACAATTATCATAAATTTAACATTCTATTTCATTTTTTTTGATAAGAAAAATCAGTTTATTGATTATATCCTTCATTGATTTTTCAAGAGTCAGATAATCAGGCACAGAATTTCCTTTGATAATTACAACAAATACTATCTGAATATGTTCTGAGGCCAGGTAATCATAAAGTAATTTTTTATTTTTTCTGTACACCTCTCTCATCCTTCTCTTTATCAGATTTCTGGTTACGGCAAGCCGGAATCCTCTTTTGGAAACGCTGAATGCAACCTGAGCAGGAGCGGGAAGGGCCACAGGACTTTTTGCCCACACTACTTTTAGCAGAGAATTATGGAAGACATTTCCGTTTTCAAAAAGGCCGGAAATTATTTTGGTACTGCAAAGTCTTTCAGTCTTATTAAATGTCTCCCCCCGGGTTTTCATATCAGAGCAGCAAATAAAGTAATCCTTCAGGGATGACTTTTAAGGAAGTTTTATACAGGATAGTAATCTGAAAATACTATTTCAAATTTCTGTTATATTCTTTCAGGTAATCATCAAGAGCCATTGTCATCGACGGAGCCTTTGGATTTGGCGCATTTATATCAAGTCTCAGGCCTTCACTTGCGACTGCGCAGGCCGTAGTAGGACCAAAGGCAGCTATTTTAGTATCTCCCTGAACAAATCCGGGGAAGTTTTCCTTAAGTGACTTTATACCCGACGGGCTGTAAAACACCAGGATGTCGTAATCAAAATTATTTTGATCCGCAAAATTGCTGCTTATTGTTCTGTAAAGGGTTCCGATTGAATACTTAATACCATTTGTATTTAGCAATTCAGGAATCTCAGCATTATGAGGTTCGGATAGCGGTACAAAAAATGAATCCTCACGATGTTTTGCAATAATATCAATCAGGTCCTGGAATTTGGCTTTTCCATGAAAGATCTTTCTCTTTCTGTAAACAATATACTTCTGAAGATAAAATGCAACATTCTCTGTAATGCAGAAATACTTCATGATATCAGGAACCACTATTCTTAGTTCATTGCAAATTCTGAAAAAATGGTCAATTCCTGTTTTACTTGTGAAGATAACCGCTGTATGATCAAGAATATTGATTCTTTGTTGACGGAAATCTTTTGATGAGATACCCTCTATCTCAACAAATGGTTTAAAATCGACCTTTAGATTATACTTTCTTGCCAGTTCGAAATATGGAGATTTCGGATTGAGAGGTTCTGGCTGCGATACTAAAATCTTCCTTATTTTCAACTCTTTACAGTTTTTAATTTTCTCTCAAAATAATACCCGCCAAATTAAACCATGTCCGTAAAGTATTTAATTAATACCAGTACAGGCAGGATTTCTAGGGCACAAAGGTATAAAATCAAATAGAAAATAGAAATTTTCCGGTTTATAAAAATTATCAGTAGTCTGGTAACCCGCAGAAGATATAATAATATCACTATCACTATTCCGGAAATAAGACTTACACCGACCGGTAAAAAAGTGGTATAAAAAATAAGAATAATAAGGAAAAAAATCAGAAGGGCACTGAATCTGTAAAACTGGTAAATATTAATCAGATATTCACTGAACATCTCCCTATGTCCGCTTAAAGTACCGGTTATTAAGCAAACAAAATGTCTTAATGTTACTGCTGTAATAATTACACCGACAGAGATTAACCAGAAAACAATATTACTTAAGCCTGCAGGTATTATTCCATAATAATATGCAGCGATATAACCGAACAGGCCGAGTAACAGGAATGAAATGAGATTCAGAATGGTTGATTGCCACATAAACAATCCGCCAATATCTCTGGAAGAAGGATCATTTATTCCCCGGAAAAGAAAAAACCTTATAACACCGGTGAAAATTCCTTTTGATGCGGATCTTACTATGGAATATAAAAAGCCAACAAGAAGAATGAGTAAAATAAACCAGTCATTATGAAGCGACCTTGGCGGCAATTCATCTCCAGGCTTCAGGTGTTTAATGAGAGTTGCTCTTTCCTGTTCCTGCCTGTTCCTGTTTATTTCTGTGAATATGAAGGGAAACCTGTCGTACGGGCCCTTACCAATATGTGTTAAAAAGTTATTCTTATCATAAAATGTGATATCACGAATTCGGTTTCTTTCACACACCGATGTTGTATCGGTAATTTGTATAATGACCGGCTTTGGGAAAAATTTTGTTTTATGTCTTATTGTGTCTTTTATAGTGAGGCTGTCACGAATATGTAGTGAATCGGGCTTAAAAACAGTTGTATCTTTTAATACAATGTTTTTATTCCTTATAGTATCCTGCTGCATATCTGCCGGGGATATAATCATCATTAAGGTGCAATCAAAACACAAAAGTAATGATTATTATATGAGTTAATTCAAAATATGCTAAAGACTAAAGATCAGAAGTGATCACTGATGCAGCCTGATATTTCTGAAAGAATATTATTTGCAAGCCTGCTTGCCCCTATACGGAAGAGGTTATTGTTAAGCCACTCTTCTCCAAGTGCCGATGATACAATCTGGTAGTATGTGATGGCATCGGATGGCATTACTATCCCTCCGGCAGCTTTGAATCCAACTTTAATGCCTGTTTCTGAATAAAAATCTGAAATTGCGCGGCACATCACATATGAAGTCTCTGGTGTGGCAGAAACAGGAGTTTTGCCTGTAGATGTTTTTATGAAATCAGCCCCGGCATCCATTGCAATCATTGAAGCCCTGTAGATATGTTTATAATCGCCTAAAAGGCCCGCTTCAACAATAACTTTTAATTGTTTTTCTCCTATGGCCGTTTTGATCTCTCTTATTTCATCAATAACCATGGCAAAATCATTGCCAAGGAAAGAACCAACTGATATCACAATATCAATTTCGTCAGCTCCCGCCTCTACAGCCATCTTACATTCATTCACCTTTATACTTCTGAATGTCTGGGATGTCGGAAAACCAGCTGCAACTGAAGCAATTTTAACGTTTTTTGCCTTTAATTTCTCTTTTACAACAGCGACAAAATTGGGGTATACACAAATAGCTGCTATATTCGGTATGTTTGAAAACCTTCCTGAAAAACTATTTACTTTTCCTGTAAAATGCAAAATCTGACTTCTGTTGTCTGTTGTATTAAGACTAGTCAGGTCGATCAGGTTCAAAAGACTCATTAACAGACGCTTGTCTGGTTCTTTTACCATTGAGGCACTAGCTTTTTTCAGGCCCTTTTTAATTTCTGATTCCGAAGGACACTTATTGATCAGTTTTTGATACAGTTTTGTCATAAAATTTTTCCTGTGTTAAATTTAATGTTGGCAATATGAAAAAAAAGCACGGGGTTAATATAATGCTTTTTGTTATCATATGTTATTTAATTTTTTATTTCTTGCCAACGATACGAATATTCCAAGTAGGGACGTTGCATGCAACGTCCCTACAAATCATTCTTTTTCTTTAGTATCAATGATGATCGTAACCGGACCGTCATTGACTAACCCTATTTTCATCATGGCACCAAATTCCCCTGTTGCGACTTCTTTTCCCATTAACCCCGAAAGGCCTGCAACAAACTTATTATACAGTGGAATAGCAATATCAGGATTTGCAGCACGTATATATGACGGCCTGTTTCCTTTTTTTGTTTTTGCATGAAGTGTAAACTGACTGATTGCAAGAATATCTCCTCTGGTATCAAGCACTGAAAGATTCATAACATCATTCCTGTCGTTGAAAATCCTCAGTTGGACAATTTTATTGCATAACCATTCCACATCGGTTTCATTATCTGCGTTTTCAATGCCAATAAATATCAGTAATCCTGCACCTATTTCCGCCCTGATCTTACTCCCGATCGTTACAGATGCTTTATTTACCCGTTGAATTACGGCTCTCATTACAACTATTTTGTGATGTTCAAATATATACAATCAATCTCAGAAATTTTTAAGTATGATTTATATTATATTTGCGATACTTTGACTGAACGATGGATTTTTACACAACACTGGCTATTGCTTTGGGCTTATCCTTTGACACATTTGCTGTTTCATTATCATACGGCGTGATAAGAAATCACATTCTCTTCAGGCAGGCAGTCTGGGTTGCATCTGTTCTTGCAGCTTTCCAGGGTGGACTGACTATAGCAGGCTATTTTCTGGGTGAGATATTCTCAGATGAATTAAAAGCAGCCGATCATTGGGTTGCCCTGGGATTACTTGCTTTTCTCGGAATAAAAATGATTGTTGAAGGACTTAAAAGGACAAAGGAGGATGATAAAAAAGACTATAACAGCTTTGCTATTCTCATTACTATTGCCCTGGGTACCAGTATCGATGCATTTGCCGTTGGAATCAGCTTTGCCCTGCTTGATGTAATGATATGGCAGGCCGGCATACTTATTGGTAGTGTGACTTTCCTGGCCTCCATGACTGCTATAAGAATAGGGAAATCAGCAGGAGAAAGACTCGGGAATAAAGTTGAAATAATCGGCGGGTTAATCTTAATTGCAATAGGGCTGAAGATATTTCTGGAACATATCCTGTCTTAAATATCTCCTGCAAATCTCAGAGAAAATTACAGAAGAAATTCAGCGGTGATCTGCAAGTCAGGTGAGAAATTCTTTTTATTTCTTTATTGTTCTTATTCCGAAAACCGGTCCTGCTGTATTTCCCTGATGGGCCCGGAACGTAACATTTATTTTTGATCTTCCTTTTGTAATTTCTGACGGGATATCATAATTTCCATAGAAAAACTGACCATCCTTTTTATTTGAGATATTTTCGGTTGCGATTATTTTGTCACTGGCAAGAATGTCAAATGTTTTTGCTCCCGGGAATCCGCCCCAGTATTCCACCACCAGTGCAATCGGATCATCCGGTTTAACTTTAAGGTCGAATGAAAACCATCCTCCTCTGGCTTCGCGATAAGTTCTTTCTTTAAAGGCTCCCGGACCAGTTTTTTCTCCTTTGAAATTATGATTGCGCTCAGGTTGCATTTCTCCGGGTTGTACAAAATCAATTTCTGCATCTTTAATCTTTTTTATGTGCTCCCGTTCAGCATTATATTCTGCCTGTTTAGCATTCCATCCTTTTTCGTTGAAGAGATCCCAGTATACAGAATAACGTCTGTCATAGATTGAATAAAAGGGTTTCATCTCCACGTCGCGTGACCTGCCGGTATTTATGGTAATGAAAGTATTTGGTTTTCCTTCCACAGGCTTCATCCATGTAGAGGGATCTCTGTTTTCCGTCATCATTACAGGTACATACATTGCATCATGTGAGGTTGAATCATTCAGTGGTCCGAGATCTCCGGCCAGCACCAGCGGGCCGTACATAACGGCAACCCTGTTGCTGTCGTCGGGCATAGCCTCCAGTCGCAGCGAAAACGGTATTTTAACATCTATAATATCCCCCGTCTTCCATTCTCTTTCAATTGATACAAAACTTCCGGGGTGCTGAGAGACCTGTTTTTTCTTTCCATTTACAGTTATTTCAATTCCATTCTTTGCCCAGTAAGGATAACGGATCTTAAGAGTAAGCCGCACAGGTTTTTCACACTTAAATTCCAAACGAGTTCCCTGTTCTTCAGGGTAAGATGTTTTTTGAGTAAGGATAATTCCTTTTTCCTTCCAATCAAGTTGAGATGCAATAAACTGGAATATAAACAGGTCATTATCATTATGATAGAAAATATTTCTTCCGTATTTTGAATGGTTCTCCATACCGGTACCAATGCAACAAGTGAACCAGTAAGGATCCTGGAAATCCTTAAAACCTCCCATGTCAAGGGACAGATTGTACGTTACATTTCCTGTTTCGGGATTTTGTGTCGCCAGAATGTGATTGAACAGGGCCCTTTCGTAAAAATCAGCCACATTTGCTGAAGCATCCCATTCAAAAAGATGTTCGGAGAGCTTAAGCATATTATAAACGTTACATGATTCTGTGGTACCTTCATCGAGGCGATTTCTTAGTTTGTCTTCCGGTCCGAAATATTCATTGTCTCCATTCCCGCCAGTAACATATGAATGGTGATTGACGACAGTATGCCAGAAGAATTCAGCAGCTTTGCGATCGGATGTGTCACCGGTAAGCTCATAAAGTCTCGACAGTGCAATGAGTTTTGGTATATTTGTGTTGCAGTGTTTACCGGGAAGGACATCTATGCCTGCCTTCAGCGAATCAAGAATGACTTTCTGATAAAATATTTCTGAGATTCTCAGGTATTTTGGATCTCTGGTATCTGCATAGAGGTCAGCAAGAGTTTCACTTATCCCACCATGTTCGCACCGGAGCATTTCCTGAACCTGTTCATCATTGAGCGGTGAGACTGTTTTATCGAGCCAGTCGGCAAAGCGTTTTTCAACACCCAGTGCCGTTGTATCTCCACAAAGATGATATGCATCTCTCAGACCTGCCATTATCTTATGTTGAGTATAGAATGGAGCCCATATTCCGTTAAGGTCAAATCCCTGCGACCGGATATTCCCTTTTGCCACCTCATTTTCAAGTATCTTTTTTCCATTAGGGAAGGCTCCTATATATCCATCGCCATCGGCATCCTGTAGTTTCTTTAATTCATCGACAATGTAATTTACCCTGTTGAGAAAAGCAGTGTCTCCGGTTGTCTGGTACATCATTGAGCAGGCACTGAGGTAATGGCCCAGGCTATGCCCGGCAAGAGATTCATTTTCCCATCCCATGTAATGTTCAGCTTTGGGCTTCAGTCCGGCTTCGGTATAAAATTTTGACAGCAAACGGTCAGGTTCATAATTAAGAAGAGTCTTCATATCAAGCTCTGTGGCATGTAAAAAGGAGCCCTCCAGGAGTTTGACATCTGTAAGCGGAAACTGCAAAACAGCAAAGGTTACAACTTCCGGGCCTCCTGTTTTAATAGTATTTTTTTCTTTTTTGGTACAAGCGGAAACAATCAATATCGATATTGCTATTGCGACCAGATTTTTAAGCGACTTATTCATCTTTTTAATTTTTTAAATTCAAAACGAAATCATCCGTCGTACTCTTTTATCAAAAACAGCCATTTCAGCGAACCCTGTATACCTCAGTAAATCATATGCTTCATCAAAATATTGTGCCACCCGTGCCGGCATATGCGCGTCGGAATTTACGCATACAGGAACTTTTTCCTCCCTGAAAATATTAAGAAACCGGCGATCGGGATAGAAATCTGCAATAGGCCTGTTTCTTCCGTTTGTATTTACTTCGAAAACAACATCATGCTTATGCATTGCTTTAGCCATCCTCCTGTAAAGAGGTTCTGGATCGGATGCGGGTTTGAAACCATAAATTCTGATGAGATCGCAATGACCTATTATGTCGAACAGTCCGGATGAAATTGCTGAAATGACAGAATCAAAATATGTTTCATAGAGCCTGTCGATATTCTTTCCTTCATAAAATTCAGGACCAAAATCAACGGTTTTATCACCCTGGTAATGAACGGACCCAATAATAAAATCAAGTGGCAATTTATTCAGGAACTTCAGGATTTCGGCCTCTCTCCCTTTATAAAAGTCAACTTCAAGACCAGCTTTTATCTTGATATTATTTGTTGAATTACTCAGTTTTTCGATATGATTTAAGTAAAGTGAAATATTGACCGGATCCATAATCCAGTCCTCCTGTTCCGTGAACAGGTTAAGGTGATCGGAAAACCCGATTTCACTCAGTCCGGCATCAATAGCTGCTGAAATATAGTCTTCCGGAGATGAACGGCCATCGCTGTATGAAGAATGAATGTGGTAATCAGTTTTATATACCATTTTCTTTAAAAAGGGGGTAAAAAGTTGTATCTGAATTTCAAATTAGCTTCAAATTTGGGAATAAAACAAATTGAAATTTGATAAAGTCATCAGGAAAATGGTAATTTTGTGAAAATTTTTAAATGTGAACGAAAAGAAAAAACCCTGTATTTGTGCAGAATGTGAATTCCGGGATGTTGTTTTCGCTTATCTTGATGATCCTTTGATAGAAGATCTGTGTAATCATAAAGAAGAACAATTTTTTCGGAAAGGCGAGGTGATCAATCATGAAGGGGAGAAGATCAGCACTTTTAAATATCTTAAAAGCGGGCTGGTTAAGTTGTACAGAAGGGCTCCAACCGGGGAAGAACAGGTGATTACCATAACCCGGCCGTTCGAATTTGTGAGTAATATGAGTATTTTTTCCGAGGAACGTTATCAATATTCTGTTGCCGCCCTTGAAGATTCCGTAGTATGTATTGTCAAGCTTGATTTCATAAAAGATTTATTCCTGAAGAACGGCGGGTTTGCTATGGGTCTGCTGACAAAGATTTCGATGATAAATGATAAAATAATCAGTCAGACTCTTGATATCAGGCAAAAAAACCTTGTTGGAAGAGTTGCGTATGTGATGCTTTACTTTACAAAAGATATTTATAAATCGCGGGTTTTTGACCTGCCTGTTTCCAGGAAAGAAATAGCCGATTACATTGGAATGAGCACTGCAAATGTTATCAGAACCTTATCCGATTTTAAGAAAGAGGGAATAATCAGGGTCTTCGGGAAAACAATTGAAGTTGTTGACCTTGAAAAGCTGGAAGTGATCTCAAAGCGTGGCTGACAGAGCATCGTCAAGTGTTGGATGTACAAATTTATAACCCGAGTTTATTATTTTCTCAGACGATACACGGCTTCCTTTAAGAATAATATCAGACATCTTACCCAAATAAGTTTTCAGTACAAATTCAGGCACCGGAGGATGAAAGAATGGTTTGTGCATTTTTTGTGCAAGAGTTCTCATAAACTCAAGCTGTGTAACATACTGTGGCATTACAGCATTATATACACCCTCCATATTGTCATCACTTAAGATTTTTAAATAGATATTACACAGGTCTCTCATGGAGATCCATGACATATACTGATGACCGGATCCCAGTCTCGGAAAGAATCCAAACCGTGCCGGTTTCAGTATTCTGGCAAGTGCGCTGTCGTTTTTATCAAGTACAACCGCAGACCTTATTTTTGCAGTGCGTACGCCGGCATTGCCAAACAAGTCGGCAGCCTCTTCCCAAAGACGGCATGTTGTTCCAAGAAAATCGGAAGCCGGATTATCTTCTTCTCTGAAAATCTTATCGGAGGTTATCGAACCATAAAAGCCTGTTGCTGAGGCTGAAACAAAAGCCCTGATTTGAATTCCGTTACGGGAAATAACTTTATACAGAAATTTTGCTGCTCCAGCACGGCTCTTAACGATTTCCCCTTTTCTGCTTTTCGTCCAGCGTTTTTCACCGATGTTTGCTCCCGACAGGTGTACTATGCAATCAATTCCTTCAAATACTATTGGATCGATTATTTCTTTTTCCGGATCCCATCTGAACACCCTTACTTTTCCAAACTGGTTAGCTTTTCTTGACAGATGAGATACCTTATAACCTTCTGATAACAAAAGTGATGTAAGATTCATTCCAATAAATCCGCTTCCTCCGGTTATCAGAACAGACATATTGTTTTGTATCTTTGTATCGGATTGATTTTTTGTCATTTTGGGAGTCTTTGTAATAAAATGAAAAAGTTATACTTTAGAGGGCTTAAATTTACTAACAATGGTTTCAAATAAAAAGAAAACGATCATGGCAAATCAGAAAACAACGAAAGGGATAATTGCTATTCTTACGGGAGGAGGCGATGTTCCCGGCCTTAATCCGGCTATTCGTGCGGTTACAATCCGTGCAAACAGGGAAGGATATAAGGTAATCGGACTTCGCAGGGGATGGGCAGGTATAACTGAATTAATCAGGGATGCCAAAGCAGACAACAGTAATAATTTTCAGGTATTGACTGATGATATAGTCAATAAAGCGGGACGCACCGGGGGAACATTCCTGCATACTTCGAGAACCAGGCCAAGCCATATGGCAAAGGGCAGTGTTCCTGATCACCTTCAGAGCACCTATAATGCTGAAATCAACGACCTTACTCCTGACATAATCAAGAACCTCGAGTGGCTTGGAGTGGATTATCTTATACCAATAGGTGGTGATGATACATTAAGTTATGGCGTTCACCTTTACAAAAAAGGTGTAAATGTGGTAGCTATTCCGAAAACAATGGATAACGATGTTCCCGGAACAGATTATTGCATCGGATTCAGCACATGTGTTACCCGAACCATTCAGATGACCAACAGCCTGAGGACATCTGCAGGATCTCACGAAAGACTTCTTGTTCTGGAGGTATTCGGCAGGTATGCAGGATTTACAGCCATGCTTCCTACCATGGCCGGTGCTGCCAACAGATGCGTTATACCTGAATATGAATTTGATATTGACCTTCTGACAAAACTCTTAGTTGAGGACCGTAACCATAATCCCAGCAAATATTCTGTTGTGCTTGTTTCAGAAGGAGCGATGTTCAAAGGAGGCAATATGATATTTGCTGACAGCGAAAAGGATGCTTATGGTCATGCAAAATTAGGAGGAATAGGCGACCTTGTATCAGCAAAACTAAAAGATATCTCTCCTAAATATAACAATGGGAAAGTAATAAACGTAATTAACCAGAAACTGGGTTACATGGTTCGTGGCGGTGATCCGGATGCTCTCGATTCAATTGTACCGATGGCTTACGGAAACCTGGCCCTTGACCTTATTCTTAAAAGAGTACATGGAAGAATTGTCGTTCTTAAAAACGGAAGATACGATAACCTGCCGATCGACGTCGTGACCTCTTCTAAAAAGATTGTCAAAGTATCTGATTATTATAATGTAGAAAGGTTGAGGCCCTATTATCACAGTTTTGAGATGAAGCCTTTCCTGTTGATGGCATCGGATAGTTAAAAATTAGTATTTCTTTTATAATGATTGAATGTAGGGACGTTGCATGCAACGTCCCTACTTCGTTTTTTATTGCCGGCGGAAATAAACATGTCCTACAAATTTCTTTATTTTTACCCAAAATGAATTTCATTTGGAAAAAGGACTGGTATTAAAATCGACAGGAAGCCATTATAAGGTTCTATATGGTGAAGGAATAATCCTTAATTGTTCTGTTAAGGGAAAACTGAAGATTAGGGAGTTAAAAACCACTAATCCTGTGGCAGTAGGGGATAATGTGCTTTTCGATATTGACAAAAAAACCAATTCCGGTATTATTACCGAAGTGTTAGCCCGAAGGAATTATATTCTGAGAAAAGCTTCAAATCTTTCCAGACAGTACCAGATAATTGCTTCCAATATCGATCAGGCATTTCTGATGATCACCATTATTCTTCCGGAAACGCAGGTTGAATTTATTGACAGGTTTCTTATTACCGCTGAAGCTTACAGGATTCCTGCCACGATAATAATCAATAAAACCGATCTGTACAGTGATGCTGAGGTTGAAAAGATGGAATATCTTGAGTCAGTATATAGTAAAATAGGTTATGATTGTATAAAACTGTCGCTGAAGGATAAAACTGGCCTCGACACCATTATCCCTCTGATGAAGAACAGGATAAATCTTATTTCAGGTAATTCGGGTGTAGGCAAAACTACCCTGCTTAACCTGATTGATCCCGAACTCAATCTTAAAACAGCAGAAATATCCGACTATCATAAGCAGGGAAAACATATTACCACTTTTCCTGAAATGCATAAAATGCCCTTTGGCGGCTTTGTTATTGATACACCTGGCATAAGAGGTTTTGGTGTTGCTGATATGGAACGTAATGAGATATACCATTTTTTCCGCGAGATATTCAAAGTGTCAAAAAACTGCAGGTTCACCAATTGTCTTCATCTTGATGAACCCGGATGTGCGGTGAGATCTGCTGTGGAACATGGTGAAATAGATTTTTTGCGATACAGGAGTTATCTCAATATTATGGAAGGAGATGACCGTAAATACAGGTAAATTGAAAAATATTATTATAAAGATTATCTTTATATGCTCCGGCAGATAAACATTTTACTCAGATGAGAAGAATCCTTATTCTAGTCTATTCAGCATTCCTGCTTATTATGCTTGCGAATTATATCTATTATAAAAGTTTGTATAAAAAACAGATCAGATATATTACTGAATTGCTTGACCGGCAGGTCCAGATCATAGGAATTTCAGTTGATAATACAAATAACTCTTTTATCAGCGATTTAAACCAGGCTATTTTTTCAAAAGATCTTGCACTGTTCTTTTCAGATTCCCAGGTCAAATACCGTTTGATGGAAAACATGAAACTTTTCTTTTCAAAATATCAGAATTTTGTTACGGGGATAAGGTATTACGATAATAATAAAAATGAGTTTACTTTAAAAAAGGACGCCGAACCGCCGGGGGAGTGGCTTGATAATGCTTATACCCTGCATTCACAGTCAGAAATATTCACAATGGAAAAACTGGTACGGGATAATAACAACTTTTATTATTCTCTGCCTGTTATAGACGATATAACACATAAAACAATAGGCAACATTGTTGTAACCGTAGATTATAGAAAATATTTTGTTGATATTTTCTCTGAATTTAATCTTAAGGATTACCAATGGCAATGGGTAGTCAGCGATTCAGGCCAGATAGTATTTGACAATATTGAAAATGACATAAGGTATTTGCAAATAGACAGAATTACCAGCCGACTGGGTAGCGGATCTACCGGAGATACGCCTGTTAAAGCAATAATTGGAGGTGTCAGGACCGACGTTATTTCAGCCTATTATTCCACACAGCTTCTCGGGCGGGAGCTTGTTCTTGTCTTTTCAGCAAAAACCGACCTGTTTCAGAAATACATAATAAGAAATTCTTTATTCATTGTTCTGGGAACCCTGCTTCTTATTCAGGTCATAATATATCTGTTCTGGTGGTTTTTTAAATCGCAGAAATCAGAAATGGACCGGTTAAGATCTTCAGAAACCATGCTTTTCAAGCTTATTGAAGAAATGCCTGTTGGTGTCATAATTCACAACAAAGCCAGAGAAATACTAAAGGCCAACAAGGTTGCTGCAAATCAGTATTCATATACCGATGATGAAGAAATGAAAGGTAAGATCTTTCCGGAAACATCTTTACCGGATGATAATGAGTACTTCTCAAAAAATCTGGTTGGCACCTTTAATCCTGATCAGTTTGTAATAATTAAAAAAGAAATAGGTGAAATTATATTATACAGGAACAGCATCCCTATCAAATTCATGGGAGAAGATGCAGTCATGGAGATTCTGATAGATGTAACAATGCTTGAGTCGGCACGAAAACAGGAGGCTAAAGCCAATGTCGCCAAAACAGAATTTCTTGCAAGGATGAGTTATGAGATAAGAACCCCGCTTAACGGAATAATAGGAATGACAGATGTTCTTTACAGATTCGGCCTGTCTCCCGAGATAATGGAAATAGTAAGCCTGTTACGACGCTCTACCGAGGTTCTTCTGAATATAATAAACGACATTCTTGATTTTTCTAAAATAGAATCAGGCAAAATGATTCTTGATGAAATACCTTTTAACCTGAGGGAAGAGATTACATATTGTTCGGATCTAGCCAGGACAAATATGCTGCAAAACAAGATCGGACTGGAGGTTTCAGTTGATGAAAACGTTCCGGAAAGTATTATTGGAGATCCTTTCAGACTGAGACAGGTGATCACCAACCTTCTCAACAATTCAATTAAAAACACTGAAAAAGGTAAAATAAGGCTCAGATGTATGCTGAAAAGCAATAATAGCGGAATAATAACTCTTGGTTTTGAGCTTCTGGATACAGGTAAAAGGTATGATAAAGCAAGCCTGAAAAAAATATTCGGTGACTTTGTGAATATTGAATCCCAATCTGTCAGGTCTAGTGAAGAATCAAACTTCAGTACAATTCTGGCAAAACAACTGGTTGAATTGATGGGAGGAGAATTTTCAGCAGAATGTCCCTCAGGATTATCTGGTGAAATGGGGACGAAAGTGACCTTCACAATAATGACCTATTCCAACGACAGGCAAATAAAAAATCTTTCACTCGAAGAAATCACCACATTTAACAGTGTCAGAGCTCTTGTTATTACCGGAACTCAAAAACGTGATGAGGAAATTCTCGGAGCGTTACATAAGATGGGACTTATTGTTAGGGTCACGACTTACATGAAATCAACTGTGAACCAGATCAGGGAAAATTCGAATTATCCTAATGAAAAATATAACCTGGTTATAATATTTGATGATGAAAACTTTAACGGATTTGATGTCGCAAAGTCAATTTGGGATAACAAGCTTTCGGGGCACTTTATTATGATGATGATAACCAGCAATGATAAGAAGGGAAATTACATGAAATGTATCATGCTCGGGATTGACCATTATCTTATTAAGCCATTTGATATCAGCGATCTGGTTAATGTAGTTAAGAATAGTTTTCCATTTATTGAGGATTCCGCTTCATCAATTGACATAGGAACGGAACGAAACAACATTAATATCCTGATTGTTGAAGATAATAAAATGAATCAGAAAGTTATCGGCACAATGCTTAAATCTCTCGGGTATTCATTTGATATTGCTGACGACGGATATGCGGGTTATCTGCAGGCTAAAACCAGGAAATATGATCTGATATTTATGGATCTAATAATGCCCGAGATGGATGGCTACGAATCGGCACAAATGATCCTCAGTTATGATAAATCGATATTGATAGTAGCATTTACTGCCGATAATATGCCAGAATCGAAAAGAAAAGCAGAAATGTCAGGCATTAAGGATTTTATATCAAAACCGGTCAGAATTGACGAACTTAAAAAGTTGTTTGCGAGGTATTTCAAAAACTAAATATAAAATCCGCAGGTATAATTTCAGGAATCAGTTTTAGACTATGGCTTTGAAGAAAATTGATGTGGTGAGCTTTCTGGGACTGGCTGAAAATATTCCTGTTATAGATGTCAGATCCCCGTCAGAGTTTAACTACGGACATATACCGGGAGCAAAAAATATTCCTCTGTTTGATGATACAGAAAGAGCTGTTGTAGGTACAAAATATAATAAAGAGGGAAGAACGCCCGCTATCCTTGAGGGCCTTAAAAAAGCGGGCCCTGGAATGTATTCCAAACTGGAAGAGGCTTTGAAATATGCTGAGGACAGGAAGCTGCTTGTTCATTGCTGGCGGGGAGGAATGAGATCGGAAGCTATGGCATGGCTCTTTTCATTAGGCGACATTGAAACTGAAATACTCGAAGGGGGATATAAAGCATATCGCAATCACATTCTTAACAGTCTTGCTGAAAAAAGAAAAATGATCGTTCTGGGAGGAATGACAGGAAGCAGCAAGACGCATATTCTCAGGTATATAAAGGAATCAGGCCGACAGGTTATAGATCTGGAAGGACTTGCTAATCATAAAGGATCTGCATTTGGTGCCCTGGGACAGCTGCCTCAGCCTACCACAGAACATTTTGCCAATCTTCTTTTTGATGAATGGGAAAAACTGAATAGTAACTTTCCATTCTGGGTTGAGGACGAAAGTCGCAACATTGGTTCAGTATTCATGCCTGATGAGTTTTATTCAAATATGCAGGATACTCCTGCGATAATTCTGATAATGGATGTCAAAACAAGGTTACCACGATTATTAAAGGAATACACGGCATATCCACCTGAAGTACTCAAATCATCAATAATGAAGATTAGCAAAAGACTGGGAGGCGATAATACCCGCGATGCCATTGATGCTGTGGATGAAGGAAATTTTGCAAAGGCTGTTGAAATAACCCTTTATTATTATGACAAGGCTTATATGTTCGGACTAAAGAAAAAAAACAGCAAAAACATTATCATGGTAAATACCGATACGGATGATATTGAATCTAATGCCTTGAAAGTCATAGATGCTGCGGACAGATTAAGATGGACTTAAGTTGTACGATCAACCCACTTATAGACTTTATCTGATCTTCTGAGAAAGTCAGGAGTCTTAATTGAACAGAGCTCTCCTTTCATGGCTTTTTCTGTTGATTCCAGGTCAACCCTGATCTCATCGATAACATATTCCACAACACCGGTTGTTGGTCCCATAATAAGAATAGTTTCTCCTTTTACAAGGTTCCCGTTTTCAAGTTTTATCTCAGCTACATTAAGTTTAGTAAAGTAATTGGTGATCTTGCCGAGATATAGCTTTCTCTTTGTTGCACTCGAACCATAATTTGTGTTCCATTCTCCTAATTTCTGACCAAGATAATAGCCATCCCAGAAACCTCTGTTAAAAACAGTTGAGAGTCTTTTCTTCCAGCCATGTGCTTTTTCTTTGCTAAAAGATCCGTTTCCTATGGCAATTATGGCTTCATTATAACATGATGTGACTTCTTTTACGTATTCGGCAGAACGGGCTCTCCCTTCAATTTTAAGAACCATTGCACCGGCATCAATAAGCTTATCAAGAAATCCTATTGTGCAAAGATCTTTGGGCGACATTATATATTCATTGTCAATTTCAAGTTCATAGCCTGATTCTTTACCGGTGGCAATATATGATTTCCGGCAGGTCTGGTAGCACTCCCCCCTGTTGGCAGATTTATTATTTTCATGAAGGCTTAAATAACATTTTCCTGAAATGGCCATGCATAATGCTCCATGAATAAACATTTCAATTTTAATAGGTTTACCTGCTGGTCCGCGTATGTTCTGCTCTATGATACTCTTATGAATGTGCTTTACCTGATCGAGGTTCAGCTCCCGCGCAAGAACGACTACATCAGCCCACTGAGAATAAAACTTTAGTGATTCAATATTAGTGATATTCAGCTGGGTGGAAAGATGAACTTCAATACCTTTTGAAAAAGAATAATTGATAACAGAAAGATCGGATGCAATAACAGCAGATATTCCACTTTCCACTGCCGCATCAATTATCTGCTTCATCTGTTCAATCTCATTATCATAAACGACAACATTTATCGTCAGATAACTTTTCAGGCCATTCTTTTTACAGATTGAGACAATCTTCCTAAGGTCATCTATAGTGAAATTATTCGAAGAAGCTGCTCTCATATTGAGTTGCTCCACACCGAAATAAACGGAATCAGCACCGCCCTGAATTGCTGCCATAAGCGATTCATACGATCCTGCAGGAGCCATTATCTCAATATCTTTCCTGTTCATAACGGGCTGCAAATATAGCAATTAGATTTTATCTTTGTTCATGACTATCCTGATGCATGAACCCTTGCCAACCTCGGAATGTCTGACAAAAATCTTACCATGATGATATTCTTCGATAATGCGTTTTGCAAGTGAAAGACCAACCCCCCAACCTCTTTGTTTTGTTGAGAAGCCGGGATTGAAAATTTTTTTGAATGCTGATTTGGGGATTCCTTTTCCTGTATCAGTAATGTCAATTATTGCATTTTTATCCGTTTCCGCAATATGATATATTATATCTCCGCTGCCCTCCATGGCATCAATAGCGTTTTTTGATACATTTTCTATAACCCATTCAAAAAGTGCAGAATTTACCGGGACAATAACTTCTTTATCAATAGTATAGTCGTTAATAAACCTGACTTTTGATGAGGTTCGCGATTTAAGATATTCAACTGTTCTTGAAATTATCTCACTTATATTCTTATTTGTAAGCGCTGGTTTTGAGCCTATTCTCGAAAATCTCTCGGTAACTTTTTCAAGTCGTTTTACGTCAAGGGCAAGCTCCCTTGTTATTGAAATATTTGGATATTTATGTTGTAAAATCTCTATCCAGCCGGCAAGCGATGATGTTGGCGTACCAAGCTGATGCGCTGTCTCTTTTGACATCCCAACCCATACCTCGTTTTGATCAGCCTTGCGCGATGTGCTGAAAGCCAGATAAGAAACAAGAATAAAAAGAATTATAATTCCAAGTTGGATGTACGGGTAGTAAATCAGCATGGTAAGTATAGTACTATCCTTGTAGTAAATCAGGTTATAATGCCCGTTTCCAAGGTTTATTACTATGGGTTTATTCTTCTCTTTTATTTTTTGGAGTTTCTTTTTCATGAACTTCGGATCCCCAATCCTTGATGCATCAAAATTGCCGGAGGAGATAATATTATCTGATTCATCAGTAAGGATGACAGGCACCGTTGTGTTGTTATCGATAATGGAAGAAAGAAAATTGACGTCCTGGTTTGAATCGGATATTGATACCAGCCTGATAGCTTCCGCCCACAATTCAACATTCTTCCTCTCTTCCGTTTTAAGCTTTGATACCAGGTAATCGGTGAATATAAGCGACCCCATGCCAATAATGACTGCAAAGAGCAGAAGGAACAATTTCCAGAGAGTTTTATGACGAAATATATTCAATATGTAAGATTTTGGTAATGAATTGTTATTACGTTGCACCTTCGCTATACCTACCTCGCTCAAGCTATGTAGGTCAAAGAAAGCTTCGGTGCACAAAGTATTTTGTTATTTCGGTATTTCGTTATGGCGTATCATAGTTAATTCATTTGTTACTTCTTCTTTTTAGGTATGGTATCTGATGTTGAATAAGTGGTATCCGTATCATCCCATTTAATTTTGAATCGTGTTTTTTTCTCAACCGGTTTTGATCTGGCTGTTGTATCGGATTTAAACCATCCGTATTCCTGGTTCAGGATCGACTTTAAGTTTTGTCTTTCAGTTTTAATATTGGTTTTTACTTCACTGCCAACTGCTTTCAGGTCATAGCTGACCTTGATATCATCTCCTTTATTTTCAACTTTTAATAGGAGAGAAGTCCGACCCAGACCATCATCTTCAACAGCCCCGAATTCGGTAACAGGGATAAGCTTTTTCTTTCTTTTTTTGCTCAGAATTTCTGATAACAGCACCTTTACATGATACTCATAATCATTATCAAAACTATGTTTGCCATTTACTGACAGATCAGCCGCATTTGATTTTACATCCATTTGAGGTAAAAAAAGTACGTTGTTTCTTATAAAAAAATCATTCTTAAGCTGGTCGAAATGAATATTTTCAAGTTCTGAGAGTTCAATAAATGACGAAAGTTTTTTAACCGGATCGAAATTAAGAAGCGCTCCATTAACGAGGGTGAATTTTCCTTCAGCATTAAGTGATTTAATCTGCGGATTCAGTAAAGAGTCAAGAGGGAGCAAAAGGGAAAGCGAACCAGACAACGTGCCGGC
This sequence comes from uncultured Rikenellaceae bacterium, assembly GCA_964446825.1. Lineage (GTDB taxonomy): Bacteria > Bacteroidota > Bacteroidia > Bacteroidales > VadinHA17 > LD21. Next base: position 100,844 of record CAYUQR010000001.1, read on the forward strand.
AAGGTTTTCAGCCTTTATAAAATTCTGTCCGAAATTATGGAACACATTGAAGGCTTTATTTACATCAATGCCCGATACAGCAAAGCTTCCCCGTGTTATAATTGTTTTATCGATGTTTTGAACAACGAATCCATTGCCTGAAATGGATCCTTTCAATGATCTTAGGTTAAGTGATTTAATGGTTAATAACCGTGGCTTGTAATTTAATGAACCTGTAATTGCGGATGAAGAAAATGCCTTATAGGTCAGACTGTCGATTTTGAAATTAATGTCAAGAAGGACATCACCCGGCAGTCTGACTGCTGTTTTTCGTGTATTGTGCGAATCCGAACCAGAAGAAACAGGGAAGAACGCTCCGGGGATCAACCTGTTCATTGATATATCGGCAGTTGCAGTCATCTTTACAGGCAAACCTGCAAGCCACTCGGGAAGATTTCTGAATTCTCCGTCAATTTTTAAATCCTGCCCTTTATATATGAAATTTAAATTGTCAGCCTTTATAAGATCTGAAAAAGTCAAACTGCCATTAATTTTATTGAACAGCATCTTATTATCGTTAAAACCAATGTCGGAAGTATTAAAAAGGATATTACCTTCCGGCTTAAGCCTTGCAATATCAGCCAGAGTAATTTTGTCTTTCGGCCAATAGCCTGTAACAAGTTTCAGATCAACATCTACAGAACCATCTGCCGTTGAGAGGTCTTTAATATTAAAAAACTCTTTCATTTCTCCCGGGAAGACTCTTCCTTTGATCTTTAAATCATTTTTTGGATGATCAAAATCCGACAATAACCATGATCCGGTATATTCTCCCGATCCGAATTTCCATTTAAGATCTTTTATTGAGAAGAAACTTGTTTCAAATTTGTCTTTTGGTCCGTTTGAAAGGAAACCATTAAATGATAGATCATTAATGGTAAGTCTGGAGTTTTTGTACTTAATATGACCTTTTTTCAGACTGCTGCTTATTTCAATGTGCGGATTGGAATTCCTTGTTAACAGACCTTTAATTTTGCAGTCGGCAACAAGAATACCTGACGGATCGTAATCGGCTGCCAGGCTGAGGTATTTCGCAGGCAGATATTTGGTAATGTTGGCTATATCTATATTATGGCCGCTAACATTAAGATCCAGCATATTATCTGACGATACAAACCCGGTCAGGCCGAAATCATAATCTTCTACTGAAAGAGAACTTTTCTTAAACAGCACTCCTTTTTTGCTGCTTTGCAGTACCAGGTCAATATCAGCATTAATAGTCCTTGAAATCAATGTCCCGAATAGCTGAAAATGATTTATTTCCATATCCGCAACAGCGGTAAAATCGATATTATCATTATGTATCCTGCTTTTAAGCTTTCCGTTTTTAACAATACCTTTTATTATTAATTTGACAGCCAGGTTATTATAATATGCTTTAATACCGTGGACATTGATTCTTTCCAGGTTAATTGTAAGGTCATCTCCACCTGTTTTTTTATTCTTTTCAGAGATATCCCAATTCACAAAGCCAGCTGTATCGGTATAAAAGTTCATCCTGCCATCCCTGGCAGATATACTTTCAATGTTATAGCTTCCTTTTATAATATCTGTTATTTTGAACTCGGCCGCTACTTTTCTGGCCGCCAGAAGAGTATCGGTATTCCTCCCTGTAAAGGCCAATGAGTTGAAACCCGGAGATGAATGAACAAAAACGTCTTTAAGTTCAAGAGAAGCTTTCGGGAATCTTCTTAAAAATGACAATTTTAAAGATTTGTAATCAAATTTTGTTGAAATATTATCATTCAGAGATTTCAGGATTACATCTGCAACTTTATCCTGAAGCAGAAGTGAAGCTGAAAAAAGCAGCAAAGTGAGAGCTATTATCAGTATTAAGGCAATTCTTAATATTTTGAGTGCAAGTTTCATATTATCAAAAAAGTATCAACCGGCTAAATTTACAGTGCATAAAGTTAATTCATTTCAAGAAATAACTTCCTTTAATGGTTTAAGGTTAAAAACTCAGAAACCACTGAACTTATTGTTGGAAAGGTGAAAAGTTGAGCATACTCAGATACCTCTAAGTACTCCAGGCACTTTAGGCACTCCAACCTTCTATTATTTTAAGTATTTGATATTATGATTTTCGGGATTGTTAATTACAGAAAATGTATAGAATGTATTATTGAAGACATTAATCAGAAGGATCTTTCCTGATAAAACATTCCCTGTTCCGGTTAATATTTTAATCACTTCATTAGCCATATAGGTTCCTGTTATCCCGGGAAGAACCCCGAACAGACCCACATCCGCAGGATGGGGGTTTTTATAGTCTGTATTTTTGGTTTGGGGGTTGTAGCACCTGTATGTTGGTCCTCCCTTATAGTTAAAAACAGCAACAATTCCTTCAAATTTATAAATTGATCCGTGCACCATGGGTTTATCAAGAATAACACAGGCGTCGTTAATAATGTATCTCGTGTCCAGGTTATCAGTGGCGTCCACCACTACGTCATAATCCTTTAGAATATCCAGAGCGTTGGATGAATCCAACCGCAGGTTGATTATTTCAAGTTCAACCAGTGAATTAAGATGTTCAAGCCTGTTTTTCGCTATAATTGATTTTAATTTTCCTACATCAGAAGATCCGTATAATACCTGTCTTTGAAGATTTGTTTCATCTACCATATCGAATTCAACAACTGAAATTTTACCGATACCGGCAACGGTAAGATATAGCAGTACAGGACAGCCAAGTCCTCCGGCACCCACTATCAGAACCCTTGCATTTTTCAGTTTCTCCTGCCCTTTCAACCCGATTTCCGGGATCATTATCTGTTTATTGTAACGTCGGATTTCCCTGGGGGATAACAAATTGGATTCCATTTAAAATAAATTTTTATATAATGCAAATATACGGTAGAGCCGGCCAATTTGGCCGGCTCTACAATGCAAAAAACAAATTTATTTTATGGAATGAAAATATTAATCGTTAAATGTAAATGCAATTCCTACTTCGAAAGGGTATAAATCGTAACCGCCGGGACCTTTGCCTGATTGAAACAGCGGCGTTACATAATAGGTTCCGTATATCTGGAAATTACCATAGCCGACACGAGCAGTTCCGCCATAACGCAGCATATTAAGACTGAAATCCTTGTATGATTTAACTTTTGACCCGGTCTCATAGACCATTTTAGTATGCGAGCCTAATTTAACGGCACCGATCGGGCCTGCTGCGATATTCAGACAATGGTTATCAACAGGAATCTGAATTTCCAGCAATACAGGAAGATGCAGATAAATGGTTGCAAGCTTGGATTTTTTAAGATTGGTTCCCGGGTCGAGCTCTTCAATTACTCCGTTATTGCCTTTTATTATACTATTGTTTCCGTCGAACTTATAGTTGTTCCAGTTTAATCCGAGTCCGGTAACAAGTCCGATATGCCTGGTAAATCCAATGTTCAGCTGTGAAAAATTGAGATTGAAACTGGCTGATTTACCCGAATTAAGCGACATGTAATCGATATCTGATGGTACAGAAAAACTATTGTCGGATGTTAAATAATTATTAAACCCGAATTCAATAGCAGTCCAATGTCCCCTGAACCTGTCTGCTCTTCTGTAATGAAACCTGTCATTGTCATTATTGTCCCATTCATCAGCTTCTGAGTATTTTTTAAAACTGAACCTTGGACCTTCAAGCGATTCCAGTAAACTGAGGCCTCTGTTGCCTATTTTCAGATCGTAAGTTGAATCGCTTTCTTCAAACCTCACTTTATCATTGCCTATGGTAACCTGTGTGGTTTCATTTTCATTAGCTTTGTTTGCCTCTTTTTTTTCAGTCTGGCTTTCTGCTGATATATTCTGACTGAATCCGTTTATTATTATTGTTATAAACAATATTATTAGACCTGCCTTCTTCATGGTTTGTAAAATTAAATAGTTAAACTTTTCAGAGATGGGACGAACAGTGAATGAAAAAAGTTACGGAAGAGGTTCAGATTTTTTAACCGGAGCATTAAATTTCAACATTCTTGAACTGAAATAAATCGATTTAACATTTCCATCAACATCGGTTTTTTCATTAAGAGCCATTTCCCAGCCAAGTAATTTATTTAGTCCGGTAATTCCGGCTTCTGCTATTTCATAAGGCTTAAGGGGAGTATCATTTACTTTTTTCTCTCTGAGGATCTTATCCCTGAATGTTCTTGCGATGAACTTTCCTATATTACTTCTTCCATCATCATAATCAATAGCTACAGGAGAAAGAGATGAGGCAATCAACTTGTTTCCTTCAGTTACCTGGAAAAGGTTAATTTCTGCGTGAACCAGGATCTTTATAACAGGCATTTCATTATTCCGTGTGTTTGTTCTAAGCGAATCATCTTCTGAATTTGTAAGGGCATCAGGGGGGATATTAGCCGAGATATTTCCTTTTACCTTATTAAAAGTGTTTTCTTTCTTCCGGTTTGTGACGGCTACTATATTATTTACTACCTGTTTTTCCTGATTAATCTGAAGTTGAGGCCTTTCATTATTAGTATCAGGTATGATGATTTGAGATGAAATATTTGTTTTTTCAGTGATATTTCGTGGTATAAGAAGCCAGGCTGTGATTATCAAGGCCACAGTTGCAGCAGCGCTTAATCCTATTACAGACATCCTGATAACTTTTTGAACGTGAGTCCGCTTTATCAGTTGTTTTTTATGTTCGAAATTGACTTTTTGGGGAGTAAGTCGTGCCTTCTGGATCAGCTCGAAGCTTCTCTTTTTTTCAGGATCATTACCAATGATCGACAAAAGCTCGGTTCTCTGATCATCGGAAAGATCATCCTCAAGGTAAGCTACACAGAGGTATTCAAATTGAGATACGGAAAGGTCGGGAATGCCCTTTTTAAGCACACTTTTATGCAGGAAAGACTCTTGCGAAGGTATCAGCCTGAAAGAAGACAATTCTTCAAATTCTTCCCTGATATCAGGGTTTTCATCAAGGAACAGCTTAAGCTCTTCTGCCTGATGATCGCTTAAATTGCCATCGAGCCAATCAATAATCCATATTTCATAATTTGACCTGTCAATCTGCATAGCTATAGGACCGTTTCAATTTTTCCGATATAACATTTAAGTGCAATACGTCCACGATAAATGTTTATTTTTACCTGGGCTTCACTCAAACCTGTAATTTCGCCTATTTCTTTATAGCTGTATCCTTCGTAATCCCTTAGCAAAACTGATGTTTTTTGCTGTTCGGGCAGCCTGTCAAGAGCCTGGTGGAGAATTTCATTAAGATCGCTGTAATGTGAATCATAGATCATCTCCCTGTAATTTGATTCTTCGATGCTTGTTATTCTTTTTTCTTTTCTTATAATATCAATCATTGTATGATAGGCTGTTGAAAAAAGCCACGATTTAACTACAACGTATTCGATTTCTGCAACATGTCTCCACAGTTTTTCAAAACTGTCCTGGACAATATCATTAGCCCTGTCTTCATCCTTAAGATTTCCAAGGATGAAGCGGTAAACCGAGTCGGCATACTCTTCAACAGACCTGTTATATTCCTTAACCGTCATAACATGAATTACAATACAAAGACGGATGAGATTCCGAAAAGTTACAGCTAAGTTAAAATTATTATGGGAACAGGCGACCGGCAACCGGCACTTCGTGCCGTAATTTGCTTCGCTGTAATTTGCCCTTCGTGCCGTCATTTGCCTGCGGCGTCATTCAGTTGTCATTAGCGCTTCGCGCGTCATTTGGCCCTTTGGGCTGACATTGATAGTAATTAATTATATATCAAAGAATTACTATGATTTACAATTGAATGACCACAGAATGACTACCGAATGACAATTGAATGACCAATGAATGACTTTAGGGCCCAGAGTCTAGTGTCCAGCGTCCAGTGCCTTATTTCGGCTGATACACCCTAACCCAGTCTATCTCCATGGATGTTATGCCGTTAACAGGCTTATCAAGTCCTCCAGCAAGCAGAACATACATTGGGTCCTGAGGTATTTCTGATGTCTGGGTGGAAACCACAGTGTTGTTTATTTTCCAGACAAGCTTATCAGCAGTCCATTCGAGGGTAAAAATATAGAAATTGTTTGCGTATCGCGATCCCAGTGATTTTTTTGTTGCGTTTTCGTTAGAAGAGAAATAGTCAAACAAGACTTTCCCGTTAGATGTTCTGCAAATATCGATGTGAGGGGTAATCTTATCGGCAAGCATCCAGAAGGCGTTTTTGGCATTCGGATTTCCAAGCCTGATCTTGGCTGAGAAAATACCATATTTCTGCCTGAAACTGTTACCGGAATTAATAAGTCCTGAGGTATAGCTGAATTCTTTTGAGGTAAAGCCGTTAGCTGCTGACCACACCTTGCCATTAACTTTCTGTGGTTTGGTATTTATTTTAAGGATACTATTCCTCAGCTCAAAATTGTCTTTTTCAGTATATGCCTGAAGATCTGACTCCACAGAATACCTGTCTTTAAGGAGTTTCTCGCCCCAATAGTAATTGGTGAGCCATTTTTTAGTATCAAGATTATCGTTTTCAAATTCATCGCTGAAAGTCAGTTCTCTGTTTTTTAAAACATTGAATTTGTTGGAATCCTTAATTTTAAAATACCAGATAATATCCGGATTCTTTTTCAGCTTGTCATACTCCTGCGTCTGTTTGGACATTTCTGTTTTTTCAAATCTCTTTTTATCGAGCAGGTACTCTTTCTTTTCTCTGAATTCAGGTGAGGCAAGATATTCTTTAAGTTCACCATATCTTGCAAGTCGTGAAGATCCTTCCGTATTGAGGTAATTAGCATACTCTTTTGAAGCCTTGAATTTGAAATATTCTTTAATATCAGGAGATGCTTTGAGCCTTTTGTATTCCAGAAGCTTTTTATATTCTTCGGTATCTTTGAAAGTAATGGGCTTCATATTCTTTTTTGCCTGAAATTCAGACGATTTAACCAGTTTATCCAATTCTTCATATCTGAGAACAGTCTTAGTTCTTTTGTTCTCGTCTTTTCCTCCTGTTTTCAGGAAGGCCTTTATTTCAGGATCCTTTTTAAGGCTTTTATATTCCAGGTATTTGCGGTATTCTTCACTGTCCTTAAAAGTGACAGGTTTCATTTTTTGTTTTCCCCTGAATTCCGATGATTGTAAAAATTTTTCAAGTTCTTCAAATTCATTTATTTTATCAGAGCCATCCATCTCCTTAAATCTCTTAAGGTAGGTGTTGGAAGTTGTTTTGAAATAAAGAATGATGTCTTTTGCTTTTCGCAGGGCCGAGAACTCTTTTTCCTTTAAATATTCCTCAGAATTCTTGTACTTTAGAGACTCGATCTCTTTTCTTTTATTAACGAAATCTGAAGAATTAACCAATCCATTCAGCTCATTGTATCTTGCCAGCTGATCAGATTCCGAAAAGGCAGTGAGTTTATCAAATTCAGCAACCAGTGCTTTTTCAGCTTGCTCAATTTTAGAAGTCGATGGGATCATTCCCAGAAGAAGCTTGAGACTTGCCATTGTAAAATTGGTTTATGTACAACTGATAAAGATAAAAAATCTTTCCAGAATATCCGTTCACCCGGCTCTAAATATTTGCGTTTAAGGTTTTACGGATACCCTGAAGTAATAAAACGTACTAAAATTGGTATTATTAGTAATCAGCTTTTTAATAGCCCGACCTGTAAATGGATTTTCTCAGGACTAATTACAAATATTTTTTCAAATTTTATAAAATTATTTGGATTTAATATTTTCGTGTTTTATCTTTGACCGACCGTTCAATCATAAAATATCATAATTCATGTCTGAAATTAAGAATTAACTAAGAATGTCACCAAAGACACCAGAACAGTTCCAGGAGATAAGAGAAGAAAAGAGAACTCTTATAATGGATATTGCACTGAAATATTTTGCGAGTGAAGGTTACCATAAGACCACAATTAGCCAGATTGCAAAGCATGCAGGTATCTCAAAGGGACTTATGTATAATTATTTTAAGAGCAAGGAACATTTGCTCAGCGATATTATTGACCGGACAATGGAGGATATCGGACGATATTTTGATCCGAATAATGATGGGTTTCTGACTGAGCAGGAATTTGAACTTTTTATTAGGAAACTATTTAATGTTCTCAGGGAAAAAATTGATTTCTGGAGGCTGTTCTATCAGTTATTGATGCAAAATGAGGTAAGGCAACAACTAATGAAATCGACCCTGGGGCCGGTAAAAAATCCTCAGGATGTTTATTCAAACAGCAGTAAATTCATGAAGGTAGTCACAGAAATTATGGTAGATTATTTTTTCAGAAAAAAAGAGAGGAAACCTGAAGATTATGATCCGGTACTCGAAATGAATATGTTCATTTACACCATTGAGGGATTTGCTATGATGACAGTATATATGGATGAAGTTGATGAAATTTATTATGAGAAAACCATAAACAAGATAATTGAACTTTATAAATAGATTGGTTATGAAGAAGTTATTAAAGACACTCTTTTTTTCAGGATATCTGATTTCAACTTTTATGGTACTTTCTGCCCAGGGCTTAACTGCCGCTGAAATAATTAAAAAGGCTGATGAAAAATTCAATGGAGAAAAATCGAGTATGATGGTGATGTCTATGACAATAATTCGTCCGACATGGCAACGGACAGTAGAATTTAAAAACTGGACAATGGGCAGGGATTATGCTCTTACTCTGATAACTGCTCCGGCAAAGGATGTCGGACAGACCTTCCTCAAAAGAGGGAATGAGATGTGGAACTGGAATCCTTCAATAAGCAGGCTGATCAAGCTGCCTCCTTCAATGATGTCGCAGGGGTGGATGGGATCAGATTACACCAACGATGATATTATGAAGGAATCATCGGTTGTGAATGATTACACGCATGAGATAACCGGAGAAGAGACCATTGAAGGAAGGGAGTGCTACAGAATTAAAATGGTTGCAAAAGAGAATGCGGCAGTCGTTTGGGGACACCAGGTAAGATGGGTGGACAAGAAAGAATTTCTGGTACTTAAAGCTGAATATTATGATGAGGATGGAGTTCTGATAAGAACAGAGACAGGCAGTGATATTAAAGATATGGATGGAAGGATGATCGAGACCAGAATTGTGCTTACTCCGGTTGATGAACCAGGCAACAGTACTGTTATAATAATAAAAGATATCAAATTCAATATTCCCGTGCAGGAGAGTTTTTTCTCTCAGCAGAATATGAAAAACATCCGTTAACAGGCATTATTATGAAAAGTTATTTACTGGCATGGCGAAACCTTTGGAGAAACAAAAGAAGAACACTGATAACTGTAGCTTCGGTTTTCTTTGCAGTATTTTTTGCCCTGCTCATGCGATCGCTTCAGCTTGGTTCATACGACCACATGTTCCGGAATGTAATAGAATCATATACAGGCTATATTCAGGTACAGAATGAGGATTTCAAAGATAACTCCACGGTTGATAATTCTTTCGATTTCACCCCGGAGATAAAGCAACTTATCCTGAAAGACAAGAATGTAACTAATCTGGTCCCCCGTTTCGAATCGTTTGCTCTGGCATCTACCGGGCCGCTTACAAAAGGTGTGCTTGTTATGGGTATAGATCCTGAGAAGGAATCACTCCTTTCAAATGTTAAAGAAAGACTTGTCAGGTATAAGCTTACTGATAAAGCTATTGATACTCTTAAAAAACTAAATCTTCCTGAAAAAGTAAAATCCAAACTTGATCTTTTCAGGGGGGAAAGTTATTCTTCAGAATCAATTCTTCAGCTTGATCTTGGAATAAAAGACAAAGAGGCAAATTCTATTTTGCCTGAAATAAAAAGAGTGACATCATTCAGCAATGGATATTTAACTGCCGGTAAAAAGGAGGCTCTTTTAGGAGACAAGCTTGCCAAATATCTGAATCTTAATATTGGAGATACTCTTGTTATGATAGGACAGGGATATCATGGAACTACTGCAGCTGCAAAATTCAGAATTGCAGGCATTGTCAAGCTGCCAACTCCGGATATAGATAATAAAATAGTATACCTGCCAGTGGATGTTTGCCAGGATTTTTATAATGCTCCAGGCATGCTTACTTCCATGGCATTATGCGTAAAGGATAACAACGACAAGGCTGTTAACAGGACCCTCAGATCGCTGGGGCAAGAACTTCCTTCCCCGCTCAGGCTCCTGGGATGGAGAGAGATGAATGCCTTGCTGATTAACCAGATGGATGCCGATAATAAAAGCGGGGCAATTATGATTGGAATACTCTACCTGGTAATTGCATTCGGGATATTTGGCACAGTCCTCATGATGACCACTGAACGAAGACGTGAATTCGGAGTTCTGGTCGCTATTGGGATGCAGAAATCAAAACTGGCTGGTATTGTGACGTTTGAGATGATCTACATTGGTCTGCTCGGAATATTGAGCGGAGTAGCTGTTGCCCTTCCCGCGATAATTATTGGTCAGTATAACCCGATAAGATTCTCCGGCGAATATGCAAAAGTATACGAAAGCTATGGAATGGAGCCAATAATGCCATTCATGCATATAAATTACTACTTCCTGTGGCAGTCAGTAATTGTTGCTCTGATTGTGGCAATAGCAATTTCTTACCCGGTAAGAAAGATATATAAAATGACAGTGGTCAACTCTTTAAAAGCATAAATAATTTTAAAATGATCTGGAAAACAGCATGGAAGAATGTGTGGCGAAACAAGGTAAGAAGCCTTGTTGTCATCTCTTCGGTTACAATAGGGATATTTGCAGGAGTTTTTGCAGTTGCCCTTATGAACGGAATGATAGCTCAGCGTGTTGACGATGCACTGAATGAGGAGATTTCGGATATACAGATTACAAATAAGAATTTCAGGATCAATAATGATCCTCAGCTGGTAATTGATGATCCTTCGAGAGTTATTTCAATGATAAAATCGGTGGATGGGATAAGTGGAATGGTTGAAAGAACGATAATCACAGGTATGGCCAATACTGCTTTAAAAAGCACCGGTGTACAGATAACCGGAATTGAACCGGAAAAGGAAAAACAGGTTTTTACTTTGTATAAAAAGATCGTCCCGGGCACCGGCGATTTCTTTGAAAAAGAATCAAAATACAACCTTGCTCTTATCGGGGAAGATCTGGCTAAGGAACTGGGGATAGTCAGGTATTATATTGATACTGCCACACTTGCAAGGTTAAAAGAAAAAGGATTTCCTGAAATGATCATTAATAAACTTGAACCTATTACAGGTCAGCGATTTACCAACGAAAATAAATTCATTAAAAAGATGAGTGCTGTTTTTACAGCCAGGGAAGCAAAAAAATACGGAGCTATTATAAAAAAGGAAGCCCGGACATTCAGTGAAGGAGCCCGTCTGACATTAACTTTCCTTGATAAAGATAATAACCAGGTTGGTGCGATGTTCAGACTTACAGGATTGTATGATATATCGAACAGTGTGTTCGAAAAAACCATGGTGTTTGTCAGGGATTCAGATCTTAAAAGGCTAATGGGCTTGTCCGACAGTTCTTCCCATGAGATCATTGTTAAAATCGATAATCTTGACCAGACTGAATCAATAACTAATACACTGGCTGAAAAACTTCCTGATCTTGAAGTTATAAGTTGGAAAAAATTGGCACCCGACCTTGCTATGATGACGGATTTGGTCCAGGAATTTTATCTTATTTTCGGTATTATCATTCTCGCCGCCCTCGCATTTGGGATAGTCAATACCATGCTGATGGTTGTGCTTGAAAGAACAAAAGAGATCGGGATGCTAACGGCTATCGGGATGAATAAGAAGAAAGTCTTTTCAATGATAATGCTTGAATCGATATTTCTCTCACTTATAGGCGGTGTTACGGGGATGATAGTAAGCTATATAGTTGTAAGGTTAACTTCAAATACAGGGATCAATTTATCCCAATATGCCGAAGGATTTGCAGCTCTTGGCTATTCGGCAGATGTATATCCGCAGATTAGTGCCGGATTCTTTGGTATTGTAACCATTTTGATAATAATAACGGGCATATTATCGTCTGTTTACCCTGCTATGAAAGCTCTTAAATTAAACCCTGTTGAGGCCATTAGAACAGAATAATATTTAACATTTAAATTGATATGTCATGAAAGTGCTTGATATAAAAAATGTTCATAAAATCTATAATGAATCGGAATTCAAGGTTCACGCAGTAAATGATGTTACTCTTGAATTTCAGGAAGGCGAGTTTGCGGCAATTGTAGGACCATCAGGTTCGGGCAAAACAACACTTCTGAATCTTATCGGCGGGTTGGATAATCCTAGCTCCGGTGAAATTATTATTGACGGAACAAATCTCGCGAAACTGAAATCATCAGAACTTATTGATTTCAGGTTGAGGAACATCGGTTTTGTGTTTCAGGCATATAATCTTATTCCTGTTCTGACAGCTAAGGAAAATGTTGAGTTCATAATGTCGCTCCAAAAGTGGTCGCGGCAGGACAGGGATGAAAGAACATTTGAACTATTGAAAGCCGTTGGTCTTGCTGACAGGATTAACAGTCGTCCGTCAAAACTCTCGGGAGGCCAGCAGCAAAGAGTAGCTGTTGCCAGGGCCCTGGCTTCAAGACCAAAGTTCGTACTTGCAGATGAACCTACTGCGAATCTCGATTCAAAATCAGCAACAACCCTGCTTGAAATAATGGAAAAGCTTAACCAGGAAGAAAAAATCACCTTTATATTCTCCACACACGATGCAAGGGTTGTTAAAATGGCTCACCGGGTAATAACCCTTGAAGACGGGAAAGTTGTTTCGGATAATATCAGAAAATAAAAATTTAGAATAAGAAATATGTTTCGTATCCCTGCTCTTTCTTTATTAATTATTCTGGGCAGCACTTTTTCTTCATTCTCACAGGAAAAGACAAAGTTCCTGACTCTGAATGGTTATGTAACTACCATGCAGAGTGTAATATTCGATTCTCTCTCGGGACCATTTATTAATGACAATCTTTTGCACAACAGGCTTAATTTTAAGGGATATGTAAATGATCACATTACTTTTGCCACCGAATTCAGGAACCGGCTTTTTACTGGCGATATGGTAAAGTCCGGATCTTATTATGCTGAATCGACAGCCGCCGACCAGGGATGGGTTGACCTTTCCTGGAATATTCTTAATGAACCTTCCTATTTTCTTAATACAACCATCGACAGAATTTGGGTTGATTTTAATTATGGCAAGTTTCAGGCAAGGGTCGGACGACAGAGAATCAACTGGGGCCAGACTCTTGTCTGGAATCCCAATGATATTTTTAATGCATACTCATATTTCGATTTTGATTATGTCGAACGCCCGGGAAGCGATGCTGTAAGACTTCAGTATTATCCCGATTATTCATCGGCTCTTGAGGTCGCCGTTAAAGCCGATTACCATAATAATATTACTGCTGCCGCCCTGTACCGGTTTAACAAGTGGGGATTTGATATTCAATTCCTTGGCGGATATTTTAACAGCGAAGACCTGGTTGTCGGCACAGGATGGTCCGGATCATTCGGGTCTCTTTCTTTCAGGGGTGAGGCAACCTGGTTTATGCCGGCAAAAAATCCTTTTAATAACACTGGAACGGGATTATTTACAGTTGGATTTGACAGATCTTTTAAAGACAACTCGATGGCGCAACTGCAGGTCATGTACTGCAATAAACCGGTCGGCCTCAACAATTTTACATTTCTTTATAATGAGACCATGACAACAAAAGACCTGGCTTTTTCAAAATTTTCGGCTTTTGGTTTGTTCTCATATCCGTTAACACCTCTTCTTACCATAACTGTCACAGCGATGTGGTTTCCTGATCTTAAAGGCTATTTCTCAGGACCATCTCTTGATTATTCGCTTGCAGAAAATGTGGATTTTTCAATTTTCTGGCAACATTTTGACAGTAAAATGAACTCAGTAAGGCAAACAATAAATCTTGGCTTTCTCAGGGTTAAGTACAGTTTCTAGATTTTTAATACTTTTGCCACATCATTAAAAATATTAACGATGGCTCTTGTACATGAATTTGAAAGAAGCGGGAACTGGTTATTTAAAAGAAGAAGCTGGCTACCCGTATTTTTAATCATTCCCGGTGTTTTTGTGATGTACCTTGGCAACAGGCAAGCCATCCTTTTTGATATGAGAGATGAGCTGATCTTTCTTGGTGTTAGTCTTTTTGGAGAGGTAATAAGGATTTTTACTGTTGGGTTTGCTCCGAAAAACACCTCGGGAAGAAACACAGTAAACGGGCAAATTGCCGATGAACTGAATGTTACAGGCATATATTCATTAGTGCGTCATCCGCTATATGTCGGGAATTTCTTCATGTGGCTCGGGCCGGTTCTTTTTATAAGGTCAACATGGTTTACTTTGATATTCGGTCTGGCTTACTGGCTTTATTATGAACGGATAATGTTTGCCGAAGAACAATTCCTAAGGAGGAAATTCGGGGAGATCTATGACAAATGGTCAGAAACGGTGGGTTCCTTTATACCATACTCATTAAGATATATTCCGTCAAAACTTACTTTTTCAGTCAGGAATGTTCTTAAGAGAGAGTACAACAGTTTCTTAAATATCTTTATAATATTTATAGTGCTTGACCTTTTCAGGAATAATTTTCTTTCTGGAACGATTTACATGACAGAAATGTGGGTTTATCTAGGTATTCCAGCCGGTATTATATGGGTTGTGGTAAGGTCAATTCATAAATATACAAGGTGGCTTGAGGTGGGAGGGCGATAGCCTACCTCCTTGAGCCTGTGAAGATCATAATATACCAGAGCAATGTTACCAGAGATCCCAAAGCTGCAATTACATAGGTATAAGCAGCCCACCTGAGAGCATCTTCTGCTTTAGAGTGATTCTCGTATGAAGTTATTCCCGATGTTGAAAGCCAAACCAGGGCCCTTTTGCTTGCATTGATCTCTACAGGCAAAGTGATGAAACTGAAAATGGTCGTTAACGCAAATAAAACAATCCCTGCCAGTAAAATCCCCGGGAACCTCTGTATGAGCAATATCCCTGCGAGTAATATCCAGGTAACATACTTTGATGAAAAACTCACAGCCGGAACCAGCTTTGATCTGAATCCGAGCCAGGCATAAGCTTTTGCATGCTGAACGGCATGCCCGCATTCATGTGCAGCCACGGCAGCAGCTGATATACTGCGGCCGTTATATACCTCCTGACTGAGGTTTACAGTCTTGTTAGCAGGGTTATAGTGATCAGTTAACTGACCTTGAACACTCTCGATCTTAACATCGTAAATTCCATTGTCCTGAAGCATTTTAAGTGCAACCTCCCTGCCCGACATTCCATTATCAAGCGGTATCTTCGAATACTTTTTAAATTTTGATTGCATTGTAAGGCTCACGATCATACTCGCGACCATAATCCCGATAAAAATTACCCAAATACTCATAATAATCTTTTCCTCCTTAAATTAATTTTTTCATTACTGCAAAACGCCTGCCAACAGCATTATGACAGTAATAATTTGTCATTTTGTCATAATAACAATGAGCTTGTCTGCATTGTTTAAGAGATTTCCATCCCGGGTCAATTATTATATTTGTGCCATGATCAAATTAATAAACAGAATACTGTCATTCATATTTTCTCTGCCTGTTCTTTTTTACAGGTATTTCATCTCTCCATTCATACGACCTTCATGCCGGCATGTACCTACATGTTCACAATATATGATTGACGCACTTAAAATACACGGACCCTTTACAGGTTTTTTAATGGGAACCGGAAGAATATTAAGATGCAGGCCGGGGGGAACACATGGCTATGATCCTGTTCCGGTTTTCAGGTTCCGGCGGTATAAACCATTACAAACCGTGCTGGGCAGGTGGAAAACAGAAAATCGGTTGAAACGTTAAAAATTCAATTCTTCTTTGAGTTGTTTATACCCTGACCTGCTGACCGGCAGTTTATCTCCTGACTGAAGGATGGCGATATGGTTATCTTTTCCGTATGGTTCAATTTTCTTGATCTCTTCAACCCTTACAATATATGAACGATGTACTCTCACAAAATCATTTTTTGGAAGATTCTCTTCATAAAATTTCATTGTCTGTTGCTTTAATGCCTTGCCTGCAACATGATAAATCATTACATAATCATCCTGGGCTTCAACATATCGTATCTGCTCAACGGGAATAAGATTGATTGCATTTCCTTTACGTACCACAATCCTGTTGACAGGGTTAACGGGATCAGGCTTTTTAGCAAGCAGCAGATTTGCCGGCATTTTATTTCCTGCCCCTGATTTTATCTTATCAATTGCCTTTTTAGCTGCCTCATGGAAACGTCTTTTGGGGAAAGGTTTCATAAGATAATCTACTGCATTAAGTTCAAAAGCCTTAATGGCAAACTGATCGTAAGCTGTTGTAAAAATAATTTCGGGTTTTTCAGTCAGAACCTCAACCAGTTCAATTCCGGTAAGTCTGGGCATCTGGATATCGAGGAATACAAGGTCAGGCTTCATCACTGTGATTGTTTTCAACCCTGAAAAACCATCAGCACATTCAGCAATTACTTCAATATCATCTATCTCTGTTAAATAATGTTTAATTATTTCCCTTGCAGGTGCCTCATCATCAACTATTAATGTTCTGATCTTTTTCATCTTTTTCCCTTATCTGCTATAAGAAGATCTGTGTTTACCGGTCAGTAAATTTATGTATTAATTTTTAAATGGCATTACTGATTTTCTTCAGGTATATATAGTTTTACTGTATATATACCATTTTCCCTGGATGTTGTGATCGATGCTTTTTTACCATAGAATAATTCCAGCCGCCGGGCAACATTTGTCAGTCCTGTTCCGGTTCCTTTCCTTAATGATGGGCTTGGATCATAATTATTGCTTATGATAATTTCGATATATCCGTCGCTGATCTTAGCTTTTGTCATGATCTTTACGCTTTCGGTACTCTCATAAACGCCATGTTTTACCGCATTCTCATAGAGTGGCTGTAACAGCATCACAGGGATTTTAAAACCAAGGCAATTGTCTTCAATGATCTCTTCTATTGTCAGTTTATCACCGAATCTTACTTTTTCGATATCAAGATATAACCTCAGGTTTTCAAGTTCATTTTGCAGGGAAACAGGTTGTTCATCTTTTCTTGAGAGTGCATACCGCATGAATTCCGAGAGTTTTACAATCATCTCTCTTGCTTTTTCAGGATCGGTTATTGTAAGGGAGCTTATCGAGTTCAGGCTGTTGAAAAGGAAGTGCGGATTAATTTGTGATCTCAGCATTTTAAGCTCGGTTTCTTTCACAAGGCTCTCCAGCCTGGCTGCTTTGGCATTCTTCTCAGAGAGGTTCGTAAGACTGACGAAAAGATAATATGTGAGGATGACAAGGCCATAAATAAAAACCCCTGCACCGATCCTGTATGGCAAAGTGGCATTCCAGTATGCCTGGTAATTGTTTTGTTCAGGAAGCACTGTTGTCATAACAAGTTTTGTTACCAGTACCCATAAGCCCACAGTTATTGCTCCGGTGATTGTTAAATTGGAAACCAGAACCAGTACCCGCTTCTCCCCGGAATTGAAATACTGAAAAGGGTACCATACTGAAAGAGCTATTCCTGAATAAATCAACAGGGAAACCGGGCTGTCGATAAGGCTTAAATTAACAGAGCCTTCATAGACAAAATAAAATAAAACAGACTGGCCCAGCGCCAGGATCAGCCAGACCAGCCACCAGACTATAAGTCGCACTCTGTTCTCAAGTACAGGGTGTTTCATTATTTTAAATATTAATAACTTTTAACCTCGCCTCCTCCAAATATAACAGCTCCTCTTATTATTAGCTGTTTAGCCGGATCAATTGTCCTTCCTGGATTTAGTTTACGTGAATCGTTAAATCCTCCGAGTATAGGGGTAACTTCTATTGTAACGAACCAGTCATCAGGGACTATTATGGTTGCTCCCCCGAATATGCACGCAATTTCAAGTTCGGATCTTCCCAGAGCCAGGTTAGCTTTGGTAAGATCGAGTTCTATACCTCCAAAAATAGCTGTAATCTTACCTCCTTTAAAGCTCTGTGATACAATCTGGCGTTCTCCCCCGCTGAAAATATTCACATAATCAACCCAGTCATCTCCTGCGATTCCCTTTGTTGTAACAGCACCAATCCCGCGCCGTCTTGAAACGATGAAGATAACCCCGATAATGATAAATATCGAAGGCCAGAACATATTATATGCATGGAATGTCTCGCGGAATATCATCGGGATAAGGAAAAAGCCCCCAACGGCCATTACAATTACTCCGGCGGTTTTTTCAGTTGAACCAAGGGTCATAATAAGACCCACCGCAACAAGAAGCATAGGCCAGCTGAAAACAACATGATCGATAAAGTCGGGGAACAAACCTGTGTTTCTCAGAACAAGGAATAATCCGACCAATACCAGGATAAATCCAATGATTGCGCGATTGTTTGTAAGATGATGATGTTCATGCCTTTGATGCAGATTATCACCTTTGTAGTTTTCATTTGTTTCCATTGTCGTAAATTTATCAGATTCTTAATTAAATATCTTTATTTCCGTTTTTAAAAAGAGAGGAAATAATAAATGCCAGGCCTATTAATGTAATTACTCCGGGCCAGTAGAAAGTTTTGAAGACTTCCGGAGTAAAAATAAAAAACCTGTCCTGTAAAAACCATATCCCGCCTGCGATAAACAAAAATCCACCGGCAAAGCGAAGATTGAGCAAAAGAAGAACTCCTATAAATATCATTGCTGTCTGCCATGTGAAATAGTTGCTTACACTTCCGAAGTTCAGAAGGTCATTTGTAGCAATGAGCAGTGCCACTCCCAACAAAATAAAGAACAGTCCCACACTGACCCCTGGGCGATATTCTCTTTCTCTGAAGTGTCTTACATGATAATGATGTTTGTGTCTCATAATGCAAATTATTTATTGAGTCAAAAATAATTAACAAAAAAATAAGAGCTAAGAACAAATCGGCCAATGACCTTTTTATACCGGCATTTGGTGTTTTAAAGCAATAAATGTTACTTTTTTGTTGATAATTTTTTTAATTGGATAAGGATTTATATTTTTGCAAACCAAATTTTGAAGAGATGTCCGTTACATATACTATACCGTTAAGCGGATTAAAGGAAGGACGCCACACATTTGATTTTGAGATTAATAAAGAGTTTTTTGAACAGTTTGAAGAGTCGGAAATTAAGGAGGGCAGCCTTATAGCAAATATTGAGATGGATAAAAGATCAACCCATCTTGATATGGAAATAAGGATATCGGGCAGTGTAAGAATATGTTGCGACAGGTGTCTCGAAATGTTTTCCCAGTCGGTAGTTTGTGAGAACAGGCTGTTGGTTAAGTTTGGGAAAAACGATGAAAATATTGATCCTGACATACTTTTTCTTTCAGCTGACGAAAGCGAATTGGATCTGAAGCAGTACATATATGAATATATTTATCTGGCACTTCCGATTAAAAGGGTACATCCGGATGATAGAAATGGGGAAAGTACTTGCGATCCGGGAATGTTGAAAAAACTGAAAGAGCATATGGTTGATGAGGATTCTGAAAATGATCCTCGATGGGACGAATTGAGAAAATTATTGAACAATAATTAAACTAATTTAAAATGGCACATCCGAAACACAAACATTCTAAGACCAGAAGAGATAAGCGCAGGACTCATTATAAAGCAACCGCACCAACAGTTGCAAGTTGCTCAAACTGCGGATCTTCAGTTCTGTATCACAGGGTATGTCCTGAGTGCGGATTTTACAGGGGTAAACTTGCTATTGAGAAAAAGGCAACAGCTTGACCGCTTTTAATTTAATAGGATTAATATGAGAATTGGCCTTGATGTCATGGGTGGTGATTACGCACCTGATGCAATCATTGAGGGCGCAGTAGATTGCCTGCAGCATTTTTCAGAAAATGAGACGCTTGTTTTAATTGGAGATGAAGGATCCATATTAAAGAAGCTAAATGAGATGAATGTTGAACCATCTCTGTTTGAAATAGTGCATACAACGCAGGTAATTGAAATGGGCGATCATCCTGCAAAAGCTTTTTCGCAGAAAAAGGATTCAAGCATTGCAGTAGGTTATGGCATGCTAAAGAGTGAGATATTAAACGGATTTTGCAGTGCCGGAAACACGGGTGCTATGCTGGTTGGAGCAAGCTATACAGTAAATGTTATCCCCGGCGTATTGCGACCGGCTCTGGCTGCTCTTCTTCCATGCGTTGATAACAGGAATTCTGTTATACTTGATGTCGGTCTGAATCCTGATTGCAAGCCGGATGTGCTCCTGCAATATGCAATCCTGGGAAGCATTTATGCGCAATATGTTCTGGGTAAGGAAAATCCGACAGTGGGTCTGATCAATATCGGAGAAGAGGAAACCAAAGGAACTCCTGCAATAAAAGCAGCGTATGAGTTAATGAAAGAACATCCTTCATTGAATTTTGTTGGTAATATTGAAGGGAATTCCCTGTTTCGAGAGACTATGACAGATGTTATAGTATGCGATGGTTTTGTCGGAAATGTTATTTTGAAACAGGGTGAAGCTTTTCATCAGATTTATAAGAGCAGGAATCTGAGTGATTCATACTTTGACCGTCTCGATTTTGAAAATATCGGAGGTACTCCGATAATAGGGATAAATGCCAACGTTGTAATTGGGCATGGTATTTCAAAGCGTAAAGCTATAATGAATATGGTTCTTCAAACCAGGGCTGTAGTACATGCCAACCTGGCTCAAAAGATAAAGGAAGCAATATAAAAATGGAAAAAATACGTGCAGCCATAACGGGTATAAATGCCTGGGTGCCGGAATACAAACTGACAAATCAGGAACTTTCAAAGATGGTTGATACCTCCGACGAGTGGATAATGCAAAGAGTCGGAATAAAAGAGAGAAGGATTCTTAAGGGAGAGGGCCTGGGAAGCTCAGATATGGGAGAGCAGGCTGTCCGCGGATTATTATTAAAAACAAATACATCACCGGAGGAGGTAGATCTTCTTATCTGTTCCACGGTAACTCCGGATATGCTCTTCCCTGCCACCGCAAATATTATTTCTGACAAATGCGGTATAAAAAATGCTTTCAGTTTTGATCTGAATGCTGCCTGTTCAGGTTTCCTGTTCGCTTTGCAAACAGGAGCAACATATGTTGAATCGGGGAAATACAAAAAAGTGATTGTTGTCGGTACAGATAAGATGTCGTCAATAACCGATTATACTGACCGTACAACCTGTCCCCTCTTTGGTGATGCCGCCGGGGCTGTGTTACTTGAACCAAATCATGATGACCTGGGGGTCATGGACAATATTTTCCATACCGACGGTTCGGGACGGAAATTTCTACATCTGAAAGCCGGAGGCTCGGTAAAACCGGCATCTCATGAAACAGTTGATGCCAAGGAACATTTTATTTACCAGGAAGGTCAGAGTGTATTTAAATTTGCCGTTGTAAATATGGCCGATGTGGCAGTTAAAATTATGGAACGCAATAATCTTAAATCTGAAGATATAGCCTGGCTGGTTCCTCACCAGGCTAACCTGCGCATTATTGACGCAACAGGAAGGAGAATGGGACTCCCTCCCGAAAAAGTGATGATTAACATTCAAAATTACGGCAACACAACTACAGCCACTATTCCTTTGGTTCTATGGGAATATGAACAGAAACTTAAAAAAGGAGATATTCTCATACTGGCAGCCTTCGGAGGTGGTTTTACCTGGGGAGCAATCTATCTCAAATGGGCCTACGATCCTAAATAAGGCTTTCTTTAAGGTTTTTAATGCAATAGTTTTTATATTTGTAAGTTATTATGTTTTTATCTCTTTTAAATAAACTTCAAGTTATTATGGCAAAGAACAATGAGGCAGAAAACCCTACGATTAACCTTATCAGCAGCGGAACGGAAATAACCGGTGATATTGTTTCCAGCGGTGATATACGTATAGATGGTTCTCTTAAAGGCAATCTTAATACAAAAGGCAAAGTTGTTATTGGTACAACCGGAAAAGTCAGTGGCGAAGTTATTTGCAAAAATTCTGAAGTTTCAGGTATTGTAGAGGGCAAAATTGCTGTCAGCCAGTTGCTTAATCTCAAAGCATCTTCTAAAATATTTGGTGATATAGCTACTTCAAAACTTTCTATTGAACCCGGGGCAAAATTTTCGGGGAGCTGCAAAATGAGTGATACCGACGATAATGGAAGAGCTGCAATCATCAAAGAAAAAGAGCCCGAAAAATTCGGAAAATAAGGGGATAAAGGATTTTGCCCGATACTCGGGCCTGGCATTCCAGATGGCAGGCATCATACTGGTTACTGTGTGGGGTGGAACCAAACTTGATAAACTGGCAGGATTCGAAAAGCCTGTTTTTACAATAATACTTTCACTTTTAGGGGTTTTTGCAGCAATATACACTGCAGTGAAAGATTTCATTAAGTGATCTGCTTTTGAAGCGTTTTTTAAAGTATATATTATTTCTCTCTTTATTGAATGTTCTGGTTATCTCAACAGGATATTTCCTTACAAAAATAGTAAAGCTCAACCTTGTATTCACAAATATTGTAATTCTTTCATTACTTTTTTCAGTAATTGGTATAGTCACTTTTGCTGTATTTCTAAGAGGCCAGAAAAGAGAACCGGCAAGTCAGACATTCCACAGCCTGGTTGCCATAAGCCTCAAGTTCCTTCTTGAGATAGGATTAGCTCTCATTTGGTTTATTGTTGCTAAAAAAAACTCCGTGCAATCGCTTTTAATATTTTTTGTTATATATTTAACACTCACTTTGTATTCTATACTGGTTATATTAAAAATTCTGAAAGACAGATCTTTGTAAAACAAATAATGGTTTGAAAACAAATATTCTGATTGGTTTATTATCCTTTTTTCTGCTTGCCGGAAATAATGTTTCTGTCTTTGGACAGGAAAGCCAGGACAAAGGAGAAGGTCCTGAAAAATTTAAAGCAAATACATTTATCCTGGAGCATATTACCGACTCACATGAATGGCATATTTACACGAAAAAGAATGGAACGAGTGTGGCAATCTATCTTCCTGTAATTGTTTACAGCAAAGAAAAAGGATTTTGCTTTTTTTCATCAAGGCGGCTGGCTGACAGCAAAGTTTACAATGGATTCAAAATTGAAGAGGAAGGGGACCAGAAAGGGAAAATCGTAACAGTTAATATAAACGGACAGGCAGATGAAAAGAACCTTCCTCTCGATCTGTCGATAACAAAGACAGTTGTCGGCATGCTTGGTGCTGTCTTAATATGTCTTTTCCTGTTTCTGTCACTGGCGAGATCGTACAAGAAAACAGGGATCAGCGAACCGAAAGGGCTTCAAAGTTTCCTGGAACCGATAATCCTCTTTATCCGCGATGATATTGCAGTACCTAATCTTGGTCATCATAAATATGAAAAATACATGCCATACCTGTTAACAGTATTTTTCTTTGTTCTTGTAAATAATATCATGGGCCTTATTCCTTTCCCTCCTCCTTTCGGAGCAAATGTCACGGGAAACATAGCTGTTACCTTTACGCTTGCATTCTTTTCTTTTATGATTATACAATTCAGTGGTAATAAAGCTTACTGGAGGCATATTTTTGCAACACCGGGAGTTCCGATATGGCTGCTGCCGATAATGATACCGGTGGAAATTATAGGGTTATTTGCCAAACCTTTTGCACTTATGATCCGATTGTTTGCAAATATGCTGGCAGGTCATATTATCGGCCTGAGTCTGATAGCTCTGATATTTATTTTTGGTACTCTGGCACTGGCCCCTGTTTCGATATTTTTTGTAATTTTTATGGATTTCATGGAGCTTCTTGTAGCATTTTTACAGGCTTATATATTTACCCTGCTTTCAGCATTATTTATTGGAATGGCTGTGCAGGAGAACCATTAGGATTTTTGTTTAACTAAATATTTAAATATTATGACAGGTACATTAGCAGCAGTAGGAGCAGGTCTTGCAGCCATTGGCGCAGGACTTGGCATTGGAAGAATAGGTGGTTCGGCAATGGATGCAATTGCACGCCAGCCGGAAGCTTATTCCAAGATACAGCTGGCTATGATCATTTCAGCTGCCCTAATTGAGGGAGTTGCTCTGTTCGCAGTTGTAGTCGCTCTCCTGTAATAACTAACAGTTATTGAAGCCTGCAACGGTTGGTTGCAGTGCTTCTTTTTTAAGAAAATTGATAAAACTATGAAATATGATATTATTAGCTAACAGTCTGACAACGCCCGCCATAGGGACACTCTTCTGGTCAGTGCTCATCTTCAGCCTTTTCTTTCTTGTCCTCGCAAAATTCGCCTGGAAACCGATCCTCAATGCAGTTAAAGCACGCGATGAGATGATCAGGGGTTCTCTTGAATCAGCTGAAAGGGCCAAGGAAGAGATGTTAAAACTGCAAAGCGATAATGAGATTATCCTGCGCAAAGCAAGAGAAGAAAGGGAAGGCATACTTAAAGAAGCCAGGGAAGTCCGTGAGAAACTTATCTCAGAGGCCAAAGGAAAAGCATCGGAAGAAGCTGAAAAACTTATTGAGAAAGCCAGGGTCGGCATTGAGAGTGAAAAACTTAAAGCACTTTCTGAAATTCATGAACAGGTAGCCACTATTTCAATAGAGATTGCCTCAAAACTACTGGGAGAAAAGCTTAAGCAGACGGGAGAGCAGGAAAAACTCATTGATAATTACCTGAAAGATATTGATTTCAAGAAGAATTAGGAAGAAAATCTATAATGAACGACAGCAAAATATCGGTAAGGTACGCAAGAGCGTTATTCCAGTCGGCCCTGGAAAATAAGATCCTTGATAAAGTGAACCTCGACATGATCTTTATTGCAGAGATCTGCAAGAGTCCGGAAGCCAGGGAATTGCTGCAGAGTCCGATAATTTTTCCCTCAAAGAAGAGCGCAATATTTCATAAAATTCTCGAAAACAATGTCGAGGAAATTACTCTTTCTCTTGTCGACCTTACGATAAAAAATGGAAGAGAAAGCTTCATTCCTGCTATTGCCAGGAATTTCGTACATGAAACAAAGAAATTCAAAGGTATTACGGAATCTGTCCTAACAACTGCTATAAAAGTAGATTCTGAAATTAGAAAACAGATAACTGATCTTATATCGGAGGTTTTCGAAACCAGGGTTGAGCTTGAGGAAGTCATTGATAAAGAAATTATTGGAGGTTTCATTCTGAAAGTCGAGGATAATTACATTGACGCAAGCATCAGAAATAAACTGCGTAAAATAAAGAAAGAGCTCTTAGAGAGCTCATTAACAAAGGGATAAGGTATTATTTATAAATAATAAGGAATTTTAAGATAATTTAATATGGCAAATATTAAACCGGCAGAAGTCTCAAAAATTCTCAGGCAACAACTGGAAGGAATACAAACAGGTGTTGATCTGGAGGAAGTAGGGACAGTACTACAGGTTGGGGACGGGATCGCCCGTATATATGGACTTTCAAATGTGGAATCGAATGAGCTTATTGAGTTTGAAAACGGAATGGAAGCCATCGTTCTGAACCTCGAGGAAGACAATGTTGGGGCAGTGTTACTTGGACCCACGGAATTAATAGACGAAGGAGACATTGTTAAAAGAACCGGGAGAATTGCGTCCATCGGGGTAGGTGAAGGCTTACTGGGAAGAGTTATAGATACCACCGGCCAACCGCTTGACGGAAAGGGCCCGATAACAGGAGAACTTTATAATCTGCCAATGGAAAGAAAAGCTCCCGGCGTGATCTTCCGTCAGCCGGTTAAGCAGCCTCTTCAGACAGGTATTAAGGCGATAGATGCAATGATCCCTATTGGTCGCGGACAGAGGGAATTGATTATTGGCGACAGGCAAACAGGAAAAACTGCAATTGCTATCGACACAATTATCAATCAGCGAAGCAACTTTGAAGAAGGGAAACCTGTTTACTGTATTTATGTCGGGATAGGGCAAAAGGGATCCACTGTGGCAAATATTGCAGCCACGCTGGAAGAACACGGGGCAATGCAATACACGGTTATTGTTCTGGCAACAGCATCTGATCCGGCAGCTTCCCAGTTTTATGCTCCTTTTGCAGGTGCGGCTATCGGTGAGTTTTTTCGCGATACAGGCCGTGATGCTCTTATTATTTATGATGACCTTTCAAAGCAGGCGGTCTCATACAGGGAAGTGTCGCTTCTTTTACGCCGTCCGCCGGGTCGGGAAGCATATCCGGGCGACGTTTTCTACCTGCACTCACGACTGCTTGAGAGAGCAGCAAAAATTATAGAATCAGATGAGGTTGCCAGGAAAATGAATGACCTGCCCGAGGTGTTAAAGCCTATGGTGAAAGGAGGAGGCTCTCTTACGGCTCTTCCTATTATTGAAACCCAGGCCGGCGACGTATCTGCTTACATTCCGACAAACGTTATTTCTATAACCGACGGTCAGATATTTCTTGAATCAGCACTGTTCAATGCCGGTGTAAGGCCCGCAATTAATGTTGGTATTTCGGTTTCGAGGGTAGGAGGCAATGCACAGATAAAAGCCATGAAAAAGATTGCCGGGACACTGAAAGTTGACCAGGCACAGTATCGCGAACTTGAAGCATTCTCAAAATTTGGGTCCGATCTTGATGCATCTACAATGGCCATCCTGAACAAAGGAGCCAGAAACGTTGAGATACTTAAACAGGCACAATATGCACCGGTTCCTGTTGAAAAACAGATTGCGATCATCTATTGCGGAACGATGGGACTGCTGAAAGATGTACCGGTTGATAACGTGAAAGCTTTTGAAAATGAATACCTTGAGATTCTGGATCTCCAACACAGAGATATACTTGACAAACTTAAAGAAGGATTGCTAAATGATGAAATTACGGACCTTCTGGAAAAAGTCGCTTCAGAGGTGATGTTAAAATACATACCGCAGTAATCAGTTTTATCCGATAAATGAATTTTAAATGCCGAATTTAAAAGCAATAAGGATCCGAATAGTCTCTGTTAAGTCGACACGACAGATCACTTCAGCCATGAAAATGGTGTCTGCAGCTAAGTTGAGGAAGGCTCAGGATAAAATTGTGAGCCTGCGACCTTATGCAAACAAATTACAGGAGATCCAGGTAAACCTCTCTCAGAGTCTTGCAGATTCTGAAATTGAAAATGTTTATGGCAGAGTTGCTTCTCCTGAGAAAATACTTATAGTAGTAGTGACCTCTAACAGAGGCCTTTGTGGAGCGTTTAACTCCAATGTTATAAAAGAAGCAAGAAGGATTATTTCGGAACAGTATAGTGAACAGTACGGAAAAGAGAATGTATCGATACTGACAATCGGTAAGAAAGGATTTGATTTCTTCAGGAAGTTCAATATAAACTTGCTTCCTGCACAGAATAATCTTTTAAATGATCTTTCCTTTGATAGTGTAGCCAGTGTGGCTGAAGAAGTTATGAAAGGTTTTGTTTCCGGCGATTTTGACAGGGTGGAACTGATTTATAACCGGTTTAAAAATGCAGCTGTACAAAACCTTACCAATGAATTGTTTTTACCGGTGGAATCTGTCCCTTCAGATGATATTAAAACACCTCCCATCGATTATATTTATGAACCTGACAGGGTGAATATTATTAGAGAACTTATTCCTAAATCATTAAAGATACAATTTTATAAGGCGGTACTTAATTCATTTGTTGCAGAGCATGGCGCCAGGATGACTGCCATGCACAAAGCAACCGACAATGCAACACAGATGATAAAAGACCTGACACTTCAGTACAACAAAGCAAGACAGGCTGCAATAACTAACCAGATACTCGAGGTGGTTAGCGGCGCTGAAGCACTAAGAGGTTAAATTTAATTGTTTGGCAGGATAGTATAAAAAAGTAATGTACAATCACACTGAACTTAAAGATTTAGTCGAAAAGGCTATTACTAACCTTTCGTATAATACGGAGGCTGAGAAGCTCATCGAGCCGGTGAAATACATCCTGTCAATAGGAGGTAAAAGACTAAGACCGGTACTTACCCTTATGGCATGCAACCTTTTTAATGACAAGATTGATGATGCAATAATGCCGGCAGCCGGGATAGAGGTTTTTCATAACTTCACCCTGGTACATGATGATATTATGGACCAGGCTCCGGTAAGAAGAAGCTTCCCGACAGTTCACTATAAATGGAATGTTAATCAGGCTGTCCTGTCTGGTGATGTTATGGCTTTTATTGCAAATGAATGCTTCCTGCAAACCCCGCCGCGATGTTTATTAAATGTGTTCAGAGTATTCAATAAAGCTGCTATGGAAGTATGTGTCGGTCAGCAACTTGACATGGATTTTGAGAAAGCTTCAATAATTACCGAGAAAGAGTATTTACGTATGATCGAACTGAAAACCTCTGTTCTTCTTGCTGCTTCAGTAAAAATTGGGGCAATTATCGGAGGAGCTAAGGATAAAGATTCAGATCTCCTCTATGAGTTTGGAAGAAACCTTGGACTCGCTTTTCAGATACAGGATGATCTTCTGGATATTTATGGAGATGCTAAAGTATTCGGCAAAATTCCGGGTGGCGATATCATTTCCAATAAAAAAACATTTCTCCTGGTAAAAGCATTTGAATTAGCTACAGGCGAACAACTTAAAATGCTGCAGGAACAATTCTCGGAAATGGAATTTGATCCTGAAGTTAAAGTCAAAAAAGTAGTGGATTTGTACGATCATCTGGATATCAGAAAGGCTACGGAGAACCTGGCCAACGATTTCATCAAAACTTCTTTTGACCTGCTTGATAAAATTGATGTGGACAGGGAAAGAAAAAATGAACTGGAATCAGTTGTAAGTTCTCTAATCGGCAGGGATAAATAATCTACATGTTGCTGTTCTCATGTTTTTTAAGCCAGTCGATATTTATCAGAACAGCTGCATTTGCCATAAACTGGCCATACTTGCTCACAATATATTTTACTTCACCGCAAAAGTCGAATTTTTCTGTTATCTTAACATAAGTGCCTGCCCCTAAATTAAGTCCTATTGCATTATCAGAACCCGAAGAAACCGTTCCTAACCATTTTATCTTCACAAAAGTAATATTAATTCCTGCCATGCCATAAAACTCGAACCTGTCAAGCGAATTGAAAACATAATGCTCGTTAACATCGAGCATCATTGAAGAGACCCTCGTTTTTTCACTATTCGAAGCTATCTCAGGCTGATTGGTACGTGGAATAAAATAGGTAAAAGATGGAACAATGTGAAAGGGAAGCTTCATTTCATAAATCCCGGTAATAAATATCCCGGCAAAAGGACTCCTGTGCAAATCTGACAGCACACCTGTTTCGTTGTTAAAGTGAAATCCTGTTCCATAAGTCAGACCTCCTCCTGCTTTAGTAAACTGGGCATTCAGGGCATAAAAAGAAGAAATCACAATCAGAAATGTAACCAGAAGCTTTTTCATCATGTTTAATTTTTGTTTATTAATGGGTAAAAACGCGCAATGGCATTAAAGATAAAAAATATTGTTAAACAGATCAATGAGAAAAAGTTGATTGGATACAAAGATGATGTAATTTGCGATACCGAATTTAAAAAGGCTTAAAACATTATAAAACCCAAAAATTATTAAATTTGTATCATCTGTTTTTAAAATAACACTAATCGGGAGCCTTTCAGACTGATAGGAATTAAATACCGGGAAATAGATTACTTGTTACAAAGAAATACTTGTACTCATTTAAAAATAAATAAGATATATGTCACAGAACATAGGGAAAATTGTCCAGATCATCGGTCCGGTGGTTGATGTCGCTTTCGAAAAACAGGGTCTTGATATGCCTGATATTTATGATGCACTTGAGGTTAAAAAGGATGACGGGTCGCGGCTTGTGGTGGAATGTGAACAGCATATAGGAGAAAGAACTGTGCGTACAATTGCCATGGATTCTACCGATGGCCTGCGAAGGGGAATGGATGTTATTGCAACCGGACAGCCAATTACCATGCCTATTGGAGAACAGATAAAAGGACGTCTCATGAATGTTACGGGGGAAGCTATAGACGGAATAGGACCACTCGATAAAACAGGTGGATATCCTATTCACAGAACCCCTCCAAAATATGAAGATCTTTCAACAGAAAAAGAGGTGTTACATACTGGGATTAAGGTAATCGACCTTATAGAACCCTATTCCAAAGGTGGAAAAATCGGCCTCTTTGGTGGTGCAGGTGTAGGAAAAACAGTTGTCATTCTTGAACTGATCAATAATATTGCGAAAGCCTATGCTGGTCTTTCGGTTTTTGCAGGAGTAGGAGAAAGAACCAGAGAGGGTAATGACCTTCTTCGTGAAATGCTTGAAGCGGGTGTAATCACTTATGGCAAAGAGTTTTTGGAGAACATGAAATCGGGGGGATGGGATCTTTCAACAGTTGATAAAAATGCACTTAAAGAATCGAAACTTGCTCTTGTGTTTGGTCAGATGAATGAACCTCCGGGAGCAAGAGCAAGAGTGGCTCTTTCAGGCCTTTCGGTTGCAGAGCATTTCAGGGATGGCGATGGTAAAAGCGGCGGCAGGGATATCCTTTTCTTTATGGATAATGTGTTCAGGTTTACCCAGGCGGGCTCGGAAGTATCAGCTCTGCTCGGAAGGATGCCTTCAGCAGTCGGATACCAGCCGACACTGGCTACGGAAATGGGTATTATGCAGGAGAGAATAACTTCAACAAAATACGGATCAATCACTTCTGTGCAGGCAGTTTATGTGCCTGCTGACGACCTTACTGACCCTGCCCCTGCGACGACTTTCGCTCACCTCGATGCAACAACGGTTTTAAGCAGGAAAATTTCAGAACTTGGAATTTATCCGGCCGTTGATCCCCTCGATTCAACATCAAGGATACTTTCTGCAGAAATTGTTGGTGCCGATCATTATAATTGTGCACAGAGAGTGAAAGAATTGCTTCAGAGATATAATGAATTACAGGATATAATTGCAATTCTGGGTATGGATGAACTTTCTGAAGAGGATAAACTGGTTGTTCACCGGGCCAGAAGAGTTCAGCGATTCCTTTCCCAGCCATTTCACGTTGCTGAGCAATTTACAGGAATAAAGGGTGCCCTTGTATCAATTGAAGATACAATAAAGGGATTCAATATGATAATGGACGGGAAGGTTGATCAATATCCTGAATCGGCTTTTATGCTTGTTGGTACAATTGAGGATGCTATTGAAAAAGGTGAAAAAATACTTGCCCAGTCAAAATAGAGATATGTAATGAAAATAGAAATTATCACACCTGACAGGAAGGTATTTGAAGGGGATATTAAATCAGTAAGAGTTCCCGGTAAAAAGGGATCTTTCCAGGTTTTAAAAGACCACGCCCCTATTGTGTCGACACTTGAAAGCGGAAATGTAATAATTGTTGACGAGGAGGGAAATGAGAAAATAGTTGAGATTGACGGTGGCGTAATTGAAGTTAAAGCAAACCGGATAATTCTTCTTGCTGATGCAGCAAGATAAAATGACATGAAACCTTACGAATTTAGAAAACATGCCCATGAGCTTGTTGACTGGATGGCAGACTACATGGAAAATGTTGAGAATTATCCGGTTAAATCATTAATTCAGCCGGGTGAGATTTTTGATAAGATACCCGACCAACCTCCCTCTCACCCTGAATCTTTCAGCGCTCTGATGAAAGATTTTAAAGAGATTATTATACCAGGGATCACCCACTGGCAAAACCCTAATTTTTTCGCATACTTCCCGGCAAATACAAGCCCTCCATCAGTGCTTGCCGAAATGCTAATATCCGCCCTGGGAACGCAGTGTATGATCTGGGAGACCTCTCCTGCAGCTGCCGAACTCGAAGAAAAGATGATGATATGGCTCAGGGATATGATAAAGCTTCCTGGGAATTTTGAAGGTGTGATACAGGATTCCGCTTCCACGGCTACACTTGCTGCCATACTTACTGCCCGCGAAAAGAAAACTGGCTTTTCGGTCAACCTTAATGGTGCCGATCAAGCCGGTACCCTGAGGGTCTACTGTTCTGAACAAACCCATTCCTCAGTAGAAAAAGCAGTGAAAATAAGTGGTATTGGAAAGAAAAACCTGGTTAAAATAGCTGTAAGAGAGGATTTTTCAATGGATCCCGAAATGCTGAGGAATAAAATTCTCAGCGATAAGGAAGCAGGTCTTGTACCTTGTTGTGTGGTGGCAACAATAGGTACAACAGGAACAACCGCCATTGACCCTTTAAGAGCAATAGGCGAGGTTTGCCACGAAAACGACATCTTCCTCCATATTGATGCAGCAATGGCAGGTACTGCCCTTATTTTGCCCGAATTTCAATGGATGCTTGACGGCAGGGAATATATCGACAGTTTTGTTTTCAATCCTCATAAATGGATGTTTACTAATTTTGACTGTACTGCCTATTTTGTAAAGGATGCAGGCGCTCTTATAAAAACTTTCGAGATCCTTCCTGAATATCTTAAAACACGGACAAGAGGAAAAGTAAATGACTACAGGGATTGGGGAGTTCCTCTGGGGAGAAGGTTCAGAGCGCTGAAACTCTGGAGTGTAATACGTACATATGGCACTGAGGGTCTGCGGGAAAAAGTCCGGTATCATATACAAATTGCATCAGATCTTAAGAAGATGATATCAGAAGAGTCGGATTTTGAAATACTTGCACCGGTAGTTATCAGTGTGGTATGTTTTCGTTACAGACCACATGGGTATAGCGAGGATCAGATAAATGCCTTAAATGAGAAACTTAACCACCAGTTAAATGATACCGGTAAATTGTACCTGAGCCATACCGTGTTAAATGGCAGATATACTCTAAGGATGGTAACTGCACAGACCAATGTTACCCTGCAACATGTGGAAAGAGCCTGGAATCTTATCAGGACCATGGCAAGAAAATTAAAGGCCTGATAGGCCTATGGTACTCTTCTTCCAATACTCATACCAAAAAGATCCATGTTAAACAACAATCCGAAATAAGGGCTCTCGTTTAAATTTTTCCAGGCTGTCCGCACACCTCCCGAGATCATAAAAGGAATCCTGAAAACATGAAAATCTGACATCAGCTCCACACCAAAAGAACTGAATTTTTCATTACCCTCGTGGAAGGTATTTGTGGATTCGTCATTAACAATTACATCAAAATAATAATTGCCGGAGCCCGAGGCATAATCATAAAAGAGATCCGCACGTATCCTTTTTATGTAAAGCAGACTTGCAACGTTGAAATCGGGGTATATAAGGGGAAAAGCATAATCTGCAGAGAAGAAATTTATGTCAGTGGATATAATATTACTATACCCCCTGGGAAAAGATACCATGCTTCCGTAAAGGTATTTGGAAGGATTTTGTTTATCTTTTTCAAACCTGAACCTGATACCATTATTGGCTAAAATACCCGGGAAATAGAATGCGCTTTGCAAAGATGTTGCATTTCCGTATATGTTTTTATCAAATGGCGACCAGGAGTAGTTAAGATCAATGGTCTGAGCCCACCTGGGAAAAATATCCCTGTATGCCGAAACCTGGTAATTTGAAAAATATAATCTTCCTCTCAGTGTAGTCTGTCCATAATCGTATATTCCTTCTTCCTGCAAGTAAACATAATTGTTCATGTATTCCGATGAGGCAGAAAGCTGCAAATACCGGGAAAATTTACCGGAAGAGAACTGAAAAGGGAAAAAGATCGTGTTCGAAAACCTTAATGAAGGATGTGGTTCAACAGGGTCACCAACTGATTCTCCAAGCTTATAAACATGAGGGTTATCACCATAATCGAGTTGCGATTGAATAACAGGATACCATCCCTCCCAGGTTACTCGTGAATGAAAAACATTTCTGTTTGTTGCTGAATATTCATAGCCGATAGTTGATGTAAGGGTGCTGAGACTATTCTGGCTCATGACGGTTATCCCCGGCCTGACAGATGCCGGGTCAGACGTAATAGTCTCAATATCTGCATAGAACGGCATCCAGCTGTGAAACCTGAAAAGATGCTGCCATTTTCTGTATGGTTCAGGTGTATAACTGTTGCTGCTGTTTTCCTCTGTCGATTTCTGCTTCAGATCGACCCGGTCGAGTATTGGAGAGGGAGTACTGTAACTAACTGGCAAGGTACTTCTGTTATTGCCTGATGTCAAAACACAGATATTATTCCCGCCCGAGGTATAATCGCTGAATACAACTTTTCCACCCGAAAGGCTGAGATCTGAAGTACCAAATCTTGAACTGGTTAATCTTGAAATTTTATTGTCGGGGGTTTTTAATAAAATATTGTCTGTTCCGCTTAATGAACTGATAAAAAACAATGAATCATTTCTAAGGCATGAAGACTGAAGGTCGGCCCTGCCCGCTTCAACCAGGGTTTCCCATTCCTTTTTAATCAAGGAATATGAAATAATACCCTCACCTGCTTCCTTTAAAAAAATAAAAGTAATTTTCTGACCACCCATTTCCCATTGCGGGTGTTGAAGATAAGCATTACCAGGTACCGGTACTGACTGCAAAATATTTTCTGTTTCTGAATCGATAATAATAAGATTATTCCTGTCATCAACAGTGTTTTCAGAAACAGCTATCCTTCTACCGTCGGGCGATATTGCGGCCGCAAGATATCTAGATTTTTTAGATAATCTTCCGGATTTTCTGGTCTTCAGGTCTAATATCCTGATAACCGAAAAATTTCTGTTTTCCCATCTTGGATCCGGCTCAGATTCAACCCACACCAGTTTACCTCTGGCAAAAGAGATAAACCATGGATATATCTGGCCCGGGACAAAAATTTTCTTTTCAGTTTTTGTTGAAGGCGAAATAAGAACAAAGTACGGCGGATCAGACAAAGAGGTCCTGATGGCAATTATACTGTCAGTCCCGACAACCAGGGGCGAATGGTAGTCAATATATTTTTCATGTTTTGGAGGGTTGACAGCGTCATAAATGACAGATTTATTTTGTGTTACCTCTTTTGTCCAGATTTGCTTCAGGGTATCAAGTGTTTCAATATATAGTTTCTTTTTTGTAATACCTGCATTTTTACGGAGACTTATATTAACAGGATTGATGGTAAAAGGCTCATTAGCAGTAAAGTCATATACTTTATTCCAGATCAGGGGATTATGCCGGGCCATGGCCCATGTCACCATCTGATAACCTGTCTCATAGTAAGAGGGAACAAAATCGCGATATGAATCGTTGACGATCTTGTCGTATTTAAATAAATTATCTTTTTCAATTGCCAGGGCCTTAAGTTGTTTCAGGAAGGACGGCGACCGGCCCCTGCCTGATTCCGTAAGATAGGATTCAGCAAAAACGGCATCGCCTTCGAGGAGCCACAATGGAAGCAGGGAAGCTACAATACCAGTAAACTGTTCACCAAGAACAAACGACATTGCTTTGGAGAATCCCTGGTTCAGCGATTCCATCTGAAGAACATGTGTTATCTCATGGGTGGTAAGCTGTCTGTCAGCATCAAGCGGTATAGTGTTTTGTTCCGGGGTAGGATAGATCTCCATCCGGCGCGGAGCCCAGGCAACATATCCGTTTGACTGGGTGGTAAAATTGTGAATAATGACAGGTATCCTGAACTTTTTTTCAGGAAAGATTGTGGTAATCTTTGAATAAGCCTGGTCAAGCGAACGGGCAAATGCAACACCCCCTGCTCCGTATTTCTCGGGATAGATTACAGTGAAATGGCCGGTTTTGATCTGCATCCATTTCAGGGAAGATGGATCTTGTCCGGTATTGTAATATTGTGCTGAAACAATATTCACGGTTAAAAACAGGACCAGGCATAAAAGGCACGACTGATATCTCATTCAGTTAACTATTGCCCAAAAGTAATAAATTTAGTGACCATTAAGGCTTTGCGTTAGTATTAAAAAAATCAGTAATTTCGTCCTTTAATCTTTAAAGAATATTCTGAAAAAACATAATAAGGGATGAAGAATTATAAGCTTATTAATAACATAACAGGCTGGAGTGTCTTTACTGTTGCGGCTATTACCTATCTGATGACGATTGAACCTACTGCAAGTTTATGGGATTGCGGGGAGTTTATCGCATCAGGATTTAAACTTGAAGTCGGCCATCCTCCCGGTAATCCGGTTTTTATGGTTCTTGACCGTTTCTTCACCCTTTTTGCAGGAGGAAATGCATCAAAAGTCGCTGCCTGGGCCAATTCGATGTCAGCTCTTGCAAGCGCATTCACCATACTTTTTCTTTTCTGGACCATTACTCATCTGGCAAAGAAAATATTGCTCAGAGATGAAAGTCATTCCACAACAGCCAGGATTATTGCAGTTATGGCCGCAGGCGTTGTTGGAGCAGTGGCATATACTTTTTCTGACTCATTCTGGTTTTCTGCGGTTGAAGGAGAGGTTTATGCCACCTCATCATTTTTTACCGCAATAGTATTCTGGGCCATCCTCAAATGGGAAGATGTTGCTGAAGAAAGACATGCTGACAAATGGTTAATCCTTATAGCATTTCTTATGGGATTATCAATAGGGGTACATCTTCTTAACCTGCTCACTCTTCCCGGAATAGTGCTGGTATACTATTTTAAGAAGTTCGAATTCTCATGGAAGGGATTTTTATTCTCCCTGGCAGTTTCAATTACACTTCTGGCTCTCCTGATGTGGGGCATAATGCCCGGCGTTGTTACAATCTCCTCAAAATTCGATCTGTTCTTTGTTAACACCCTGCATCTTCCGGCGAATAGCGGTATGATCTTTCATATGATTATTCTTGCAGTTCTTTTTGTATTCGCGGTAAGGGCATCGTTTACATCGTCAAAAAGTCATAAGAATGCTATTCTGGCAATTGCAGCTCTTTTCTTTACCGGCATTTGGGTTGTTTCCGGTTCTGCTGTTTTTAATATATTGGTAATGATCACTGTAGGAGGAATAGCGTGGTTCCTGGCTGAAAAGAACAGGACAGCCCTTAATGCCCTGCTTACGGCAATAATGGTTATTCTGATAGGATATTCCGCCAATGCGATAATCGTAATAAGAGCTAGTGCCAATACGCCTCTTAATGAGAACAATCCTTCAAATCCCTTTAACCTGCTTTATTTTCTTAACAGGGAGCAATATGGCGAAAGACCGTTATTCAGGGGACCATATTACAATGCCCCGGTTATAGATTATGTAAATGGCAAACCAAAATACGCACTTGAGAAAGGCAAATACATAATTACCAGTTACAACCTCGAGCGAGTATATGATCCGCGGTTTATAACACTTTTCCCAAGGATGTGGAGCGATCAGAGTGACCACCAGGAAGTTTATGAACAATGGGGTCGGGTAAAAGGAACTCCGATTCAGGTTACGGACCAGTCGGGTGAAAAGAAAATAGTCAGGAAACCGACCTTCGGTGAAAATCTTAGGTTTATGTTCTCGTATCAGTACGGATATATGTATTTCAGATATTTCATGTGGAATTTTGCAGGTAAGCAAAATGATACCCAGGGAACAGGAGGGGTGGTTAATGGAAACTGGATCACAGGGATAAAGTTCCTTGACGAACCCAGGGTAGGTACTATGTCGGACCTGCCTCCGGATATGAAAAATGATCCATCGAGGAACAGGTATTTCCTTTTACCTTTTCTGCTCGGATTTGCCGGATTGTTTTATCAGTTCAACCGCGATAACAGGAACTGGGGAATTATTCTTATTCTTTTCGTGATGACTGGTATTGCCATAGTCTTTTACCTAAATCAGTATCCTAACCAGCCAAGGGAAAGGGACTATGCCTATGCAGGATCATTCTACTTTTTCTCGGTATGGATAGGACTGGGTGTTCTTGCCCTTTTTGAAGGGCTCTCGCGACTGACAAGCGAAAAAATTGCAGCGCCAGTTGCCGGATTGTTGTGTTTCCTGGCAGTTCCCGTGCTGATGGGATCTGAAGACTGGACCGATCACGACCGTTCAGGACGATATCTCACCCGTGACGTTGCATTTGACTATCTTAATTCCTGTGCACCTGATGCAATTCTTTTTACCAATGGCGATAACGATACTTTTCCTTTGTGGTATGCCCAGGAAGTTGAAGGGAAAAGAGTTGATGTAAGGGTATGTAACCTGATGCTGCTTAATACCGACTGGTATATCGACCAGATGAAGAGGCGGGTCAATGAATCCGCGCCGTTGCCCATTACTCTTCCGGTTAAAAAATACTATGATGGCGTGAATAACCAGGTTTTCATTGTTGAAAAAACTAAAGATCCGGTGGATATATCAACAATTATCGACTGGGTAAACAGCGATAATAAAGGAACAAAAGTTCAGGTCTCTTCAACGGAGATTCTCGATATTATTCCATCAAGAACCATAAGAATACCGGTTGATGCTGCGAAAGTGATCGCATCGGGTACTGTTGATCGGAAAGACTCTGCTAAGATTGTTCCATATATAGATATTAAGCTTAAAGGGAATTCTATTCTTAAAAGCCAGCTAATGGTTCTCGATATTCTTGCACATAATAAATGGGAGCGGCCGATATATTTTGTTACAGGATATCATAACGACGCCCTGGGACTCGAAGAGTATTTTCAGCTTGAAGGACTGGCTTACCGTCTTGTACCAATAAAATCGCAGAATAAAAGCTGGATTGATTATGGAAGGATAAATACGGATATCCTTTACGAAAATATGATCAAAAAATTTGTCTGGGGAGGAGCCAATGCAAAAAATGTAAATCTCGATTATAACCATAAACGTACAATTATTGTTATTAAAGCAAGGCTGAACTATGCCAGGCTTGCCAAGGCCCTTGCTGCTGAAGGAAAGAATGAAAAAGCAGTGGGAGTACTCGATTTTTGTATGAATGCTCTTCCTATAGAAAAGACATCTTACGATCCCTATGTTCCCGATCTGATAGAAGCATATTTTGCTGCCGGAGCAACTGATAAAGCCGTAGAAATGACCAATGCTCTCTGTGATTTTTATTACGGACACCTTACATATTACCTTAAACAGAATCAGTATATAGTAAATTCAGCTGAATATGAGATCCAGTCAGCTATCCAATATACTTCGAGGGTGGCAAGCGCATGCACTGCCTATGGTAAACCGGAACTGGGAGAAGAAATAAATAAGAAGCTTGAAGACTATTACAAAGAATATGTAAAAATAGTGCAGCCTTTCGCGAAATAATAATTTCCTAGTAAAGAGTCACCGGAGTGGATGTGTTCAGGTATTTGCCGACTAGAAAAAAGATTTTCTCCGGGTAAATAGGTTTAAGCACCCACTCATTACACCCTGCCAGGTAAGCCTCTGTTTTTGCCTGCTCGGATGAATATGCAGTTATCATTATGACAGGATTTTTCCTCGATTTCCGGAACATTCTTATGCATTCTATTCCGTTAATAAGGGGAATAAGAAAATCCATTATTACAAGATCGACTTTACTGTTTTCCTGATTAATATAATCCACGAAATCTTTCCCTGTTCGGAATATTATTAAATCAGCACCGGAATTTTTAAGCAGGGTTTCGTAGTACTTAATAGACGGTAAATCATCCTCGACAATAATAATAGTTCTTCCTTCTAGTTCTAAATTGCTGATATTCAGGGTCATTTGGATGCTTGGTTAGGCTTGTATAAAATTACAATAAGAAAAGTATCCTGTACTACAGAAACAGTTCAGTTATTAACATTTTATCAACATTTCGGAGTTGCCTCAATAATGTGTCATTTGCTTTCCTGAATAATATTTTGCATATTCGTATAAATAATACCTGACGATCATGTTGAAAAAGATTGGCATTATCAGAATTTCAATCCTCACACTGGGACTGACATTATTGATTAATAATGCATATAGTCAGGCTGGGATCGATAACGGGACAAGAGCTGTTTTTATTTTTGACATAGCAAGATATATTGATTATGGTCCCGGATTTGCTGACTCATCCGTTTTCAAAATCGGGATACTCGATAAAAACGAATTCCTGTTTTTCGAATTAGGAAACCTCAGAAAGACCAGGACAACAATACAAAATAAACCGGTTGAGCTTATCAAATTCAACTCGGAAAGCCAGATAGTCTATACACAACTGCTATATGTTAACAAAGCAAGTGGGTTTAGTCTGGACAAAGTTAAAGAAGTTATTAAGAATCACCAGACCTTGCTTTTAACGGAAGGGTATGAATTCCGCGAGTCGATGATTAATTTCATGGGAGTTGAGGGGCAAATGCCAAAATACAGCGTTAATGAAGACCTGATTAACAGCGCCGGGATGAATGTTAATTCAAATATGTTAAATCAGGCGATAAAAACGAAAGAAGACTGGGAAAATCTTTTTGGCAAGGCAAGCGAAGAGATAATTATCCAGAGAGATACTATTCGTCAGCAACTCGGGATGATAAAGGCACAGAAAGAAGAGATACTTCACCAGAAGGCGCTTCTTGACAGTCTCGATAAAGAGATAACTGCAAAGGAAAATACTCTCAATGAAAAACAGAAGATACTCGACAGGCAATTTATTCAGATAAGCAGGCAAAAAGGAGAAATATCTGTGCAGAAACAAACTATTATGGTTCAGCAGCAGGAAGTTCAGGTGCAGAAGGATACCCTTACTAATCAAAAAGAAAAGATAATTCTCCAGCTTGCAAGGATAGATGATCAGCTTAAAAAGATAAACGATCAGGAAAGTAAAATAAAAGTCCAGCTTGCAACACTGGAAAAACAAAAGCTGATTCTTTATTTTGTCATACTGGCCCTTCTTCTTGTCAGCTTTCTCGGTTATTATATTTACCGGGGGTATAAAATTAAAAAAGAGGCAAATATAAGACTTGAAGAAAAGAACAGGACAATTTCATTGCAGAAGGATGAAATTGAGAAGCAGCGGGATATTGCTGCTGCACAAAGGGATCAGATTGCCTACCAGAAGAAACATATCACCGACAGTATAATGTATGCCAAGAGAATACAGACTGCCCTTATCCCTTCTCTGGAGCTTTTCAGCGATAAACTCCAACACTTTGTTTTATATAAACCACTGGCAATAGTAAGTGGTGATTTTTACTGGGTCTCTTCTCAGGGGAATGTACAGATAATAATATCTGCTGACTGTACAGGCCATGGGGTTCCGGGGGCATTTATGAGTATGCTTGGAGTCACCATGCTGAATGAGATTGTCAATGGGAAACATATCATAATGCCTGACCAGATACTCGAAAATTTGCGGCAGGGTGTAATAAAATCATTAAACCAGGTTGCAGAAGAGGATAGTATTAAGGACGGGATGGATATAGCCGTTTGCGTGGTTGATTTTGATAAAAGCTTATTGTGGTATGCAGGGGCCAACAGCCCTTTGTACCTCGTAAGAGGAGGAGAGCTTATACATTACAGGGCCGATAAGA
The DNA here is from genome assembly GCA_964446825.1 of uncultured Rikenellaceae bacterium. GTDB lineage: Bacteria > Bacteroidota > Bacteroidia > Bacteroidales > VadinHA17 > LD21. The sequence goes on from CAYUQR010000001.1 coordinate 142,257, forward strand.
TGCCGGTTGCAATTCATTATAAGATGGGACCTTTCACTCTAAATAAAATTGATCTTCAGAAAGGCGATGCCTTCTATATCTTTTCAGACGGATATGCCGATCAGTTTGGAGGACCGAAGCAAAAGAAATACATGTCGATGCAGCTTAAGGAAACTCTTGTTGCCATGGCAGGCAAGCCCATGCTTGAACAGGGAGAACGGTTAAATGAAATATTTGAGGAGTGGAAAGGTGATAACTCCCAGGTAGATGATGTAACGCTGATAGGGGTCAGATACTGATTATTTACAAACCCACCTGGTTGTTACACCTAACACTGTAACATCAGGTGTTGCTTCTATTCTTACTAACGCAGCATCGCAATATTCAGTGTCAGATCCTTCGGTAAGAAGGTTATTTGAAGAATCATAGGTGTTTTGCGAACAGACTTTGCAATTCTTAATACTATCGCACGAATTGAATGCGCCAACAAGAAAGAGGAACCCTAATGTATAGAATAATTTTCTTTTCATAGTAGGTTTTTAGTAATCAAATATACTAATTCTCTTGTTTTAATGATCAGAATTAATGGAAAAAGGTTGCCTTGAGGCATAATTGTTGTGGTTTATGCAGCATATTACAAATAGGCAAGTCTTTGTATCAGGAATGAAAATATTTATAAATTGCATAAAAAATTATTGTCATGGAAGAATCTAGAATGAAAAAGCATGTAACCGTGGTCGGGGCTATTCACATCGGCTTTGGCTTCCTCGGTCTGATGGCTGCTGTTGCGTTATTCTTTATTTTCAATTTTGCAAGGAGTCAGGTCGGGGGCGATGAAACCGGGGAAATGGTTCTCAGGTTTTTATCACTAAGCCTACCTCTTTTAATCGGATTTTTATCCACGCTGGGACTTATAGGCGGAATCGGACTCCTCACGTATTTGCCATGGGCAAGATACCTGGTAATAGTTGTCGCAGCTCTCGGATGCCTTAATATACCCATAGGAACACTGAAAGGCGTTTACTCTTTATGGGTTTTAATGCAGGATGATACTGTCAAGCTCTTCCAGAAAAAATAATTACTTATTAAAATACCGGTTGTTGTAAAGACGCCCAATTTGGGCGTCTTTACTATTTATGATGATAGATCTTATATTGAAATATCCTGATTGGATGTCTTCAATTTTTTTGGCGTATTTTTGTCGGGTGAACAAATTCTGGTATTATGGCAGATGATAATAAAATAATATTTTCAATGAACAGGGTAGGAAAGTCATTTCCCCCTCACAGGCAGGTGCTTAAAGACATCTCTCTTTCGTTTTTCCTGGGAGCTAAAATCGGGATCATTGGTCTGAACGGATCGGGGAAATCCACCCTTCTGAAAATTATTGCAGGAATAGAAAAGGAGTTTCTCGGCGATATAACCTTTCTTCCGGGATATACTGTCGGGCACCTGTCACAGGACCCCCTGCTTGAAGAGAATCGCTCTGTAAAAGAGATAGTTGAGGATGGCATGAAGGACACGATAGATATTATCAGGGAATATGAGAAGATTAACAACAGCTTTGGGGAACCGGAGATATATGAAAACCCTGACAGGATGCAACAGCTCATGGACAGGCAGGCAGTACTCCAGGAAAAGATAGAATATGTCGATGGCTGGAATATTGAACACAAACTGGAACGTGCCATGGATGCTCTTCGTTGTCCCGAACCCGAAGCCAGGGTCAATGTGCTTTCAGGAGGCGAACGCAGAAGAGTCGCTCTTTGCCGGCTGCTTTTACAGCAACCTGATATTTTGCTTCTGGATGAACCGACTAACCACCTCGATGCAGAATCAGTGCAGTGGCTTGAAACAACGCTGAAACAATACCATGGCACTGTGATATGTATCACTCACGATCGCTATTTTCTCGATAATGTTGCAGGCTGGATACTTGAACTTGACAGGGGTGAAGGAATTCCATGGAAAGGGAACTACTCTTCATGGCTCGAACAGAAAGCCAAAAGGCTTGAAGTTGAAGAAAAGGGAAATGTAAAGAGAAGGAAAATTCTCGAGCGCGAGCTGGAATGGGTAAGAATGTCTCCAAAAGCACGTCATGCAAAATCAAAGGCCAGGCTGGGGGCATATGAGAACCTCCTTAACCAGGATGTTAAACAGAAAGAGGAAAAACTTGAGATATTCATTCCAAACGGACCCAGGCTTGGTGATAAAGTAATTGAAGCAAAATCAGTTGCAAAAGCATTTGATGATAAGCTGTTGTTTGAAGATCTCGATTTCAGTCTTCCTCCAAACGGAATAGTGGGCGTTATAGGTCCTAATGGAGCAGGAAAAACTACTCTTTTCAGGATGATTATGAAGCAGGAAGAGGCAAGCAGAGGTACTTTTGCAATCGGAGATACCGTATCGCTTGGATATGTTGACCAGGCTCATGCTGAGATTGATCCTGCCAAAACCGTTTATGAGGTTATTTCAGGCGGGCAGAATGATGTAATGGTTGGTAACCGCCTGGTAAATGCAAGAGCATATGTCGCAAGGTTTAATTTTACCGGAGCCGATCAGGAAAAGAAATGCGGTGTTTTGTCGGGAGGGGAAAGAAACAGGCTTCATCTGGCCCTTACTCTTAAATCGGGTGCAAATGTTCTGCTTCTCGATGAGCCTACAAACGATATTGATGTCAATACCCTGAGAGCCCTCGAAGAGGGATTGGAGAACTTTGCCGGGTGTGCTGTAATAATATCTCACGACAGATGGTTCCTCGACAGGGTTACAACACATATGCTGGCTTTTGAAGGTGACTCAAAAGTTGTCTGGTTCGAAGGAAATTACTCTGACTACGAAGAGAACTACAAAAAAAGAGTTGCCGATACAACTCCGGCCAGAATAAAATATAAGAAACTTATTTAATCTGATTATTATTCTTTTTGGCATGAAAAAATTTATAATTCTGCTTGCAGCAGTGATTAGCGCCTCTATACTGGTGGCTCAAAATCCTGAACCGGGGATAAATCGTTTTGACTCTGGCTGGAGGTTCCATCGCGGAGGTGCATTAAGCGCTGAAAATCCACAGTTTGATGACTCTGGATGGCGCCTTGTTGACCTGCCTCATGACTGGAGCATAGAAGATATGCCAGGCACTCAATCTCCTTTTAACCGCGATGCCATAAGTCAGGTCAGTGGCGGATTTACAACAGGAGGGACTGGCTGGTACAGGAAATCATTTAACCTACCTTCAGAACTGGCCGCAAAAAGGATAATAATACAGTTTGACGGGGTTTATATGAATCCGGAGGTATGGATCAATGGAGTTTCCCTTGGCAGTCATCCATACGGTTATACTTCTTTCTGGTTCGATATAACCGATAATGTGAATTTTGGAAAGCCAAATATTCTTGCAGTAAAGGTAAGGAATGAAGGCGAAAACAGCCGCTGGTATTCGGGTTCAGGAATTTACAGGCACGTGTGGTTAAAGATACTTGAGCCGGTGCATGTGGCTCAGTGGGGAACACGCATAAGCACCCCATATGTTGATGCTGAATCTGCAACCGTAAATATCAGGACAGAAGTTAATAATCAGTCAGGCAATTCATTAAATATAAGGATAAACACTCGTATTCTTAATGAAAAAGGAATTGAAACGGGTAAATCTGCCGGATTGGAGCAGTTGGTTGAAAAAGACGGATCATCAGAATTCAGTGAGGATATAAAAGTCAGCAAATCAAGGCTCTGGTCGCCTGATTCTCCGGCACTTTATACGGCTGTCAGTGAAGTATATGTTGCTGACAAGCTTACCGACAGAGTTGAAACCTTATTCGGGATAAGGACTTTTCACTTTGATGCAATAAACGGTTTCAGCCTGAACGGGGAAAAATTTAAACTTAAGGGAGGTTGTTTTCATGATGACAATGGACCACTGGGTTCGAAATCGTACGACAGGGCAGAGGAACGCAGGGTTGAATTGTTAAAGGCAAGCGGCTTCAATGCCATAAGGTGTTCCCATAACCCTCCTGCCCCTGCTTTTCTCGATGCCTGCGACCGCCTGGGCATGCTGGTTATTGATGAAACATTCGACATGTGGAACGACGGGAAAAATGAGAATGATTATCATATCTATTTCCAAAAGTGGTGGAAAAAGGATATTGAAAGCATGATTAAACGAGATTTCAACCATCCTTCGATAATCATATGGAGCATAGGTAACGAGATACCCGGGATGAACACTCCTGAGGTTGTTAAAACTGCACAGACCCTGGCTGATTTCATAAGAGCGAACGATCCATCAAGGCCTGTCACGGCAGCTGTAAACGGTCTTAATCCTGATAAGGATCCGTTTTTTGCAGTACTCGATATTGCGGGCTATAACTATGGTTCGGGAGGAGATCATCAGAATAAAAGCATTTTTGATACTGACCATGAACGTGTACCTTCAAGAATAATGGTTCAGACTGAATCATACGCTCTTGAGGCTTTCAGGAGCTGGATGGACGTAATGGATCATCCATGGCTGGTTGGCGATTTTGTATGGACAGGGTTTGATTATATCGGAGAAGCAAGTATAGGTTGGCGGGGATACTGGCAGGAACAGAATTTTTTCCCATGGAACCTTGCATTTTGCGGCGATATTGACATTTGCGGATGGAAACGCCCGCAGTCGTATTACCGCGATGCCCTTTGGAAAAGCAACCAGCTTTCCCTTTTTGTAAAACCTCCGAAACCTTCGTTCCCTGAAAATCATGACAAGATGTTCTGGAGTAAGTGGAACTGGTTCGATGCCGTTGCAGACTGGAACTGGGCCGGTAATGAAAACACTCCTCTCGAAGTAACAGCTTATTCTTCATGCGATGAGGTTGAGCTGTTCCTCAACAGCAGGTCGCTTGGCAAAATGAAAACAGACCGCACAACTGAATTTAAAGCCACCTGGAATGTTCCTTATCAGGCCGGAGAACTTAAAGCTGTTGGCTATACAGGTAAAAAACAGGTAAATACGGCAATACTTCGTACAGCGGCAGATCCGGTTCAAGTAAAAATGTCAGCAGACAGAAATATAATAAAAGCCAATGGTCAGGACCTGAGTTATATCACTGTTGAGCTGGTGGATGATAATGGAATAAGGAACCCGAAAGCTGAAAACCCTGTAAAATTCGAGATTGAAGGAGCCGGAAAAATTATTGGGACGGGGAATGCAAATCCGGTCAGCCTGGAAAGTTTTACTGCCCCGGAACGAAAGGCATGGCAGGGTCGTTGTATGGTTGTTATAAAATCGGACTATGTTGAGGGGAAGATTATTCTGAGAGCATCTTCACCAGGATTGACCCCGGCCAGCATTGTGATCAGTTCAACGGAATGAACAAAAAGAGAATTTTAAATGATTATTAGCGTTAATTAAAATTATCAATTATCAATAATGAAAAAAATATTACTTTTTGCTCTTGTTCTGCTATCTGTCATTGATTTTAAGGCAAAAGGGGCTAATCTTACCGATTCCCTTAACGTCGGACCGTTTGGGAAAGTTTTTATTTACAGGAAAACACCGATACCGGCGAATGTCGCAATAATGATTTCAGGCGATGGTGGATGGAGATATGGCGTAACAGGATTTGCCTCAACATTTTCAGAAATGAATACTTTGGTTATCGGCGTGGATATTCTGAGATATTATAAAGAGTTGAAACAGCGTAACGATGAATGTTATGATGTTGCTGCTGATTTCGTACAGCTTGCTACGGAAGTGGAGAAAAAGTATAATTATCCCGATTATAAACCTCCTATTGTAATGGGTTATTCGAGCGGGGCAACACTCGTTTATGGTATCCTTGCTCAGGCTCGCCCGGAAACCTTTATCGGAGGGATCTCGGTGGGATTTTGTGCCGATATTGAACTTCCCATGATGCTGTGCGAGTTAAACGGGCTCAAAGAAAAAGTACTTACAAAAGGGAAAAGTTATCTCTTTGAACCTGATGCAAAACTTGGTAATCCGTGGATTGTGTTACAGGGGAAACTCGATAAAGCGTGTAATTACCCGGCAGTTGAAGAGTTTGTGGCCAAAACAACTGATGCCGAACTCATCACTTTACCTGATGTGGGTCATGGTTTTTCAAAGTGGAGCGATTTTATGCCACAATGGAAAGATGCCTTTAGCAGGGTAATTGAAAAATCAAAAAAAGATCGGCCTGTAAATGATAATGTAAGTAATCCGAAAGAGCTGCCTGTGGTGATAACAAATGCTGTAACACAAAACAGGGAGGCCCCGGTTGCACTTCTTATTTCAGGCGATGGCGGCTGGTATGGATTTGAGCAGCAGATAGCTGATAACCTGGCCAAATATGAGATACCTACAGTAGGGCTGGATTCAAAGAAATACTTCTGGAACAGGCGCACACCTGAGGAAACAGCCCGGGATATAGGGAATGAGCTTAACTATTATCTTAAAGAATGGAGAAGGGAAAAATTAGTCCTGGTCGGATATTCACTGGGTGCCGAAATAGTGCCGTTTATTGTCAACAGGCTACCTGCCGACATTAAGTCAAAGATCATCTCTGTTGTGCTTTTGTCGCCGGATGTGACTACAGATTTTGAGATCCACATATCAAATATGCTGGGAATGGGAAACCGCCAGAATATCTACAATGTAGCGGAAGAGATAAAAAAAATAAAAGGCGTCAATACAGTACTCATCTTTGGAGAAGGGGAAAAAACAAAAGTCCCGGAACTTCTGAAAGGGGCATCCGTGAAAATTAATTTTATTCCCGGCGATCATCATTACAAATTTAACCTTCCTCTTATAATGCAGACGATGGTTAATAATAAAGCATTCTGATAGTGATACTTTTAGCAGCCTTACTAACTTTATTTTCTTTAATTTCATGTCCCGGATTTTCCGAGAATGTTACTTCTAAACCGGTTACGATAAGCGGTTTTATTGTGGATGCCAGAAATGGAGAATCGTTAACAGGCGCTGTTATTTATGCTGAAGAGATCCCTACAGTTGGGATTACAACCAATTCCTACGGTTATTATTCACTTACTCTTCCTGAAGGTAATTATACTTTAATCGTTCGTTACCTTGGTTACAAAACCAAATCTATCCCGTTGAAACTGACTGAAAACCAGAAGATCAATATTGAACTGGAAGAAGAATCATTTACGCTGGATGAGATAACAATTACAGGTGAAAAGAACAACAATAATGTTGTTTCCAATGAGCTGATATCGAAAATAAGTGTAAAGGAGATTCAGAACATTCCTGTTATTATGGGAGAAAAGGATATCCTTAAAACCATACAATTACTTCCCGGAGTTACCCCGGCAGGGGAAGGTAATGCCGGATTCTATGTAAGGGGGGGAGGAGTTGACCAGAACCTGATCCTTCTTGATGAAGCCCCGGTATATAATCCTTCTCATCTTCTTGGTTTTTTTTCAACTTTCAACTCCGATGCAATTAAGGATGTAACACTATATAAGGGTGGTTTCCCTGCAGAATATGGAGGACGTTTGTCATCGGTGGTGGATATTAAAATGAATGAAGGAAACAATAAGGAATACCATTTATCAGGGGGAATAGGTCTTATTGCATCGCGTCTTTCGGTTGAAGGACCCATTTTGAAAAACAAAGGTTCATTCATGATTGCTGCCCGCCGGACTTATGCCGATCTTTTTCTTAGACTGTTGCCTGGTACAGGAGCTGATTCCACTGCAAGTAAAACAACCCTCTACTTTTACGATTTAAACCTGAAAGCCAATTACCAGGTTACTAATAAAGACAGGATATATTTATCATGCTACCTGGGGAGAGATAATTTCAACCTGGGGGGAATCCTGGGTCTGAACTGGGGAAATATCACCGCAACAGCAAGGTGGAACCATATCATTAACGACAAAATATTTTCGAACGCTTCATTAATTTTAAACCGCTACAGCTATAATTTTAATGTGGCTGTAGGAACAAGTACCATGAAAGTGCTTTCAGAAATAAAGGACTGGAACCTGAAAGAAGATATTAATTACTATATAAATTCCAACAATTCATTAAAATTCGGTTTCAATTCCATCTATCACACATTTGTTCCCAGTAAAGTAGACAGCACGGCATTTTTTCACGTCAGGTCAATGGATAACAGGTATGCCCTTGAGAATGCTGTTTATATTTCAAACGAACAGACAATTACAAAACACATGAAGGCAAACTATGGATTCCGTTATTCGCTCTTCAGTTCAATAGGCCCCGGAACAGTTTACACTTATGATGAAGTCGCTGACATCGTTGATTCAGTATCATATCCCAGGGGGAAAATATACAACACATTCGGGGGTCTCGAACCAAGGCTTATTCTGAATTACATCATCAACGACTCCTCTTCCGTAAAGGTATCATACGCCCGTACACGTCAGTATATTCACCTTCTGTCCAATACAACATCAACTACCCCTTTTGATCTCTGGGTACCCAGTAACACAAATATTTTACCCGAAATTGCTGATCAGTACACACTTGGATATTTCAGAAACTTTTCAAACAACATGTTTGAAACTTCTGTGGAAATATATTACAAAAACATGCAAAATCAGATTGATTACCGGAACGGAGCTAATCTTATTCTTAACAATAAAGTGGAATCGCAGTTGGTATTTGGCAAAGGATGGGGATATGGCGCTGAATTTCTGATAAGGAAAAAATATGGAAAACTGACAGGCTGGGTAAGTTATACATTATCCAAAACCAAAAGACAATTCCCTGCTATCAACGGAGGATCGACTTTTCTTGCAAAACAGGACAGGCCGAATAACATATCTATCGTTGCCATGTACAATATCAGTCCCCGTCTGACTTTTTCTGCAACGTGGATCTATCTGAGCGGGAATGTAGTGACCTTTCCAAGCGGGCGTTATTATGTAGATGGGAATGTTGTGCCTTATTATACCGAACGAAACGGCTATCGTATGCCTGATTATCACAGACTGGATATTGGTCTTACGTGGCAGAGAAAAAAATCCCTCAGGTTTGAGAGCAACTGGAATTTTTCAATATATAATGCTTATGCCAGGGAGAATGCCTACGCAATTAATTTTCAGCCCGACCCGAATGATCCGACGAAGATGCAGGCTGTACAATTGTCCCTTTTCAGGATTGTTCCTGCTATAACCTATAATTTCAAGTTTTAAAAGAATGCAATTATGATAAAAAGAATGACATCTTCATATAAATATTTACTCACAGGAGCATTTCCCATTCTGATTCTTTTATTTCTGACAGCTTGTGAGAAGGTGATCAATGTGGACCTTAACGAAGCCGCACCACGAATTGTTATCGAGGGTTTGATTGATAACGGACCAGGACCGTATAAGGTTTTATTAAGCAAATCGGGTAGTTTTTTTAATCAACCCACCCTGCCCAATGTTTCAGGAGCCATTGTCATTATTGCAGACAATACCGGTATAACAGATACCCTTGCAGAAAGATCCCCCGGTGTTTACCTTACTTCAAGAACCCGGGGAATCCCGGGCAGAACTTACACTCTGACTGTGCTGTCTGATAACATCGAATATACCGGTACTTCAACAATGATGGATTATGTTGATATCGACTCACTGAGCTTAATAAGAACCGAGACACATAATTTCAATCTGGGCGGAGGATCGGGAAATGAAACAAATGTTTCACTTTACTGCTACTTCAAAGATCCTCCGGAAAAGAATTTTTACAGGCTGAAGATGTTCTCTAACGATACAACGGATTTTGAAAGATACAGGTTATTTGACGATCAGTATACAAACGGGGAAGAAACTGAACTAAGGGTAGGATACGTTGTTGAAGGAGATACTTTAAGGATTGATTTGCTTTCAATCGATAAATCGACATACGGATATTATCGTACTCTTGAGGATCTGCTTCACTCAAACCCGATCTTTGGTTCCACGCCCGCTAATCCGGATACCAACCTGAGTAACGGCGCACTTGGCTATTTTGGCGTATGCGCTGTATCAACAAAAATAATTGTTATCACAAACGGCATGATTGAAGAGGCGCGATAATAATATAACAGTACAAATCGGTTAACTGATAAACTGATATAAGAATATGCAGGCAGGACAGCATACTGTGAAGTCGTATTAAATGGTTCCTAACATGGTCTTTATGTTCTTCAGGAAAAAATAAAACAGGGCTCATGCAGGGTTAATATTATGAAAATAGACCCCAATGATATTACTTATCCCAAAGTAACCGGTGGATATATTACCAAATCAGACAAGACTACCGGGGGGATCTTATACGAAAAGTCATTAAGGATTAACGACTGAATTTTTAAAACAGATATAATCAGTTATTTTTTTGGTCTCCCAGATTGAGAAAATAAGGAATTGCCTATATTTAAATTATTAAGCTAACTTTAATTAACTTAAACCTGATAATTGTGGAAAAACTGACATTAAAGGAAAAAATCGGCTATGCCCTTGGCGACGGGGCTGCAAACATAGCCTGGAGAGGAGTTTCAACCTTTCTGCTTATCTTTTATACTGATGTTTTTGGAATAAATCCCGCGGCTGTAGGATTACTCCTGTTAATCGCCCGTTTCAGCGATGGTGTGAGCGATATTGCCATGGGAATTATCGGTGACAGAACCAATACCAAATATGGTAAATTTCGGCCATGGATATTATGGACGGCAATCCCTTTAGGTGTCATACTCTCTTTGCTTTTCACGAGTCCGAACTTCAACCCTACAGGTAAAATAATCTATGCCTATACAACCTATATTCTGTTTACTCTGGTTTACACCGCGAACAACATTCCTTACGGTGCTCTTATGGCCGTTATGACGGGTGACGATAAGGAACGTACAAGTCTTGGCTCGTATCGTATGGTTGGCGCTTTTGCCGGAGGCATGCTGGTTCAGGGAGCTTTGTTATTTCTGGTGGCTCACTTTGGGAATATAAGTCCCACCATAGCTGTAAGCAAACTAGATGCCAAAAAATATGAAATAACGGTATCATCGCCGAAGGATGTGGAAAATGTGAACATCAGGACTAAAAATGGGTTTGCAATGTTTTCATGGGCTGATACTTCAATGAAGGCGGGCGATAATGTTCCTACCAGGGGAAAAAGCTTTTCAATGACGGCGCATAAAGATTATTCGTTTATCGTAAATGGTGAAGATAAGATAGATGCCGGAACCATTTCGATTATTGACCAGAAAAAAGGTTACAGTAATTCAATTTACCTTCTGTCTGTTTTCCTGGCGTTGTTCCTGATCATTACATTCTATTCAACGAAGGAACGGGTGACACCACCTAAAGCCCAGGAAACAAATCTGGGAAAGGACCTGAATGATCTGATCAGAAACAGGCCCTGGATAATTCTGTTACTTATTGGTCTGATATTTCAAATTTATAACTCCATAAAACAGGGCATTGTTGTGATCTATTTTTCACATTATTTGCACCATCAGCTGCTGGCTGCATCGTATATGATAGGATTAATGATTGCCTCCATTGGAGGCGCCATGATAACGTCCCCGCTGGCAAGAAGACTGGGCAAGCGTAATCTTTTTATTTATGCATTAATCTTTTCAGGAATAGTAAATGCATTGCTTGTGTTTTGTGGACCGGATAATATCAAGATTATTTTTGCTATTGGAATAGTCTCTGAGGCTGCAGCTGCTATATTTCCCACTCTGTTTTTTGCCATGCTTGGCGATGCTGCTGATTACTCTGAGTTTAAAAACGGAAGAAGGGCCACCGGGCTAATTTATTCTGCAGGTTCTTTCTCAACCAAGCTGGGTGGCGGTGTAGCCGGTGCTATTATTGGTTTTGTGCTGGCAGCATATAATTATAACGGACAGGATGCTGTTGCCATACAGGGTGCTGTTCCGGGCATAATAATGCTTATGAGCTGGATCCCGGCAATCATTGCACTGATGGGAGCCACCTTAATGACAATCTATCCGCTGAATCAGAAAAAAATGGATGAGATTACAGTGGAATTATCTCACAGAAGAGCGGCAGAGCTGTCTTAGATAAAAAACAACATATATAAAAAAGTATTATAACAATAAAAACAGGAAGATGAAATTTGGACATTTTGACGACAGGAACCGCGAATATGTAATAACCAATCCTAAAACGCCATGGCCATGGATTAACTACCTGGGCAACGAAGATTTTTTCTCGCTTATCTCTAATACTGCCGGGGGTTATTCATTTTATAAAGACGCCAAATTCCGAAGGATAACCCGCTACCGTTATAACAATGTACCTATTGACAGTGGCGGAAGATATTTCTATATCAGAGACGGTGATACCACCTGGTCGCCGGGGTGGAAACCGTGTAAAACAAGGCTCGACAGCTATGAATGCCGTCACGGGATGAACTATACGATTATTAAAGGTGAGAAAAACGGAATAAAAGCCAATGTCCTGTTTTTTGTGCCACTGAAGACATGGGCAGAAGTACAGAAACTGACACTTACCAATAATTCAGGGGAAACGAAAAAGCTGATGATATTTTCTTTTGTTGAGTGGTGCCTGTGGAATGCAGCCTCCGATATGGAAAACTTCCAGAGAAACTTCTCTACCGGGGAGGTCGAAATTCAGGGCTCTGTCATTTACCATAAAACAGAATACAAGGAGAGACGCGATCATTACGCCTATTATTCTGTGAATACTCCTGTTAGCGGCTATGATACAGACAGGGAGTCTTTCTTCGGTCTTAATAATGGTTTTGATGAACCACAGGTAGTTGCTGAGGGCAAATCGCGTAATACAGAGGCTCATGGCTGGTCTCCCATTGCTTCTCATTTTATCGAAGTTGAACTGAATCCGGGTGAGTCGAAAGATTTCATTTTTGTACTGGGATACGTGGAAAACAGCGATGATGAAAAATGGGAATCAAAAAATATTATCAATAAGAAAAAGGCTAAGGAAACAATTGCCAGGTTTAATACTGCGGCAAAGGTTGATGCTGCCCTGGCCGATCTTCGCAGATACTGGAATAACCTGCTAAGTATCTACACAGTTGATACAGGAGACGAAAAGCTGGACAGGATGGTCAATATCTGGAACCAGTACCAGTGTATGATCACTTTCTGCTTTTCACGTTCAACTTCATTTTTCGAATCAGGTATCGGAAGGGGAATGGGTTTCCGCGACTCAAACCAGGACCTGATAGGTTTTGTTCACCAGATACCGGAACGAGCCAGGGAAAGGATTATTGATATTGCCTCCACCCAGTTTCCTGATGGTGGTTGCTATCACCAGTACCAGCCTCTTAATAAGCGAGGCAATAATGATATTGGCGGTGGTTTCAATGATGACCCTATGTGGCTTATCCTCGGGACGGTCAGTTATATAAAGGAAACAGGTGATTTTGGTATTCTCGATGAAAAGGTCCCGTTCGATAATGATATGTCTGTGGCCCGGAGCCTGTTTGACCACCTGACAGTTTCCTTCGATCACGTGGTTAATAACCGCGGTCCGCACGGACTTCCGCTTATTGGCCGTGCAGACTGGAACGACTGCCTGAACCTGAACTGTTTTTCCAGCGATCCGAATGAATCGTTCCAGACCACTGAAAATAAAGCAGAAGGAAGCAAAGCCGAATCGGTAATGATAGCGGGTCTCTTTGTGGTTTATGGCAGGGATTATGTTGAACTCTGTAAAAAGCTAGGTAAGGAGGACGAGGCGTTGAGGGCACAGAAACATGTGGATGAAATGACAGAGGTCATTATAAAGTATGGATGGGACGGGGAATGGTTTATCAGGGCATACGATTATTATGGTCGTAAAGTTGGAAGCAATGAAAACGAAGAAGCCAAAATATTCATAGAATCAAACGGATGGTGCACCATGGCCGGAATTGGAAAAGAAGAAGGCCTCTGCACCAAAGCACTCAACTCGGTAAAGGAAAGACTCGACTGCGAGCATGGAATTGTGCTTAATAATCCGGCATTTACACGGTACTATATTGAATACGGTGAAATATCTTCTTATCCTCCGGGATACAAGGAAAATGCAGGTGTTTTCTGTCATAATAACCCATGGATAATGATCGGCGAAACAGTAGCAGGCAATGGTAACAGAGCATGGGAATATTATCGCAAAATCTGTCCTTCATACCTTGAGGAGATAAGCGAATTGCATAAGACAGAGCCTTATGTTTATGCCCAGATGGTTGCAGGGAAAGATGCCTTTAAGCCAGGTGAAGCCAAAAACTCATGGCTAACGGGTACGGCTTCATGGAATTTTTATGCAATCACACAATTCATCCTGGGCATAAAACCTGACTATGATGGTCTTGTTATAGATCCATGTATACCGGATCACTGGAAAGGATTTAAAGTTAGCAGAAAATTCAGGGGAACCATTTATAATATCGAAGTTGCAAATCCTCATTCAAAATCCAAAGGGGTTAAGGAGATTACAGTAGACGGGAAACTTATTTCAACAAATGTGATACCCTTGTTTGAAGATGCCAGGACTCATATCATAAAAGTTACACTGGGGTAGATTGGATGTCTCCCGGATACAAAATATTGCAAAAGAAATATTACTTTTGGCGGTTTTACTTATTGTAAAATTTAAATTTTATAAAATGAATAAGATTTTAATGGGAATTCTCGCATTTGCATTGCTGGAAGGATGTTCTACCAATGTTAAAAACACTGTGGATACAGCAGAAAAGTATCCTGCTCTCGATGTTCAGAATATGGACACCACAATAAAACCGGGAGACGATTTCTATGACTATGTCAACGGCACATGGATAAAAAACCATCCTATACCGCCAGACAAGAATTCTATCTCTGCATTTGATGAACTGATGGAAAAAAACAGGCATGACATCAGGGAAATAATTGAAGAAGCCGCCTCTGACCTTAATGCACTTCCAGGCAGCAATACTCAAAAAATCGGTACATTCTATAATTCGGGAATGGATACCGTATCGATCGAACAACAAGGGATAAAACCAATTAAAAAGTTTTTCGATAAAATAGATTCTATCCGTAATATTAATGATGTACAGTCTGTTGCTGCATATTTTCAGACTTACCAGATAGGTCCGTTTTTCTATTTGTTTTCGAACCAGGATTCGAAGAACAGCGCCAGTGTGATCGCAGGCTGCTACCAGGCCGGTATAGGCTTGCCCGACAGGGACTATTATTTCAATAACGACGGGCCAACAAAAAAAATCAGGGAGGAATATATTGTTCATTTAACTAAAATGTTCGAATTGCTGAATGATCAGCCGGATGTTGCTGCTAAAAATGCTCAGACTGTTATGAAGATAGAAACTGAGCTGGCTAAAGCTTCATTTACACATGTTGAAAATCAGGATCCGCAGAAGACCTATAATAAACTTACGCCTGAGGGATTGGCCAAACTTTCCCCTGATATCAACTGGAAATCTTATTTCGCAAATGTAGGTTATGCGGATATTTCAGAGGTAAATGTGTATCAGCCCTCGTTCCTTAAAGAACTTAGCGCCATGATGAAAACAGTTCCTGTTGACGACTGGAAGACTTTTTTGCGCTGGCATTTGATTAACAATACTGCAGCTTACCTGAATGATGATTTTGTGAAACAGAATTTTGACTTTTACAGCAAATCATTGTCGGGACAGGAACAGATGAAACCAAGGTGGAAACGTGTGCTTGATGAAACCAGTTCTGATCTGGGAGAATGCATAGGGCAGTTATATGTACAAAAATACTTCCCCCCCGAAGCAAAACAGAAAATGACCAACCTGGTGATGAACCTTAAAAAATCGCTGAAGCAAAGAATTGAAAACCTTACCTGGATGGGTCCTGAAACTAAAAAGGAAGCCATAGCAAAACTCGACAAGATGGGTGTTAAAGTAGGCTATCCTGATAAATGGAGAGATTATTCCGGACTTGAGATCACCTCCCAGCCATATGTTCTTAATGTGGCGAATTCCGGGGCTTTCGATTTCCGCTATTCAATGGACAAGATCGGAAAACCTGTTGATCCCACCGAATGGGGAATGACTCCACAGACCGTTAACGCCTATTATAATCCTAACAGGAATGAAATTGTCTTTCCTGCAGGTATTCTCCAGCCTCCTTTCTTTAATATGTATGCCGACGATGCAGTGAACTATGGGGCTATTGGCATGGTAATAGGCCATGAGATGACTCATGGATTTGATAATATGGGCAGACAATTTGATAAAGACGGAAACCTGCGTGACTGGTGGACAAAAGATGATTCCAAAGCTTTTAAAGAGCATACGAAAATGCTCGTTGATCAGTACAACAAGTACGAGGTTCTCGATTCAACATTTGTTAACGGACAACTAACTCTTGGTGAAAACATTGCCGATCTTGGTGGAATAACTGTAGCTTTAAATGCCTATAAATTATCACTGCAGGGTAAGGAACAGCCTAAGCCAATTGACGGTTTCACGGATCTGCAGCGCTTTTTCATGTCGTATGCCCAGATATGGAGAACCAATATGCGCCAAAAAGAACTGAGAAGAAGAGTCAAGACTGATGAGCATTCTCCGGCCAAAATCAGGATAAACGGAGTTGTTTACAATGTGCCTGAATTTTATACAGCATTCCCCGGTATTAAGCCGGAAGATAAACTCTACAGGCCGTCAGATGAGCGTCCGGTTATCTGGTAATACGGAAATTCCACAGGTTACGGATAATACTACATGGAGCACTCTCTTCACACTTGCTTATTACTGGTATAAAAATAATGAATATTCCAATAAATCTTATTATGGAGCCTTATATAACTGGTTTGCAGTGAATACCGGTAAACTTTGTCCGGCCGGATGGCATGTGCCGAGCGAAAAGGAGTGGTTAACTTTAACAGATAACCTGAGCGGTGAGTATATTGCAAGCGGTAAATTGAAAGAAGTGGGTGAAGAGCACTGGATGGATCCAAATGATGGAGCAACCAATGACTTTGGTTTTACAGCTCTTTCGGGTAGTATCTTTTTATGAGAATCTTCTATTCAAAAATAAATGTTCCGAATTTATTATATTCGTGAAAAGTCCTGCCGGTTTTTTGCCAGGTAAAATGCATTGCCCCGTTATCATGATCAATACGATACATATTTGCCCTCCATTTCATTCCTGAAACAGGAGGAACTTTATTCAACGGAGCAAGCAACTTAAAGGGTATATAGAATTCAGCTATCCAGCCTGTTACACTGCTCCCACTAGTCTTGTTTCCTCCAATTGCACTTGTGGCATGCCGGGTTTTCCTGTCGCCTTCGTAATGCCAGGGCAGCCAGCCAAGGAAAGTGCCCTTATAGTTGGGCACTATAATAGGCAATTCGTAATTCAGAGGAGATAATTCATATTCAAAGTATACAGGAAAACTCTCATCGGGCCACAGAAAAACTTCAACAACATCTTCTTCCCACAGATTAAGGTTATCAGCCTGCATGGAGGATGTAAGCTTCTTATCCTCGCAGCTGAACAGGAAATATATCCCTGTACCGGAATAAAGCACCTTGACTTTTGTCTGGTATCCGGTAATATTCTGTTCTGAAGGGACTAAATTTATCCAGCTGACATTGTTCCATGAGTCAGAAGAGCCCGTACCTGTTATTTTAAAATCCTGACATTTGTTAATTAACACTGAATCAGGCTTATTGGTAATTGCCAGCAATTTGCCATTAAGCCCGTTACCTGACAAAAAGATGAAAAAAATAAAAAGTCCGGGCCAATAATTTTTGATCATTTTCATAATATGATAATATTAAATATCTGCCATGGTTTAACCAAAAGATCACAATAGATTTTACAGACAGCTCCCACAGATCTGAAAAATCTTTAAGCAAAGTAGTTTAAATTTTTTATCTGGACAATTAATCTTTAACCATGTTTGCACTGATGATTCAGTTATCAGGACAAGTTATTCAATATTGAATTTGAACTTTGCAGGGATTGAAGTGTTTATGTTTTTGTAATAGAAATCTGAATAATTTCATGTTTTGATTTGTCTATATGTCAATTCATAATATTTCACCAATAAAAAAGATTCTGGAAGGCTGATTTATCAGGTTATTAATTTTAGTTCACTATGAATTCACATTATAATAAATATTTTGCAATTATATTAGTAATTCAACTGCTGTTTTTTGTTGAGGCGGGAGCTCAGCCTAAGCTAAACACCTCACTTTCGGGTAAAATATATGATAAATCAACAAATCAGCCACTGGAATATGCAACAATTACCGTGATAAGCAAACAGTCAGGGAAAGTTATAAATGGTACAGTGGCAGATGTTAAAGGTGTATTTACCTTATCCGGACTTCCGTATAATACATACCAGGTCAATATCGATTTTATTGGCTATGAAAAAAATACAATAGATAATGTAAGTATCAGCAAGAATAATCGCTCCGTTTCATTAGGGACAATATACCTTGCTCAATCAGCGAAGAGCCTTCAGGGTGTCGTAATTGTCGGTGATAAACCAGTTGTTGAGAACAAAATTGATAAAATTGTCTATAATGTCTCCAATGATATTACTTCACAGGGGGGGGCAGCTATTGATGTTCTTAAAAAGGTGCCACAGGTAACAGTTGATGTAGACGGAAATGTAGAGTTGCAGGGGAATTCCAATATCCGTTTCCTGATCGATGGAAAGCCTTCCACTGTGTTCGGGAGCAATCTTTCTGATGCACTTGCATCTATTCCTGCCAGCCAGATCAAAAGCATTGAGGCAGTCACAAACCCCGGAGCCAAATATGATTCGCAGGGAACAGGAGGGATTATCAACATTATTCTCTATGATAATAAAATGGAGGGAGTAAATGGCAATATCAATATAACGGCTGGCACCAGGCTGGAAAACGGTTCTGTTAACCTTAATATGCGACATAAAAGATTTGGTGTAAATGTTTTTTTCAGTGGTCATGCCCAACTGAAATCACAGATGCCATACTCTCAAAACCGGGTTTCAATCGACACTATGGCTAAAACATCTACATCAATGATACAGACCAGTCTTACGGATTTTGAAAGAAATGGCTTCAGGTCAGGTGTTGGTTTCGACTGGGATATTACAAAAAATAATATAATTACCGGTTCTCTGGGTTATAATCAGTTCAGTAACCGAACCAGGGGACTTACCGACCAGGAACAGTTAGTACAGGATCTTTCTTCTTATACTGAATCAGATCTGTACACTTTGCGAAACTCCGACAGTTATACAAAGATTCACTCCGTCGACTGGAGCCTTGACTATAAAAAGAAATTCAAAAAAGATGGACAGGAACTTGATATACTCTATAGTGCAAGCAACGGGGACCCATACAGTAATTATAGTCAATCGCAGTTTTATACCGGGCAACTGATCCCTTTTGCAGGGTCCTCAAGCATTAACCCCGGAACAGATAATGAAACAGATATCTCCATTGATTATGCACACCCGGTGGATAGTAATTTGCTAATTGAAACTGGTGCAAAAACTGTAATTCAAAACCTTACAAGCATCTCTGATGTAAGCGTGTTCAATCCTTTCAGTGACCTTTTCATGAACGATGTCTTGCAATCGTATCATTTTAACTATACAATGAAAATTTATGCAGGTTACATTTCCGGCACTTTTAAATTGCTTAATTTTCTTAATGTGAAAGCAGGAACACGGTATGAATATACTGACGTAAGTATTGACTACCCTAATACATCAATTCCTGCATACGGGACGTTAGTCCCTTCTGTTGTTTTATCTCACGATTTCAATAAGACCAGGTCTCTGAAACTGGCATACGGAAGACGGATTGAACGCCCCGAATACAGGGAATTAAATCCGTTCGTTAATCTCAGCGATCCATATAATATTACCGTAGGCAACCCGTTGCTGAAGCCCGAGATAGGGAATAATTTAGAGTTGGGCTATAGCAATACATTTAAAAACGGGGGGAATATTTATGTTTCATTCATAGAACGTATAAACACACAGGACCTTAAACGGATAACAACTTTTTACCCTGAATACGTCATCGGAGATTCAGTATACACCAATGTATCGGTCACTAACCGTCAAAACGTAGGTGAGGAGTATAATTCCGGCATTAATATTTCCGGCTCATATCCTCTGACAAAGAATCTTAACTTACGGGCAAATCTGATGATTTCCCGCCGGTATTCAGTCAGCAATCTTAATATTGCCAACGTGGCAACCGGATTAAGAACCAGGATAAATATGAACGCAACCTATGAGTTGCCAAAAAACCTTGTTTTTGAGTTGTTTGGATTCTATAATGCAGCAACCCGGAATATACAGGGAAAAACTCCCCAGTTTTTCATTTACACCTTTGCATTTAGAAAGTTGTTCCTGGATAAGAGAGCAAGCTTTGGTTTTACTGCAACAAATCCTTTCGCCAAATATATCAGACAGGTCAGTACAATCTCCACGGAGGGTTATACATCGAATATAAACCGTCAGTTGCCATTCCGGTCTTTTGGGATAAGTCTGATGTATAAGTTCGGCAAACTGGAATTCAACAAGAACAAAGAGGACAATAATAATAACTTTCTCAATGATCCGGGATCAATAGGTAATTGAGAATCGTCCCTCAGTTATTTCCGGGATTTTCCCTAAATAATAATACTGCTATATTTCAACGATATTGGCACTTATTTTATAATTTAGCATGTGCAGCAGGTGTTAAAAATTAATCCTGAATAAATTTATAATCTTCCATGACTGACAAATCATCTTCAAAAGGTAATAAAGGGCACGTTAAAAATCAGATCAAACCTGCCCTGCTGGTAATTGATGTTCAGAACAAGTACTTAAAAATGGTTCCGCCCCGGGACAAAGAGCTGGCAACATTCTTTATTAATCTTCTGATCGATCTTTTCCGGGAACATGATTTTCCAATAATAAGGATTTATCATCTTGATAAGGAAAGCAGTCCGGATTCAGATCCGGCAGAGTTTGAATATCCTGACTCAATATTAATCCAACCCGGAGATCTTAAAATAATCAAAACCTATTCCGATGCGTTTAATAAAACTGAACTTGATAAGGCTCTCAGGGAGAAAGGGAGTAATTCATTATTTCTCTGTGGCTTAAGTGCTGTAGGCTGTGTACTGGCAAGCTTTATTGGTGCACATAACCACGATTACAGGGCCTTTATTTTAAAAGATGCCATTATGAGCCATAACACTGATTACACCAGGAATGTAGAAGCTATGTTTGATGCGATCAGCTACGATGCAGTAAAACTGATCCTCGAAAGCTGTTAAAACAGGCGCTGATCCTGGCGTCCAATTTTACCAGACATTCACAGGTTTGCATAATATAAAAGCGCATTCAGTTAATCTATAATTGTTGGCGCTTTATTCATGTAGCCCCGCCAGAAAACAGAAACCATTATTTATTCACCAATACTCACCTCAATCTGAGCCTCCTGTATGACAACGTTTTTGTAGTTAATCTGTGGTTTAATAATTCTGGTAATGATCTGTTCTCCATGTTTCAGAGATTCATCGCGTTTAAACTTTGCAGATAACTTCATGGCAGGATTATAGGGTTTATTGAGCAGGTCAACCATCTCATAGCCATTTTCTTTGAAATTATCCTGGATGCGTTCAACTGCAAATTCAAGCTGTTTCAATCCTTTAGTTTCGGGATCCATGCTGCTTATATTCCTTTGAATACGAATTATTTCATCTGCAACTTTTAAAGCAAGTGAATGGTCAATCTCCTCCGATTCATTTTGTTCTTTTTTGCTCAGGTTCTTCTGAAAATCAAGTGACCAGAAAACCTGGTTGTCAAGCTTTATTATCTCTTCCCGAATTGTTTCGGAACTGGTTTTTATCTGGTCCGACAATTCTGTTTTTACAAATGTTAACCTTCTTCTTAACAAGCCGAACAGAATTGCTGGTACGAGTAAGATGGCAATAATTACCAGGATCCAGTACAGGGTAGTATAATGGCTCACTCTTTCATTTAAAGCTGCAACGTCTGTATTTGTTTTATTGCTTAATTGCTGGATCTGCGATTCCAGCTTATTTGCCATTGCCTTTAAGTTATTGTTTGTCTGAGCTAACTCCTGCTTCAGGGCATCCAGGCTATCGACAGCAGAAGAGATTCTTCCTTCAAGTTTTTTAATATTTGAATTTGCTGTATTTACCTGCTTTGACAATCTGGAATTGCGGTATTCAAGATTCTCAATCTGGCGTTGAAGTTGTAGTATAGTGTCATTTTTAGTTTGTGCAAGTGTTACTGTACCAAAAATTGCAAGCACTCCCAGAATTAATATTGTCTTTCTCATTTTATATGACTTTATACATGTAACAAATTGAAAGGATCAAATTAAGTAGTTATTCCAAAATTAAACTATTTGGATTAATTTACCACCTGACCTGAATAGAAAAGCCCTGACATAGTAAATTGAAATTCTGCTTTATGAAAAGAGTAGTTCTTTCGATTATTATTGCTTCGATAAGCAAAATGATCAATCAATCCTTTAGGTTGTCACTGGTGATATTGATAATTGCTCGCCTGCCTGTCCGGCTCCCGGCGGGCGGCATCTAATTTTAATCGGTAAGCGTGGGTTTTAAAATTATTTCAGAATACCTATTGCTATTCCTGCAACAGGTGATACTCCTGAGAAATCGAAATTAAACCAGTTTTTATTTTTTGTTAATCCGTCTTCATTGTAATACTTACTCAGCCTGATATTTCCTCCGGCAAACAGGTCAACTGCGAGTACTTTGAAAAGAGGCACTTTCATTCCAAGGATGACACCCCCGGCAAAAATATTCAGATGCCGGGTTATCTTCTTATCCACCATTTCAAACACTCCGGGATCAGTTTCCTCCAGATCGCTGTAATTTCCGGAAATTATCATTCTGGTATACATAATCTGAGGTGCTACATATAATCCAAGTGGCGCTTTTTGCCTGTTTATATTGTTTGCCAGAAGGTAATTCCGAAACTGAATATTTAACCCGGCGCCAGACATTACCTGCCCTTGATATATTTGATATGTATTAGTTGCAGCATCTAAAAATGCAAAACTTTGATTTGTGAAATAGTAATTTGACAAGCCTTCTTTTGTTGAATAGGTTGCCATTACACCTGCATTTATTGAAAACCTGTTGTTAAGAATTCTTTCATAAGATAAATAAAATGCTCCTTCAAAAAGCCTGACAGGATCAAGCATAATTGCTGAATTATAATCGGGTACAAATTCAGGTTCCTGTTCCACGATAACCCGGGGTTGGATTTCGACTGTCTGTACTTTCTCCTGACTTATTTTAAACAACGAATCTACCTTAAACAACGAATCTATCTTATTAATTTTTTTTGTCATTTGTTGTGGATTAAAATCCATAGAATTGATTTTAGAAGCTATTTCATTAAGCTTAATATCAAGTTCTTTAGGCTTAGCTTCCCAAAGCTTAATTTTTGTATCCAAAAGCTCCAGTTTTGAATCAAGAAGTTGCAATTTCATATCGAGCATTTGAGATTTTTGTGTAATGGAATCCTGACCTAAGGATTTTGGACAGAATACCACAATCAAAAATAATCCAATAAGGAATAGTGGGTTACATAGTTTTGTTTTCATAGCGATTAATTTTTTGGTTAGATTTAAGTTAAGGGCATTTTATGATAAAGTAATTCCACAGGTTTAATCAGGTGTTAAGTACAAATACCCTGCCAATTCTGTTTAACAAAGGTTCAATATGAAATCATAATGTAGTGACCCTGGCCAACTTTTACCGAGGGGAATTGATCTTCCCTGGCCGTTGTTAAGTGGTTGTTCTTGCATCTGCGATTTCTTACCCCGCCACTGTATCACAAATTTATCATAAACCTGATATCCAATCACATAGCATATAGTAAATACCTCATTTAAAACCATTTCCAGCCCAATTATGACACGATCTCCCCTTTATCAGATTCTACACCTGTTGCTCTGAGACAGGATGTTTTAAAATGCATTAAATCAAGTGTATAAATTAAGGCACAATTCGGGAGTTCTGAAAAAGATAAACCCCTTATGTATAATCACATAAGGGGTAATCTTTGTAGCCCCACCAGGAATCGAACCTGAATCTAAGGTTTAGGAAACCTCCATTCTATCCATTGAACTATGGGGCCAAATTCAGTCGCAAAAGTATGTTTTTTTTTTGTCATTGCAAACGACTAAGGGCGGAAGACACTAGACGCTGGACGCTAGACACTAGGGGTTGGATGCCAGACTCTTGATATCGGAAAGAATTTGATTTTGCAATATTGATTTGTAAATTTGATATGGAATAAATAATAATCAATTAATCTCGTTGTGTTATGAGCAATTATGAAAATCTAAAAGTCTGGCATAAAGCCATAGAATTAGCTGTATCCATTTACAAAGTGACCAGTGAAAATACTATATTCAATAAGGATTACAGCCTGAAAGATCAAATGAGAAGATGTGCTGTGAGTATCTCCAGTAATATTTCTGAAGGTGACCAATTAGGAACAGATAAACAAGCTGTAAGGCAATTCTATATTGCTAAAGGATCGGCAGCTGAATTATACACTCAGATAACTATTTCTTACAAAATAGGTTATCTTGCTGAGGAACAAAACGAATATTATCTGAGTGAATGCAGAGTAATATCGGCTATGCTAACTAATTTGATAAAAAGCAGATCACAGGATTAAATTTCATTCCTGTTTTCTAATTTATCGACAGCTAATTTCTGACCTAAGCACCTATCGTCTTGTGTCCAGTGTCCCGTGTCCCGTGTCCAATGTCTAGTGCCCAGCGTCCAGTGTCTAGTGCCCAGTGCCCAGCGTCTAGTGCCCAGCGTCTAGCGTCTTTTCCTTTTCCCTTATTTTCCGCGAAATAACTTATCTTTGAATTATTCAAAAATGAAACATATGAACTGGATTGATGCAACAATAGTTATTATACTGATTTTATCAGCTGTGAACGGCTTTATTAATGGCTTCGTTAAGGAAGTGGCTTCCCTGGCAGCTCTCATAATTGGAATATGGGGAGCAATTAAATTTTCTTTCTTCACTGCCGGGAAACTTTACGACTATTTTGATATGACGGGAAGGTATGTTGGCATAATTGCCTTTATTATTACATTTATACTTATTGTAGTGGTTATCCATTTTGTTGGCATCGTGGCTGACAAAATAGTAAGTGCGGTGGCTCTTGGCTTTGTAAACAGGCTTCTGGGGATAGCTTTTGGTGTATTAAAGTCAGTTTTGATAATGAGTGTA
This sequence comes from uncultured Rikenellaceae bacterium, assembly GCA_964446825.1. Taxonomy (GTDB): domain Bacteria; phylum Bacteroidota; class Bacteroidia; order Bacteroidales; family VadinHA17; genus LD21. The sequence continues at coordinate 167,451 of CAYUQR010000001.1, forward strand.
ATATTTGTTGTTCTGAATGCCATTAATGCCAAAAAGCCTTTTTTGCCTAAAACAACAATAGAAGCATCAAAATTTTACAGTACTATATCCGATATTGCACCTGCCATTTTCCCGATAATAGGAGAGGGAAGTTTCAACCATAGCTTTGACAGGTTTAAAAAGAAGCCTGAAAACGTTTCCATATAACCCTCTTTACTATATTTGCAATTCTGAAAACACTATTATGAATTTTATTGATGAACTGAGATGGAGAGGCATGATACATGATATTATGCCCGGTACAGAAGAATTACTCAACAGGGAAAAGATCAGCGGATATATTGGGTTTGATCCAACCGCAGACTCGTTGCATATCGGTCATATGGTACAGGTTATGCTGCTTGTGCACTTTCAGCGGTCCGGACATACACCTATTGCACTCATCGGCGGAGCTACAGGAATGATAGGCGATCCATCGGGGAAATCGGAAGAGAGAAACCTCCTTGATGAGGAATCGCTGAGGAAAAACCAGGAAGCTATAAAAATGCAGCTTTCAAAGTTCCTCGATTTTCAGTCAGATAAAAAGAACAGGGCTGTTATGGTGAATAACTATGACTGGATGAAGGAATATTCTTTCCTCGGTTTTATAAGGGATATTGGCAAACATATTACTGTGAACTATATGATGTCGAAGGATTCGGTCAAAAAAAGAATAGGATCGGATGCCAAAGAAGGTATGTCGTTCACCGAGTTTTCATACCAGCTGGTTCAGGGTACGGATTTCCTGCACCTATATAAAAACAATAACTGTAAGCTACAGATGGGAGGATCGGATCAGTGGGGGAATATTGTTACCGGTACGGAGCTTATCCGGAGGAAAGCCGGGGGTGAAGCTTATGCTCTCACATGTCCTCTTATAACCAGGTCCGACGGGGCTAAGTTTGGCAAAACAGAATCGGGTAATGTATGGCTCGATCCGGAAAAAACCACTCCTTACCAGTTTTATCAGTTCTGGCTGAATGTTTCTGATGAAGATGCAGCTAAATACGTTAAGATATTTACTGTACTGGACAGGGAGGGAATAGATAATATCATCAGCGAACATAACAAGGCACCACACGAAAGACTGCTTCAGAAACGACTGGCGGAAGAAGTAACTGTTACTGTTCATTCAAAAGCTGAATATGAAGGCGCCGTTGAAGCATCGCAGATCCTTTTCGGGAAAGGCACCACCGAGTCTCTTAAAAGAATGAATGAGAACACATTCCTCTCTGTTTTTGAAGGAGTTCCGGTATTTGATATTAGTATGGAGATCCTTGCGAATGGGGTAACAATTACAGACCTGTGCGCTGAGCATTCGCAGATATTTTCTTCAAAAGGTGAGTTGAGACGTTTAGTACAGGGAGGTGGATTAAGTCTTAATAAAACCAAAATTGAAAATCCCGATTTTCTCGTTAGCAGGGAAATGCTGCTGAATAACAAATACCTCCTGGTTCAAAAAGGTAAAAAGAATTATTCCCTGATAAGGGTAGGATGAAATCTGTTATACTATATCCGCTGCAATTATGGAAACATCATCGAAAGTTGAAGGGTTATTATCAGGTAACCCGAGAAACTTGATCATTTCCATAATATTCTTTGCGACAGGTCTGGTATTTGAGATATGTTTAATAATAACGCTTGTTCCGATTTCTTTACCATCTTCTCCTTTGAGCTCTGAAAGCCCGTCGGTGTAACATACAATCTTCGAAGAGTCTTTTATTTTTATGTCAGATTTTTCGACTGAAGGTATTTCGTCAAGCATACCTATCCCAACGCATGACGCCGTAAGATGCCTGACATCTCCCGTTACTGTATCATAGAGAACAGGAGGATTGTGGGCTGCATTGATATATTCCAGGATTCTTGTTTTATGGTCGTACCTGGCAACAAATAATGTAATGAACTTTTCCCCTGAAGCATTTATGACAACAATCCTGTTAAGCTTCTGAACAAGTGAAACGAGGTTGATATCTTCAGATAACAATGCTCTCAGGTTTGCCTGGAAGTTCGACATCAGGATGGCTGCAGAAATACCCTTCCCGGAGACATCAGCGATACAGAGACCTGTTTTTGTATCAGAAAGCCTGATACAGTCGTAGTAATCACCTCCGACTTCAAAATGAGGGAAATAGAACCCGGTTACTCTCAGCCTGGGATTTTTGGGCATGTGGATGTTATCCGGGATAAGCATCTTTTGCATCCTGGCAGCCAGTTCAAGCTCTTTCCTTAAAGATTCCTGTCGCAGGCTTTCATTGAAAAGCCTGATATTTTCTATGGCTACAATAATGATACTCGAGATGGTCTGGATAAAATTCAGATGTTTCAGGACGGGACTCATTCCTTCACCTTCCTCCTCAATATCGCCAATAAAAACAAAAGCAAGATGGACGTTATTATTAAAGACAGGAATAATTATATCCACTCCTTCTAAACCCATGTCAACTGCTCCGAAAAATATCTCATTGATTTCCAGTAATGTGGATTCAACATCGATTTTTTCAAAATGAGTGGGAAATCCGCCATTTAAAAGACACTCCCATGTGCCGGAGTGTTTAAAAATAAGGATCTTCCCTATACCAAGATCATTTCTGAGGATGGATTCATACTTTGATAAAAGATCTTCTGTAGGTAGATTGGCATTGATCGATAATGTTATATCGAGTAAAGAATCTAATTTAAATTTTGAGATCTTAAATCTGTCGTTTGGGACTTTTCTATCTGTCATAATTATATTTATCCCTTAACTCTTTCGATATACGCTCTTTCTTTTATATCTATTTTTATTTTATCACCTGTATTAACGAAAAGCGGAACCATTATAGTCTCTCCATTCTGAACTTTAGCCTGTTTTAAAGTGTTTGTTGCAGTATCCCCCCGTAACCCGGGTTCAGAATATGTAACCTCCATTACAACAAATTGCGGAATATCGACCGAAAGGATAGTCTCGGTATCGGCGTGAACCACTATCTCAACCCCTTCCCCTTCCAGAAGAAAATTACTGTTTTCAATCAATTCCTCCTGTACATGAATCTGCTCAAATGTTTCAAGATGCATGAAGTAATAACCCATATCATCTTTGTAGAGATATTGGTATGGGCGCCGCTCAACTCTTGCCAGGTTAACCTTTGTTCCTGACGAAAAGGTATTGTCAATTACTCTCCCTGTCTTGAGGCTTTTAAGTTTGGTACGAACAAAAGCCGGTCCCTTCCCGGGCTTAACATGTTGAAACTGAACGATTGTATATAGGTCATTGTTAAATTCAATGACTAAACCATTTCTGAAATCTGCAGTACTTGCCATAAATGTCTAAATTATTCTCACAATTGTTTTTATTTATTTCTTCCTGACCTCCAGGGGATATCTCAGTCCTTCATAACTGGTTATTTCCGCCGCAAAAGCCCCTACAAAGATATCAAATCGCACCTTAACCGGTAAAAAATTTTTATCAGCAGAAAACCAGAAGGAAACATCCTCTTCTGTCTTGAATAGTCTTCCGGCCTCGGTAACGGGATTGAACTTATAGCATTTTATTCTTCCAACCTTTGTTTTAACTTCATCCATTCCTTTGTATCTTAGTCTTATAGGGTAGAGCTCATCTGTAAACCATGTCATTATAGTGATAATTTCACCTTTTTTTAAATTAGAGTCCACAGGGAGTATATGGTTGCGGAAATAGTAGAAGCATGAAAGGATGTCATGTATCCCGGGTGGAGCTATGTGAACACCTGTAAGGTCACTCGTAAGAATTGATGAATCTGCCCTGGTTGTGTGATCAAAAAGAACTTCATTATAATTTCTGTATCTTCCTTCACGGATGTTCCTTATAGATTTAACCGGCAGTTCAGTGCTCGGATCAATAAAGCTCTCATAGATATCCAGTACTTTATAGATTGCGTCGACCAGTCCTGTGGTTTTTGCTGAAAGCTTTGAATGCCAGACCTCCATTCCGTTTAAAAGTTCCTTATTAAGTTCAAGTGAAGCTGTTCCCCCGTTAATAATGCCATACTGGATCGTATAATTGACTTTTTCTCCAACCTTATACGAAACAATCTGACCCCGGCTGAGGGATGAAAAAATTGTCAGAAGAGTTGCGATATAAATTATTCTTCTCATATCTCTTTATGCTGACATGCAGTTATTATGCCAATTATTTTCCAAGGATGTTCTTTCTTGGCTTTGAAGTTATGAAATCTTTTAAATAAAAAGGTTCAAAATATGCAACGTCTTCGAAGCGCCTGTTCTGAAGCGCCTGTAATACAGGTATATGCATGTGTGCAGCTGAAGCCCTGAAATCATCATAATAAAGAACATTTTCCCTGTTTATAAGCGGTTTACATTTTGCAGCTCCATCACCAAAGAGTATGATTTTTTGGGATTCCGGGATGTTACTGAATGAACTTTCACTAATAATTTCCGCAGATACCGGCATAATGCTATTGCCAACTGAATCGAATATGGTATAATAAACTTCCAGTCGGCGGGCATCAATCATCGGACAAAACCATGCATTCTCATCGAACATTTTATCTTCTTGCCTTTTCTTTGCAAAGCCCCAGAACATTGAAAGGGTTGTATCAACGGCTATAATAGGTAATGATGCTGCATAAGCGATACCCTTGGCAACGGAAACACCAATTCTCAGTCCGGTATATGAACCGGGTCCTTTGCTCACAGCGATAGCTTCGAGATTTTTTATTACGATGCCTGCCTCTTTCAGGATATCTTCAATGAACAGAGTGAGCAATGCAGCATGTGATTTTGAGTCAGAGCTTTCTCTCAAATATACTACACCGGCATTGTCACATAATGCCACTGAACAAATATCTGTCGCTGTCTCAAGGCATATAAACATGTTTTACAGGGATACCGGAAGTTTGTTATTTAACTTTAAAGAGCTCGTCTTTACTTACTATCTCAATCAGTGTGCTGTCAGACAGTTTTTTGTTTATTGCTGAGAAAGGTGCTGAAATTACACGGTCATTTAAAGCAATTCCTGAAAGGATCTCTATGTAAGAGTTATCCTGTATTCCTGTTTTGACATCCTTTGCAAGAGCATACTTGCCATCGGTAATAAAAACGATGGTACGGAGATCACTGTTTGCAACCACACTGGCAATTTTTGTTGTATCAGTCCTTGTTGTCACAGATTGTATCGGCACGGCTATGACATCAGATTTTGTATCGGTTCGGATATCAACTGTTGCAGACATCCCCGGGCGGAAAGGATTTTTATCGCCTGCATCAACAAGCGATTGATATGATTGCGGAAGTACAAGGATCTTAACATCAAAATTTGTTACCTGGTCGGCTGATACACCTGTCGTTTTTGCGGAGTTTGCAATTTCGGTCACAACACCTTTGAACTTCTTATCGAGGTAGGCATCCACTTCAATGGTGGCAGTATCTCCAAGCTTTACCCTGACGATATCATTTTCGTTTACCTCTACCTGTGCTTCCATGCGTGACAAATCAGCAACCCTCAATAATTCGGTACCAGCCATCATATTTGTTCCGGCGACTCTTTCTCCCAATTCAACAAGAAGCATTGAAACGGTACCGGTCATTGGCGCATAAATAGATGTTTTTGTAAGGTTCTCATTAGCTTCTTTAACAGAAGCCTCGGCGCTGACAACAGCAAACTTGGAAGCATCAACATCTGCTTTGGCAACTGTATAGGTGGCCTGAGCCTGTTCAAAATCTGACTTGGAGATGGTCTGTTCGTCGTACAGTTGTTTATTGCGGTTATATGAAAGTTCAGCCTGTTTAAACTGGGCCTCTGACTGAGCCAGACGGGCGCGGGCAGAACTTATCGCTGCAAGCGACCTGTCGCGTTGTGAGATATAAACATCCGGCTTAATTCTGAGAAGCAACTGGCCTTTTACTACCGGATCACCCTCTTTTACTGTCAGCTCGACAATTTCACCTGAAACATCAGGGCTTATTTTTACCTCTTTTTCGGGCTGTATTTTACCGTTAGCTGTTATGGTTTCAATAATTGTCCGTTTTTCTGCGTTTTCCACAGCAACCTTTATAGTCAATGCTTTACCAAACCAGCCGGCCTTCTTGCCGATTACCGCGAATATGATAAGTATAACTACTATTGGGAGTAAAATCTTCAGTAACTTATTGTTTTTCATGATATTGTGCCTTAAAATGATTGGGATTATTATTATTTGCTAAGAGAAAGCGGAAGTCCTTTATAAAAATCGAGTACTTTGGTTTTAAAGATAAATTCATATTTTGCCTGCGACATATCAGACTGGGCATTTATGAGCTGTGTTTTGGCCACATTATAGTCTACGGGAGCAACCAGTCCGACATTAAACTTTTGTTCCGTATACCTGAAAGATTCTTCCGCCGAGGCAACAGCCTTAATACTTGCATTATATTTCTTTAAAGATGCAACAGCGTCGGTATACGCCTGCTGAATATTTTTGTAAAGCTGTTTTTTTGTTCCGTCAAGTGCATACTCGTAATTTTGCACGCTTAATTTTGAGTTTGCAATATTCTTATTAACCTGCCAGCCGTTCAATATCGGAATATTCATTTGCAAACCTAATCCTGAACTCTGGTTGTTTTTGAACTGGTAGTCAAAAGACTGAATTCCGGGCTGGTTAGCTATATATGTATACCGCGTGTTGTAGTTATGGTTTAAAGAAATCTGGGGACTTCTGCCTCCTTTTGCGATTTTCAGATCATACTGACTGGCAGTAAGCTTCAATTCCGAGCTCTTTATTTCAGGTCGGTTTTTTACTGCAATTTCATATATATCCTCAATATTGCCTGAGATAACTGTATTTGGGTCGACACTAATAACAGGGACGACGATTTCAAAGCCTTCCGGGGTATTGAGTTCAAGAAGTTGCGTGAGCGTAAGATAAGATGTCTCGAGTTGATTTTTTGTATTGATCAGGGATAGCTCTTCCTGGGCTGCCTGTGATTCTATCTGAAGAAGGTTCCCTTTGGCCACACTGCCCGCATCAACCAGTTTCTGTGTTTTTTCAATTTGCTGCAACGTAATATTTACCTGGTTTTCATTAGCGGCAACAAGTTCCTTATTTAATAGGATCTGAAGGTATGCAAGTGCAACATTTAATGCCACATTATCGCTTATATTCTGCAGATCCTGCTGACTGGCCAGCACCAGGTACCTGTTTTTCTGAATTGAATTGTAGTTTTGCAGACCTGAAAAAACAGGCGTAGATCCTCCAAGGTAGAAATAATCAGACTGAAGAGTCTGGTTAAAAAACTGATATGTGTTCTGATCAAGAGCACGGCCAAATGAATAACCCGCAGAAACCTGTCCATTCAGAGTTGGGAGTAATTTCAGTTTTGCAAGATCAAGAGAATTCTCCTGAACCTTTGCCTGGATAGCCTGCTGCTTAATCTGTATATTGTTATCGATAGCATACTTTATACATTCCTCAAGGCTCCAGACCTTTTGTTGTGAAAAGATCAGTCCCTGTGAAGCTAGCAACCCGGAAAATATGAATATTAAGAATTTTTTCATAAGCAGATGTTTTGTTAATTGTATTTGTTTGGGCGAATAAGTCTCTTTTTCTTAATTAGCACGTATTCAGCAGTTACATTTTATTTTAATAAGACCGCGAAAGTTGATATTTTAAGATTACGAAGATAAATAATATCTCAAACAGATGAAAGAATATTTTAATTACTGGCTTTCGTTCCCCGAATTTGTTTCATACCGGTTTGTATTTTAGCTATCTTTGTATCATTAACAGGCTAATTTCAGATGGATTATTTATAAATCTTTTTGCTGGCAAAGTGAAATTAACTATTTTGTGTCGCTTATTTAAAAACAATAAAATATGTTACATTATAAAGAATTAGGATTAGTGAATTCGAGAGAATTGTTCAGGGATGCAATGAAGGGCGGATATGCTATTCCCGCTTTCAATTTCAATAATCTTGAGCAGATGCAGGCAATTATCAGTGCATGTGTCGAGACGAAATCGCCTGTTATTCTCCAGGTATCGAAAGGTGCGCGTAAATATGCCAATCAGACATTGCTACAGTATCTTGCCAAGGGAGCTGTGGAATACGCTAAAGAGCTTGGGCATGCAATTCCCATCGTATTGCATCTTGATCATGGCGATACATTTGAAACCTGCAAATCGTGCATCGAAACAGGTTTTTCATCGGTAATGATCGATGGATCACATTTCCCTTATGAAGAAAATGTCAGATTAACAAAACAGGTTGTTGAATATGCTCATCAGTTTGATGTAACGGTTGAAGGTGAATTAGGTGTTTTGGCAGGTATTGAAGATGAAGTTTCATCAGATCATACATCCTATACAAGACCCGAAGAGGTTGAGGACTTTGTGAAAAAAACCGGAGTTGACTCCCTGGCCATTTCTATCGGCACCTCACATGGAGCTTTTAAATTCAAGGTAGCTCCGGGCGAGTTGCCTCCGCCTTTGCGTTTTGATATTCTTGAAGGATGCGAAAAACGTATTCCCGGTTTTCCGATCGTTCTTCATGGCGCTTCTTCAATACCCCAGGATATCGTCGCCGAGATTAATAAATATGGAGGGAAAATGGAAAACACCGCTGGCGTTTCAGAAGATCAGCTGCGCAGAGCTGCGAAATCTGCCGTTTGCAAGATTAATATCGACAGCGATGGTCGTCTTGCAATGACTGCTGCGATACGAAAAGTATTTGTTGAAAAACCCGGTGAGTTTGACCCTCGAAATTATCTTGGGCCGGCACGCGATAAGCTGAAAGAACTTTATAAGCATAAAGTTGTAAATGTACTTGGAAGTGCCGATAAAGCATAGCCCTTGACCTTCCTGCAATTTTTAAACGCTGAAAGAGTTTCATGACATGGGAAAAAGGTAAAAGTTGTGAATAACATAAATATCAAACAGCCAGTCACATAGCGGCGGGCTGTTTTTTTTATGTTAAAAACTATTTTTTAGCTTCAACCTGTTGAATATCTGTTTTTTTAAATTAGATGTCTTATTTGATATCAATAAATGTGAGACGTATATTCAAAGAAGACCGCTTAAGACGGACCAATCGCCTTTCTCTCATGCTTAACAATAGGGAGATGAGGGCATTAGGGATATATTGTAATCGCTACCGGATTAAAAATAAATCTGAATTCCTGAGGGAGACAATTATGAAGGCCATCTTAAAAAGATTTGAAGAGGAGCATCCAACCCTTTGGGAAGAGAAAGAACCTACACTTTTTAATCAGAATGTTACAGGATAACATTTGGATTGTATCTGCGTTTTTCTAATTTTACACAATTCAGACTTAATGGTTTGGGGAATTGATTATACATTTGTATTAAATATTAAATATTTAGCGAAGTAATAAATAAGGAATTTTAATATGAATCAGAGTGCCAGCCTGAAAAAAGAGCCTACGAGGAGAACACCATGGATTTTATTGGAACCTGGCAGAATATTTATTATGGGCAGGTCGATTCCTGAAAACCCCGGGGATTTCTACCGGCCTGTTAAGGAATGGATTGCAGATTATGTTGAAAATTTTGAAGGGAAAACAGTTATTACCCTCGGATTTGAATATATCAATACAAGTTCCACAAAATGGATATTCTCCATGCTGAAGGAATTATCAGAAATAAAGGATATTCAAAATAATGCAAGTGTTAAATGGTACTATGAGAATGGAGATGAAGATATGTGCGAACTTGGCTTTATTTTAAGATCGCTTGTTGATTGCCCGTTCGTGGTTGTTGAGGTCAGCCAGATGAACAGGGAAAAATACGAGAAAATCCTTGCGGAGACCAGGTGAGGATGCCATCACCTTATGATCAAAATTATTCATTGTTGATCGCTTTCAGATTTTTTTTCTAATTTTGCATCTCATTTTATTATAGAATGACCCATGGTGTAATTGGCAACACGTCAGATTTTGGTTCTGAAGAGTCCAGGTTCGAAACCTGGTGGGTCAACAAAAAAGAGCCTCGTTTTTACGGGGCTCTTTTGGTTAAAAAATACCTTAACGGTGATATAATACCTTTCTGCCTGATCTGTCAATATGTCCTTTGTCCCTTATAAACAGATGAATTATAAACCGCTTTGATACGTCCGTCGTAAACCAGTTTACCCATTGTTAAGCCACTGATTGTTGCATTAGCTGTGTTGTTGGCTCCAATAGTCATGAATACATCGTAGGATCCGATATTTGTTATTACACTAAAACGCAAAGTATAACTTAAGTGCTTTGCATCCTTTGTAATTTTCCATGAATTAAGGTGTCCTTCTGCAGTTACTCCGCCTACGCCATTGTATCCCTGGCCAAAATTACTTCCTGTCTGCAAAATAACATCATCGGGTTCAACTTTAATAAAATTCAGTGATGAACTGACTGGTATTCTGTTTCCATACTGATTACTCAGAAAATCAGCTTCAAGCACTATGCTGCGTCTTTGAAGCAAGGTGTCTATAGCCTGAAAATTAGCATATAAAAAAGCTTTCCTTGCTTCCTTTTGTTCCTGACGTGTCAGTTTGGTTTCCTGGGAATAGCTTTTCCCGGAAATCCCTAAAAATATCATAGTCAGAAACAATATACCTGTATAAAATGTTAACCTTTTCATAGCATTTAAAATTTAATCAATAATAGAGTTGCAAATTATATGCCATGTCATTCTTTTTAAGCACCTTTTTTACCAGCATTCTGTCATTTTAACTTTTTATTAACTTATTGATTATCATAATAAGTCACATAACTGAAAGGATTCTTTTAAACCATGGAGTTGCACGGTTATTTTAAAAATTCCCTGAACCAGAGCCCTGAATCTTTGATATACCTGTTAAGTGTGTGGAAATCCACGTATATAAGTCCGAAACGTGTCCGGAAGCCTTTGTCCCATTCAAAATTATCAGTGGGGGACCATACAAAATAGCCATTTACATTTATCCCCTCCCTTTTTGCTTTTAAAACGGCCTCAAGGTGATCTTTAAAATACTCTATCCTCTTTGAGTCATGTACTCTTCCGTTATCGAGGATGTCAGGTACACAGGTCCCGTTTTCAGTTACAATAAGATTCTTCACTCCTTTGTAGCTGCTGTATTGTTTCAGTATACGGTACAATCCTTCCGGATATATCTCTCCTTCCATCTCATTTGCAGGTACACCGCGTTTTGAAGCAGGGATCTCCTTTGCCCGCATCCCGGGCATTATTGATTTTTTAGCTATTGTCCTGAAATAATACTGAACACCAATAAAATCAAAATCAAAAGCCATCCTGGCTTCATCACCTTCTTCATAAAGCGATCGCATTTTTTTCAGGATAGGCACTGTGTTATCAGGGTAACCCATCCCGAGGCAGGGTTCAATGAAAAGACGATTCATAATAGCATCCATACGGGCCGCAGCTTTAATGTTCTTTTTTTTATCATCGATTGGCTCAACCCAGGTGTTCGCGAAAGTTGTTCCAATATTTGCATTTAGGACGTTTTTCCGTATTATTCGCCCTCCTTCAGCATTTGCCAGTACTGAATAATGGACTGATTTCATGAATGCCTTAAGGCTTTTTCTTCCAGGGGCAAAAACTCCTTCCATATAACCATTCCCGGTAAATGAAAGCTGTTCGTTCATAACCATCCAGTTCTTCACTTTGCTGCCAAATTCTTTTGTAACAACATTAGCATATTCTGAAAACCAGTCAATGATTTTACGATTAGCCCACCCCCCCTGAGCTTCCAGGACTTCCGGCATATCCCAGTGATAAATGGTGATCCAGGGTTCAATGCCAACTGAAAGACATTTGTCGATCATTTTATGATAAAAATCTATGCCTTTCCGGTTAATGAATCCCGTTCCTTCCGGCAGGATTCTCGGCCATGACAGGGAAAACCTGAACACATTGAAATTCATCGATTTTATCAGATTAATATCTTCGGCATAGCGGTGATAAAAATCCGCCGCGACGTCAGCATTTTCACCACGTTCTATTTTGCCGGGAATACGGGAGAAATGATCCCAGTTTGATTCGCTCTTCCCATCTAGGTTCCATGCCCCCTCTGTCTGGTAAGCTGATGCCGCCACACCCCATAAAAATCCGGGACCAAAGTCGGCTTTAACAAAATCATCCCCAGTAAAAAGGACAGGAATGGCCATGCCTTTTAAATATTTACTTAAAAGCAAACCGGCGCCGGCTAATCCTGTTTTTATTACCCAATCTCTTCTCTTCATATAAATAAAGCAGCAATTATATGATAGCTAATAATATTTTTTGATTTCCTGATGAATCTTGATAGCTTGGTGTCCTGGTGTCTATTTTTCCTGCCACAAACCTTCCTGCCGGATTATTTAATCTTTAATACATCTTACGCTGAAGCCGTAATTATTATTTCTGTGGTCTATTGTGATAGAGGCATTTCCGTAAAAGAGACCCAGGAACCATTTATCATCCGAACCGGTTTCAGTTGCCGACCACATACTGTTGTAATTCATTAAAGAGGCAAAAGAACCTTCAAAATAGCGGACACCGGCTCCTGTCGCAGTAAAACCACTGCTGTTGTCAGCCCCGGTATTGGGTATATGCCAGTGAGTTGTTTCGGTTTCTTTTAATTTCCCTCCCGCATCGGTTGTATCGCCTAAATAAGTAATAAGTTGCTGCCATTCTTCTTTACCGGGAACATGCCATCCGTTCGGACAGAGCTTTCCGCTGTCTATTGCATAACCATTGTATAGTGCTCCATAGGGATCCTTATTACCGTCGTCATTATTATACCAGCAAAATCCGGGAGTAGTCAGATTCTCCCAGCTTGATGGATCAGTTACTAAAGCTATTTCTTTTCCATTGTTAAACAGGGTTGAACGAAGATTTTCAGCCATCCATACCTGGTCGCCAATCCTGACGGTTTTGTAGATATTACCTTCATAATCACTTACCGGTCCGGAAGCCTTATCCCCTTTGTTGCAACTGGAAGTTATGATAAGCATAACAGCAAAGAATAATAAACTGACCGGTATCTTTTTTTTCATAATCGATATTTCTATAGTATCCGGAATCAAAAAATTTAAATATAGCAGCAAGACCTAAAGCTTCACTATATCTTTCAGGAATTTATCTGTTTCCCTTTCAACTCCCCGCCAGTCCTTTGACCTGATATATGATGCGATTACATGTGCCCCTGCATCAGGGAAAGCCATTTTCTCTTTAAATCCGGCAGGAGTCCCCAGCTCATCGAACATTTTAAGCATAGCCGGTACCGAAACAGTATTATCCTGTTCGGTTTCGTTTTTGTAATAATAACCAAGAAAAACGGGGCATTTAATTTTCGAAAATACCTGTGGTTTCATTGTATGGGTAACCAGGTTCTGAAGAGCAACCAGGGCTTCAATTCGGTAGTGAAGCTGCCAGTAATTTGCATGTGGTTCGCTTTCCGCTTCAAATCGCTTACCCGGTCCGCCTGAAGCCATTCTGGCAATCTGTAGTCCCCATGGCTTATTGAGTATGACAGCGGTTCCATCATATAACTTAACACATGGGGAATATAAAACGATTGCTTTAATTTCGGGATGTCTTGAAGCAAGAAAGAGGGTCAGGGTCCCGCCTGTTGATGTTCCGATCACTATAACCTCGTCTCCCAGTTTTTCTGCTATATCAAGCGCTCTTTCTGCTGAAGCTTCATACTTGTCAGCTGTGAGATCGATCATTGTACTGTCTCCCCTTTCAATGCCATGTTCTGACAAACGGGCAAGGTAGAGATTCGCATTATATTTCTTAGCAAGATCCTTATGGACAGGATCACCTTCGGCCTGGCTGGCTGAGAAACCATGAAGATAAAGGAAAACAATTTTTGTCTTTTCTTTTTTAGATGAATCTGCCCAGATTATCCTTGCCTGGTTATCGGGTTTTATTCCCCTAACCGACTTTTCCGAATCATTAATTTGCTGTTCCAGATCTGTTAGTGAGGAAGGAAGTGTTATTTCAGGAGTCTTAAAATCCGGCTTCGGAGGCTTTGGTCCGACTGAGTACCCAATAAATAACAGAACGATAATCGTTGTGAGCCATTTCAGAAACTTCTTCATACCATCAGTTTAAGCAGTCATAAAAGTATGAAAACAAGTCTTAAAAACAAATATTATTTTTTAGGGGTATCCGACATTTTTTTGAGTGCTGCGACCCGGTTCTTTATTTTTTGCATGTAATCGTCATTGACAAATCCTAAGCTCTTCTGGTTATTCAGAAACTTCTGGTAATAGTAAATGGCTTTGGGAATATCATTGAGTTTTTCGTCGTAAATATTTGCAATAATCATTAAGATACTCGGATCTGACCTGTTTACCTGGCTCGTGATATAAGCATCGATTGCCTCTTTATACCGACCGTCAGATTTAAGTGCTTCACCAAGTAATATATATGTCTGACTAATTTGCAGTGTAAACGGGAAGATAGTCTTAATGATTTGCCTGTAATAAAATGCGCTTTTTTTGAAATCTTTGATGTTCGAATAATTTCTGGCAAGGAAAGTCATTGTTTCCAGGTCAGTCGTGTCTTTCTGAAAGGCCTTCAAAAGGTATACATTGGATTCCTTAGGCTGAAGATTATTTGCGTAGCCTATTCCTGCTCTTTTTATATAAAGGAGAGTTGAATCGCCTGAAGCCAGTATTACCAGGTAATCGTCGAGGGCTCTTTTAGTATAATGCAACGAATAATTAAGGGCAGCCCGCCTGGCATATAGATCCATATCTGTCGGGTCGATTTCAATCCCTCTTTTAAGCAACTGAATAGCAGTATCAATTCTATGTGTTATCGCATACAGGTAAGAAATATTCTTAATGGCATTTATATTTTTGGGATTAATTGCAAGTGATCTGCTGAAAAAATCTATGGCTTTGTTGTTATTGCCCTTTCTCAGACTGGCAAAGCCCAGTTTGTCGAGATAAATATAATTTTCCGGGTCCCTGTCATAGAATCTCCTGTAAATATAAATAGCATCATCATATCTTTCTTCCTGCAAATACACAGAGGTCAGATAATAAGCATAGTACCAGTTCATAGAATCAGCCTGGCAGAGATTTTCGAAAAGTGACCTGGCCTGTTTGAATTTGTTTTTATTGAACAAGGCTTTCGCAACCATATATGTATAAATATTATTATCAGGGGAAATCGTCATTGCCTTTGCGAAACAGTCAAACGATTTATCATCAGGCAACTGGTTCTGGTATGCCAGTCCCATTTTGTAATATATTTCCGCGTTCAGACTGTCGCTTCCGAGAATAAGTTTGCATGTATCTATCGCCTTATCGTATTCTCCGCGTATAAGCATCAGGTCGATTTTGGAATAATCCCTGATTTCCTGAGAATAGAGGTTACTGCTAAAAAGCAAAGGCAAAAGAAGGAGGGTCAATAATGATTTTTTCATGGATTCTGAAATTATTCCTGGTTAAACTTAAGTACTTACTATTAATTGGGAAATTCTAAAAATTATAAACATAAATATATAACGAATAATTTAGTTATACAAATATTTAATATTTCAGAATTTGTCCGTCTGACTCAAGCTTATTCCTGATATCGGGGTATGGGAGCTCATAAATAGTTTTCCCTTTTTCGACGGACATTGCTGCAATGGTACCTGCGCTCTGACCAAGGATCATAAAAACCGGTTCCATCCTGAGAGAACCAAAAGCGATATGAGAAGCTGATAAACAAACAGGTACCAGGAGGTTTGTACATTCTTCTTTTTTCGGCATTATTGAACCCAGGGCTATCTGATAGGGTAAATCGGCATCCACTCCTATATCTCCTTCATTCTGAACCTTACCCTCAGGAGTTACATATCTCTGCACATTATGAGAATCCATTGTATATGAGCCCATTCCGATAGATTGTGGTACCTCTCTTTTCCCCAGAACATCATTTTCTGTCATGACATATTCACCGAGCATCCGGCGTGATTCCCTCACATAGATATTATATGGCCATCCACCGTTATCGGTAAACTCATCTTTTGCAAATCCCCATTCATTCATTGCTTTCCTTACTTCTGCAGGAAGACGCGGGTCGGTGGCCATGAAGTAAAGAATTCCCTTCTGATAGTTTATATGATCCTCAATTATCTGTTTTCTTCTTTCATACGATGCATCGGGGTAATCCCAGTTCATACCTATATTATCAAAGCTTACAGGTCCGTGATTGTTGACATCGGTTTTGAGGTTAGGAATGGGATCATATTTATTAAAGAACTCATTCCAGCGGGTTGCAGATAATCTTGCAAGAAGTTCATATTGCGTGCTGTCATATCCTTCAGGTCGAGTGACAGGTATCTTGTTTTCAGGCACCCTGGTCAGGCAGAGCCTGTAGCAGTATGCCTGGATCTTGTTGTCGCCTGTACCGTTTTCCCCGGGAGGATCGGGAGATATCCGTGGGAGAAGACCGCTTGAAGGATCCCCGGGTATATTATACGGATCTACATTATCTTTAAAATAATGGCCATGCTGAAAAACACCTTTCTGGACTCCGTTCCATGTTTCATTATAAACGCTGTTTGCTTCGCGGCCAACTGTATATTTAACTCCTGCAGCGGCCATAAGGTCTCCTTCATAGGTGGCATCAACAAACACCTTCCCTTTAAACAATTTTCCATTCAGGGTTTTGATTGAAATTATCTTTTTGTTTTTCATTACAACGCCTGATTCCCGGTCCAGCAATTCTTCACGGAAAACTGGTATGTTGTTACTTTTTATCATTGTTTCAAATGCCTCTTCTGCCGCATGCGGCTCAAAGATCCATTGTGTTCGTTTTTCTCCGTCGATAGCAGGATTTCCCTGTCCTGTGTTGCCGTATTCAGATTGTTTCTGCCATTTCCATGAAGCCGGATTGTGGTAATGCTGGTAAATAAGCTGATAAAATTCCCGGGCGATACCACCTATAACTTCCTTATTGCCAGTATCGGTAAAACCTAGACCCGAGGATGACATTCCTCCTATATGTTTGTCGGGAGATACAATAATGACAGATCTGCCCATGCGGATGGCCTGCACTGCAGCGGATATTGCCGAGGAGGTGCCACCGTAAACTATTACATCGGCTTTATAAATGTCTGAACCGGTTTTTGTTTTACAACCCGGGAAAATTATCAGAGCCAGCAGAAAAATCCAGGAAATTAATTTCATTTTATTTACAAATAATTGGAAAATTATTGAATCATAATATCAGGTAATATCTTCAAGGGCTTATTACCGCACTTAATGATACAAAAATAATTGATATTTTCTACTGCGAAGTGGATTTAAAATTATATCCTACAGGCGGATCTTCGCATACATTCTTTCCTGATATCTGCAAGCAAGACAATATGTTGTGGTAAAATGGTTATTTCAGTTTTATAAATTTTGATTTATAGTGGTAATTGTTTCCGGAAATTGTAATCAAATATGTGCCAGCTGGTAAATAATCTGTTTGAATGACAAACTTCTGATTACCATCAATGACATTCACCGGTTTTTCATGTACTTTTTTCCCGGTAATTGAATTAATAGTTATGATGTAATTATTACCGGGCATAACATTGCTTAATTGCAGGGTGATGTTGTCAGATGCTGGATTCGGGTAAACAATTATTCCTCCGGTTTCAGTTAAAGGTTTGACCCCGGTAGTGATAGATAAAACAGGTCCGCCGGGCTCTTTGATTGACCCATTAACAGTTATGTCCTCATCGCCCCGAAGGCCATCAACGAAATGCAGGGTGATTGCATTCCCGTTTATTTCTGCACCCGTCTGATCATCATACGTAAATTCATACCAGTGCGGTGTAAGTATATCAGGTGTTAGTCCGTATTTGTAATATTTGCTTATGGTAGATGCATTATGCAAGATGAGAGTAACACTTATTGCTTCTCCCGGAGTGAGACCATCAATTGAAAAATCGAAGAACCCGAACGGGAATTCAGCGTCCTCCGGTGTATCAGAAGGTGAAGGGTTATCAGTTACTTTCAGTTGCGAAAGCTCTGTTCCTGAAGGTACAATAAGTGTAACATAATTTTGCCCGTCGAAAGTAAGAAAAGAAGATACATTGGATTGCTCATAGTCTGGTATACCATCTGCGTTACCATCATAGGTGCTGTTGGTTCCATCAGCGCCTTTTTCTCTTACATCGCTGATGCCGTCTTTATCTGTATCGAGGTTTTTGCCATCGGGTGTAACAGGTTCAAGGAC
>CAYUQR010000002.1:0-169774 GCA_964446825.1 uncultured Rikenellaceae bacterium
TTTATATCAATTCATCCCATTTCCTGTCTCATATGCACTCCCCAACAACGGTTGTCATAATCCCATATGCTCATCAATAGCCATGTCATCTCGAGCGCTTCGGGCACCGTAGCTTTAGCGGAGGTGACCAGCGAGGGATCTCCCTTGCAAATTACAGAGAAATCTTACTTATACTATTTATGTTAAAAAAATCAACGTATTAAAAGCAGTATTAAATTATGTTGATAATATTTAACTTATAAAAAGTCGGGGGCTTTTTGTTAATCTGACGGTTGTCTTCTATAGCCCCTACGAGATATTTATTCGTGGCGTTACAATTTTTTCTAGAATGCAAATCCCAAAGATGAATATGCACCTTCAGGAAAGCTGAAGCCAGCTCTGAGTACTACATGACTGCCCGGATTCTGATATCTGTAGCCAAGGCTTAAATCGGGGGCATAAATCATACCCCTTTTTTTTTAATTCGCTATCATCATACTTTTCCCGGATATGAAGTGCAGCAACTCCAAATCCAGCTTCTATGTGACTGGTACTCCTTAAGAACAACATGTTAGCAGTAAGTATTAAATTCACCTTATATAATGGCAGGGCTTTATATATTGTTAAATTAGGTTAAAAGGAGCAGTGATTTTAACAGTCCGGCATCATTTTAATTATCTTGCAAAACAAAACATAAAGTCATGCGAATAATTCTAAGTATTTCCTTTGTTGTTATTTTATTAAACGGTTGCAGGAGTGATGAAGAAAAGCTCATCAGAAGGGCCGATAAAATTCAGTCCTCAATACTCACGGTTGATACTCACTGCGATACTCCTATGGAATTTTCGGATCCTTCTTTTGACCTTGGTGTTAAGCACGATGAAGGATGTGTGGATTTTCCAAGGATGAATGAGGGCGGGCTTAATGCAGAATTTTTTGCTGTATTCACAAGCCAGGGTCCAAGAAATGACACTGCCTTTGAAGAGGTTCATCAGCAGGCACTTAAAATATTCGACGAAATACATAAAAATGTAGAGAAAAACTCATCCATGGCAGAAATTGCTCTGACGGCAGATGATGCCTACAGGTTAAAGAAGGAAGGGAAGATAGCTGCATTCATTGGCATGGAAAACGGATATCCCATTGGATTGGATCTCTCAAAGGTAAAGGAGTATTATGATCGGGGTGCCAGGTACATAACTCTTTCACATACAAAGAATAATGATATATGTGATTCATCAACCGATCCTGACGGTCCTGAAAATAATGGCCTCTCGTCTTTCGGCTTTAAAGTGGTGAAAGAAATGAATCGCCTGGGGATGATGGTTGATGTTTCACATATCTCCGATAAAGCATTTTACGATGTTATCCAAACCTCTTTAGCTCCGGTTATTGCCTCTCACTCTTCATGCCGGGCATTATGCGGAAGCCCAAGGAATCTTACCGATGATATGCTTCTTGCACTCAAAGAAAACGGAGGCGTTATTCAGATCTGTATTCTCGGGAATTACCTGAGAACTCCCGAACCAAATCCCGAACTTGATGAGAAGTTACAGGAATTAAAGGATAAATATGGTGATTATAATGCACTTACTGATTCTGTGAAAAAACTGGTGCATGCAGAATACAGAGCCATTCAGAAGAGGTACGAAAAACCCGCTACGGTAAAAGATGTGGTCGACCATATCGATCATGCTGTTCAGGTTATGGGTATTGATCATGTCGGAATCGGAACCGATTTCGATGGAGGAGGAGGAGTTGAAGGCTGCAGTACCGTTGCCGAAATGAAAAACATAACCATTGAATTGCTTAGGCGCGGTTATTCAAAAGCAGATATAACCAAAATATGGGGTGCCAACATAATGCGGGTAATGCGTGAAGTTGAGGGTATCGCTAAAAAACAGGCATCCGAAACTAACTCCTGACCCTTGAAAATTTAAGAGTCTTTACCATCCAGTCGGGTAGCGACTTTTGTGGATCTCGCTTCCTCAGATCGAGGTACCATCCCAGTTTTTTCAGGATCGGGATTCTGTGTGTTTCAACAAATTCTATAAGGGTTCCATCAGGGTCTTCAATATACGAAAAGTGACCGGCTGCTTCACCCATATCAAAACTGTTGCCTTCGTGGCTCTTTTTACTATCGACAGTAAACGGGAATCCTTTGCTTTCGCAGAAAGACTTCAAATCATCCATTCCCCGCATGTCGTAACAAAGATGAATAAAACCCGGATCGCCCCAGTATCGGCCCTCATATATCTTTTTCCCGGGCTTGCCTGTTGAGCTAACAAGCTCTATCAAACTCTGTCCCAGGACTTTACTGAATGGACCGGCAAATGATTTTGACCTTTTGAGAAGTACTCTTCTGAATTCATTGTTTCCGCCTGGCAGATTTGCCAGGTCAGGAAATATCCCTGTGGTATCATAAATAACTTCATCATAACCAAGAATGTCGGAATAAACTACTCTTGACCTTTCAATGTCTGATACTCCTATCACCGCCCCGAATGCCCCGCCTGTAAGTTTTTTTTCATTTCTGAACCAGTCGTTTGCTTCAACTATCTGAAAAATGTTTCCATAGGGATCTTTCATAAAAAATGTCATCTTTCCTGATGGATCCTCAGTTGGCTCAACCGGTACATCAATGCCATCTTTCTTAAAAAAGTTTAAAGTATCATTGACATTTTTGACTTTCATTTTACAGGCAATAATTCCCAGGTCACCGAACTTAATTTCTTCTTTTATTTTAACAGGTTCCCTGCCTTTATATTGCCATATCTCGAATCCTCCTCCACTTTGAAGATTAAGAGCAAGCACAGCATGTCTGCTCCTGGATTTACCTCCGGTATATGGCAGCATAAGCATGGCTTCTGCCTCATCTTCAAAAATGCGACAATCCATTCCAAAACGTTGAATATACCATTTCCATGCTTCTGCAACATTCATTACACCTATTCCCATCTGCTGGATGCCGCTTATCACATATCTTCCCATTATTTATTATTTTAAGTTTTTTTCAACCTTTCAACCTTTCAACCTTTCAAAACGTTAATTGACTCATTTAATTGTCAGGTTGATTTAATTTTATCTGCTATTCTGAAGAAAAGCCATGGAAGATATCGTCTGATGTGAAGCATTAATAATTCACCTTTGCCAACGAGTATTTCATGCTTTTTTCTTATCATTCCTTTAATAATTATCCTTGCAGCTTTTTCCGGATCGATGCCCCTGGCCTGTCCGTCATCGAGTTTACCATACTCCCTGCCTTCGGCGTTTAAGGCATGGAGCGATATTGATGTTCTCACTCTTCCGGGTATAATAACCGAAGACATTATGTTGAATTTTTTGTTTTCGAGGTACAGTGTTTCGAAAAACCCGTGAAGCGCCTGTTTTGAAGCAGAATATGCTGAGCGGAGCGGGAAGCCGAATCTGCCCGAAATACTGCTAGTTGCAAGAACGTGCCCGAAACGCTGTTTTATCATGTATGGAAGTACTGCTTTAGTAAATGCTATTGTTCCGAAATAGTTGATCTCAAATATTTTCCTGTCAAGCCAGAGGGGTGTCTCTTCAATGCTGGCTCTCTGGCTTATTCCGGCTATGTTTAATAAATAATCTATTCTTCCGACTTCATTAATCTGCTTACCGACCAATTCATTTATGTCTGAAGTATCTGAAAGGTCAAACGGAACACACCGTACCTTCACAGATTTGTCAGCACAATCCGCTTTTACTCTTTCAAGTCCCGGCAGATCGTTTGATGAGGCAATTACATTAGCGCCTCTCCTGATGAATTCATGAACAAGTGCCTCCCCTATACCTGATGAAGCTCCTGTTATCCAGGCCACCTTTCCCGTAAAAATTTTATCTTTTCCCATTCTATAGTCCGGCAACAAGGTTAATAAGTTCTGAATGATTCTTTCGGAGCTTATCAAATTCCCTGTTTTTTTGCTTAATATAATTTCTTACCCTGAAACCGCCTGTTATCCTCAGGAACTCAAGGTAATAATTCCAAGCAAAAAGCCCTGACAAAGGAATTGTGATAAAAACAATTAAACCCAGCCACCAGGAAGAAAAAATGATAAGTGAAAGAACCAGGTAAAGAGGCAAAAAAACAAAGGCAAGCACCAGCGATAAGGCATATCGTATCGATGAGTGAAACTGGGGATCCCTTATTTTCCTTATCTGCAGATTTGGTATTTCAAGAAAGACAAGATTAAAAACATTCCCATAAATGAAAAGTGGGAAAGTAATTATAATCCCAATCATCCCGGCAAGAAGCCATCCAAGAGGATGCTTCTTTTTTTCAAGCAGTCTGTAATTTGTTTTGAGATCTTTTGCTTTATGTTTCACCAGAAGGCTGAGAGAACATATTCTTTTGTACAGCGGCGGGTCAGCATCTTTAAGGAGGTTCAGTTTATTAATAAGAATCCTGTCTCTGAATATCTTTGGGAATTTTATGTCATCACTGAATTTTCCATTTATCATGCTTCTGAGTTCATCAATAGCTTCATAGTCCTCCTCCGATTCGATGTGCACCATGTTACTTTTCATCTCTTCGGAAAGTCTTGATCTGAGTTCATTCAGTGCTCTTTCGGGACTTTTTTTATAAAGGTCATAAAACTCCGATACTTCTACAGGTTTGCCATAAACAACAGTCAACACCTGGCGGAACCGGCTGTAGTTTGAGAATTCAAGACCGACAGGTATCAACTTAATATTAAGTGTAAATCCGGTTTCCTCATCTGATTGAAAAGCAACACGGCAGATACCTTTTTTCAATTGACGGAGTCGTCTGAATCCGACATGATCACCCTCAGGCAGTATAACCAGTCCATTCTTGTTCTTAAGCACATCGATGGTTTTGGTGAAAATCTCATCATTGCCTTTAAGGCTGCTGTATCCGTCTCTTATCCTGTAGACAGGCAGTATTTTAAAGAAATAGAGTATAGCGGCAATGGGTTTTTTCCTGAAGATGTCGGCACGGGCAAGAAAAACAGGTTGTCCTTTATGGGTAAAAAGTACAGCAAGAGCATCCATCAGTGCATTTTGATGGTTTGGCGCAAAAATAAGGTGGTGATCGGGATTTATATTCTCCCGGCCAAAGACTATTACTCTCCTGTAAAAAACATTATTGTGCCAAAAACCTGCGATAGTCTTTACCAGCGCATATCCGGCCGAATACTTCTCAATATTTTCCTTACCCATTTAACATAAAAGATCATCATACAAGCTATTTCAATTAAATAGATGGCTTTGTACTTTGAGTGCAAGTTAAAGAAAATGATTTTTCGGTGCTTGAAAATAGAAATATTTTAATCGGTTTTTCCTTAATATTAAGTCTTTATACTACTTTTTAAAGGCCGTTAAAGTCTCCTTTAAGTTTTTCAATCAGCCTTCTCTCTTTTTTTGTCGGTTTTCCCGTTCCCCGGTTACGAAATCCTATACCGGGGGAATATCTGAAATCAAGCTTTGACTTTTCGTCCTCAGGCGTCATATCGTCAATATATTGTTCAACCAGTTTTGCTGAAACCCGTTTCTCGATTGGTTCGATAACCCTGTACGTAAAGTTTACAGGCGGTTTTTTAACAAGAATGATTTCATTTTTTACAACAATTCTTGAGGGTTTTGCAGGGATATTATTAATGATTACCCTTCCTTTACTGCATTCGTCAGAGGCAATGCTCCTGGTTTTGAAAATCCTTACAGACCAGAGGAACTTATCAATCCGTATTTCTTTTTTATCGTCCATTTAGTTTGTAATTATGCTTAATACATAATACATATTCAGGGGGTCGGGGAGGCGTTTTCAGGAGGAGGCACTTTACCAGCTTTATTAAAAGCAGTCATTGTCAGCTCAATGCCAGCAAAGGCGAATGATTTAATCATTTCTATCACTATGTTACTTCTTTCTTCCATGAATTTTTTCTCTTCAGGGCTCCAGATTCCAAGAACATAGTTGATTTGAGTTCCTTTCCTGAAACTATTGCCAATGCCGATCCTTATCCGTGGATATTCGTTGGTGGAAAGAACATTGCTGATATGTGCCAGCCCATTGTGTCCTCCGTCGCTTCCCTTGGGTCTCATTCTTATACTGCCAAGAGGCAAGGCAAGATCATCAACAATTACCAGCATATTTTCGATAGGGACATTTTCTTTTTTAAGCCAATAATTAACGGCGTTTCCACTGAGGTTCATAAATGTGGATGGTTTGAGCAGGATAAGGTTGCGTCCTTTGTATCTGACCTGGCATACAGCTCCGTATCTCCTGTCGGTAAAAGAAACACTGGATGCCTGTGCAATGGCATCCAATACTGCAAATCCTATATTATGACGGGTATCTTTGTACTCATCACCAATGTTTCCAAGGCCAACTATCAGATATTTCATCAATCCTGATTGTTGTTAGATAAAAACGGTCTCTATTCAGCAGCCGGAGCGCCAGGTGCTGCTGTTTCAGCGGCAGTTTCAGCGGCAGCTTCAGCGGCAGCTTCAGCAGCAACTTCTTCATCAGTTTTTTGAGCAACACGTGATGTGGCAATCGTAAGAATCATTAGTTTTTTGGGATCCAGCAATTCAATTTTATCGAATGATAAGTCACCAACTTTAATTCCATCGTGAATTTTGAGATCCGTTATATCAATTGCAAGGAATTCAGGTAGATTGCCTGGTAATCCTTTAACTTTCAGATTCCTTTTCTTTATACTCAGTTTACCTCCGGCTATAACGCCAACAGAGTCGCCGGTAACCTGGATAGGCACACTGATAATAACAGGCTTATCCTCAAATACTTCAATAAAATCGGCGTGTATAATTCTGTCGCTGACAGGGTGGAACTGAATATCTTTCAGAACAGCTCTGACTTCTTCATTATCAATTGTGAATTTTATAAGATGAGCTTCGTGGGTATATACAAGGTTTTTAAAGCTTAGTTCAGTTGCATGGAAATGGATATTTCCCTCTTTCCTGTAAATTACACAAGGCACGTTACCTGTTTTCCTTATCTGTTTTGAGCTTTTTTTACCCAACTCTGTTCTTAACGAACCTTTAATCTCTATGGTTTTCATTTGTCTAAAAGTTATTGTGCTACTAAAAGTTACACTCGCGATAACTCCCCATTACACGTTTGACATTAATAAAAAATTTTGGCCTGCAAATATAGAATAAAGGATTCAGAATACAAAATTTGTACTTATCGATTGATTTGTATTGACAGCCTCAATTGTTGTGGCGAATATTTCGGCTATTGAAAGGATTTTTATTTTAGGAGATGTGTTAATAAAGGGGACGGAATCGCTTACAACCAGCTCCTCAATAGCAGAATTGTTGATCCTATCCATGGCGTTCCCCGACAATATCGGATGAGTTGCAAAAGCCCTGATACTGGTTGCTCCCCTCTCTTTCATCATATCTGCTGCAAGTACAAGTGTCCCTGCCGTGTCGACCATGTCGTCAATTATGACAACGTTTCTTCCTTCCACCTCACCAATTATGGACATTTCCTCTATCACATTCGGTTTTTTACGTAGCTTATAGCATAAAACCATCTCTGACTGAAGGTGTCTTGAATAGGCATTTGCTCTTTTTGAACCACCCATGTCAGGGGCAGAGACGGTAAGGTTCTTAAGTTTCAGTTTTTCAATATATGGAGCAAATATTGCTGATCCAAAAAGGTGGTCAACAGGAACGTTGAAGAAACCCTGGATCTGGTCTGCATGAAGATCCATGGTTATCACCCTGTCGACACCGGCAGTACTAAGCAAGTCAGCTGATAGTTTTGATCCTATTGATACTCTTGGCCTGTCTTTTCTGTCCTGCCTGGCGAAACCATAATAAGGGATGACCGCTATAACTTTATATGCTGATGCTCTTTTGGCTGCATCAATCATCAGGAGAAGTTCGAAAAGATTATCTGCAGGCGGATTGGTCGACTGTACAATGAATACCATACAACCTCTTACTGACTCATCGAAACAGGGTTGAAATTCCCCGTCGCTGAATTCTGTAACAGAACTTTTTCCAAGTTCAATGCCAAGCTTATCGGCAACCATCTGAGCCAGATGCTGTGATGCTCTGCAGGAAAAAAGTTTCATTGGTGCTTTTCCAAACATTTTCCTTATGATTTAGCTGTTAAATAAACTGATAATTATGAATACAAAAATATAAATTCCAACCGATATCAAACGCCATTTGAAAACTTGTTGATAGATTCTTCAATATAGTTGAGGATATCATCTTTCCCGCTTCCATTTACTGTGGATGAAATGAAAGATACAGGTAATGATTCCCATTTATCAAGCATTGCATCGTTGTACTGACCGATCGATTTTTTAAGTGCGGAAGTTGAAAGTTTATCACTTTTTGTAAAGACTCTGGCAAAAGCGACCTGGTTCAGTCCCAGCAATTCCATAAACTCAATGTCGGATCGCTGAGGCTTATGTCTTATATCTATCAGTACAAAGAGAGAAACCAATGTTTCCCTTTTCAGAATGTATTCTTCGGTTGCCCTTACCCATTTTTCCCTTAGCTTAACAGGCACTCTGGCATAACCATACCCCGGAAGATCAACAAGGTACCAAAGGTCATTTATAAGAAAATGATTTATTGTTCTGGTTTTGCCCGGCTTAACAGATGTTTTAGCCAGTTTCTTCCGCCCGGTAAGCATATTTATAAGTGAAGACTTGCCAACATTTGATCTTCCTATAAACCCGAATTCGGGCCTTAATGTAGCCGGGCATTCCTTTAAAGTGGGACTACTTTTTATAAAGCTGGCCGAATGAATTAACATATTTACCTTTTACTTAAGATCTTTATAGGGCAGGTCGATTTTTTTATATACCAGATAGTTGTTACCGAAATTTGTCAATATTTCAGCAATTACACCAATATAGTCTGCTTGTGGTTTCGCTGTTTTTTTGAGATTAATATAACCAATTCCCTTTACGGTATGTATTTTTTCACAATGAGCGGTATCAAATACCCCTTTTGAGAAATCTCCTGTGTAGTACCTGACCCTTTGTGATTTATTTGACAATTCCAGGCTTATTTCGTAGCTCCCTTTTGACTTGTAATTGTCCTTTGTGTTTATGACAAGGTCGGGATATCCTTTAATAAGTTTCCCATCGCGGGTATATTCTTCAAGGAATGGAGCCCGCAATCCCTTTATATACTTTAATTTGGCTTTCACTTCTCCGGTTCTGTAATATTGTTTCTGAATGCCATTAATTGTATCATGCTTATAAGGAGTAGACCGGAAAACCTGCCCCTCTTCATAATACCATTTTGATGAGTCTTCCCTCAGATTATTTTCGTACCAGAATGTCTGACGTACTTTGCCGCTTGCATAAAAAGTCTTCTTTAATCCTTCTTTCACACCATTTTTGAAGGTCACCTCGCTGACTATATACTGCCCGCTCATAAATTGTTTTATTCCCGTAAAACCTGTGTCAGGAACCGCTGACACGGTATCATTGGCAGACTGCGTATCTTTTGTTGAGGATCCTTTTCCCGTACAGCCATAATAAAAAAGAAATGATATTATTACAGCCAGTGAAAATGAAGTTACTTTCATTAATTTTCTCATAATTATTTATCTTTTTGCTTTAGTGTCTAATCCTTTGACTTTTCCCCCGGCATCCAGCACCCAGTACCCAGCACCCAGCACCCAGTACCCGGTTCCCAGCAACCCTCATACGCCGCTTTCCGTATCGATATATACTTCCAGCAGCTTAGCTTCTCCGACCGGTTCAAGGGAAACTTTCTTTATCATTGCCGGCAGGAGGCAGGTCTCACCTTTTGACATTGTCTCATAGGAATCGTCCCAGTATATCCTGAATTCGCCTTCTATACAAATGTACACAACAAATGAGTCATTAAGGAAATATTCTTTATGTACAGGTTTATTAAAATGGAGAATATTGGTACTGAAAAATTCACAACTGACAAGATTTTCAGACCTGTTAAGCTCCGGTTCTTTTCTGTTCTTTTTTGGTACTGAGGCTGAAAAGTCCAACGCATCGAGTGCAAGATCGGTATGCAGCTCTCTCTTTTCCTTCCCAGAGTGTTTCCTGTTCCAGTCGAATATGCGGTAAGTGACATCGGATGTTTGTTGTATCTCTGCCAGAACTGTACCTGCCCCAATTGCATGAACAGTTCCTGCAGGAGTGAAAAATACATCTCCAGCCTCTGCGCTCTCAACATTGAGCAGATCAGGCAGAGTACCCTTTCTTAAGGCTTCTTCGTACATTTCTTTTGTGATACCCTCTTTGAAACCGGTATAGATTTTTGCCCCTTTTTCACTTTCAAGTATGTACCACATCTCGGTTTTTCCGTAAGCATTATGTCTCTCTCTGGCCATATCATTTCCAGGATGGACCTGTATGGAAAGATCTTCCCTCGCTTCAATCAGCTTGATGAGCAGGGGGAATTCGTTACCGAATTTCTCATAGACTGTATCGCCGGTGATATCACCCATGTAAACCTCTATAAGTTCTTCAATGTTATTTCCTGCAAGAAAACCGTTGTTTATTACTGACTGGTTATCAGATACTGCTGATAACTCCCAGCTCTCACCTATTTTAAGCGAACCGGATAACTTTTTATTATATCTTGAAACGAGGGCATTGCCTCCCCAGACTTTTTCTTTTAATACTGTTTCAAATTTAAAGGGATATAGATCTGACATTCTTAATTACAAATCATTATTTTTGAATTTCAATAGTGCAAAAATAAGTAAATATGTTGACAGTTGGTATAGCAGGTGGTACGGGTTCAGGGAAAACTACAGTGGTTAATAAAATCATGGAGGCATTTCCTAATAACGAAATATTAGTTATTCCGCAGGATTCCTATTACAGGGATAATATAGATATATCCCTGGAGGAAAGGCAGAAAATAAATTTTGATCATCCCGATTCAGTTGAATTTGAATTGCTGATACGCCATCTTAAGCAACTTAAAAAGGGGATACCGGTAGAAATGCCCATTTATTCATATCTGACCTGTCTCAGGGCGAAAGAGACAATTACAATTAAACCCTCCAGGGTGGTTCTTGTTGAGGGAATACTTATCCTCACGGATATTGGTTTAAGAAACATGCTGGATATTAAAGTATTTGTGGATGCTGATGCTGATGATCGCCTGGGTCGTGTCATTCAGCGGGATATTGTTGAAAGAGGTCGTTCTGTCATGAAAGTGCTTGAAAGATATCATGATACGGTTAAGCCTTCGCATCTTCAGTTTATTGAACCTTCCAAGCGATACGCAGATATTATTATTCCCGGAGGAGGGGAGAACCAGGTTGGCATAGAGGTATTGATTTCAATTATTGAGAAGCATCTGTTAATAAATAAATCATAAAATCATGCTTGATAATGTAAAGACAGAGGACGTATTGTTCCTCGATATAGAAACGGTACCGGAATCATCATCGTATGACCTTCTGGATCCTGTTTTCCAGGCACTCTGGGAGAAGAAATCGAAGCAATTCAGATCGGATGAACAGCCGGCGGGGGAAGTATATGAAAGAGCCGGAATATATTCCGAATTCGGGAAAATAATCTGTATTTCTGCAGGGATGATAAAAGACAAAAATCCTTTCGGCTTCAGGCTGAAATCATTTTATGGAGATGATGAGAAAGAGCTTCTGACCGGTTTCTCCGATATGCTATCGAAATTCGCCAGGACTAGCAGAGAAGCCCTTTTATGTGCTCATAACGGCAAGGAATTTGACTATCCTTATATTGCAAAGAGGATGATCATTAACAAACTTATCATTCCCGATATACTTGATAATGCGGGGAAAAAACCCTGGGAAATTAAGCTCCTTGATACAATGGACCTGTGGAAATTCGGAGATTACAAAAACTATACCTCGTTAGATCTGCTCACGTCTGTTCTGGGTATTCCCACACCCAAGGATGATATTGACGGGAGCATGGTGGCAGGGATTTATTATAATGAAAATGACCTGAAAAGAATTGTACAATATTGCGAGAAGGATGTGGTGGCTGTTGCTCAGGTTCTGTTGCGTTTTATGAACCTTCCGGGGATTCCTGAAGACAAGATCGAGTCAGTGACTTTTCAGTGAAATACTTACCGGTAGTTATAATAATCCCCGAAGATTTTTTATCACCTCCTCAGGTTTGTCAGAATGTAACCAGTGCCCGGCACCTTTCACTTCAACAAATTCAGCCGAAGGAAAGAGCTTTTTTATATCATCCTGGTCGGAAAGGGGAAGATAGTCTGATTCTGATCCCTTCAGAAAGATAACGGGAAAACCCTGTATCTGTTTTGAATAAAGCGATTGCCTGTCGATTCCTTCCATTATTTTCCCGAGGTTCTTTAAAAGCGATATGGCATTTATTTTCCATACAAAATTATTCTCAGGAGTTCTCTGAAGGTTTTTTAAAACAAATCCCCTGATCTTTACAGATGTTATTTTTTTCTTTAGTACCGACTCCGCTTCCGCCCTGGAGGTAAGTGATGAAAGATCGGTTGAGATCATAGCCAGGAGTATCTCAAGATGTTGATTAAAAGCTGTTTCTGCCGTTCCCTCTCTGACAAATGGAGAGATATCTGCAATCAGGAGACCATATAGCATTTCAGGCCATTTCATGGCAAAGGATATTGCAGTTTTCCCCCCCATACTGTGTCCGGCCAGGAAGAACTTTTTCAGATTCAGTTCATTTACCAGCTCATGAAGGTCATCACTCATTGAATCATAATCATGGATATTACTATGAGGTGACTGTCCGTGATTTCTCTGGTCGGGCAGATAAACGGTAAAAGTGTCACTTAGTTTTTTTGCTATTGTAACCCAGTTATCTGACGATCCAAAGAGGCCATGAAGTATAAAAAGAGGAGGGCCCGATCCGTATTTTCTGTAAAAGAGCTTCATCGGGCTCTTATCAGGACAATTGTCGTCTATACATCTGGATAGTATTTTCAAGTCCCAGGTAAAGGGCATCTGAAATAAGGGCATGACCTATAGATACTTCTTCAACCCATGGGATATTCTGGTGAAAGTATCTTAGATTGTCAAGATTCAAATCGTGACCTGCATTTAATCCAAGTCCAGCATTTCGAGCAACTTCCGCGGCCTTAATAAAAGGTGCTATTGCATCGATGGCATTATTATTGAAGTTGCTGGCATATGGCTCCGTATAGAGTTCAACCCTGTCAGTTCCGGTGAGCGCTGCATATTCAATGTTAACAGGGTTAGTGTCAACGAAAAGAGACGTTCTTATACCTGCTTTCCGGAAGGTGGCGACTATATCGGAAAGTAAGGCTTTGTTTTTCAAAGTATCCCATCCGGCATTTGAAGTAATGGCATCATGCGCATCAGGAACCAGAGTTACCTGGTCAGGTTTTACTGAAAGAACTAAAGTGATAAACTTATCGGAAGGATAACCTTCAATATTGAATTCGGTAGTGACAACAGGCTTGATTTCCAGCACGTCGCTGTATCTGATATGTCTCTCATCAGGCCTAGGATGCACGGTGATACCATCGGCACCGAAAAGCTGGCAATTTATTGCAGCAGTCAGAACGTTTGGTATATTTCCTCCCCTGGCATTTCTCAGTGTTGCAATCTTATTAATATTTACGCTTAACTTTGTCATTATATAAATATAAGAATTAAAGGAACCTTAAATGTGGTGCAAAATTACAATAACTGACTTTTTTTTTACTATTTTAGTTGAAAATAAAAATACTGATGGTTGCCAAAGACTTAATATCGCAAGTTATACCTTCATTGAAAACATCCGATCTGGGGCAGACTGCATTGAACTGGATGGAGATATTCAGAATATCACATTTGCCTATAGTCAATAATCAGGATTTTCTTGGTCTTATTTCCGATGCCGATATTTATGACATGAATCAGCCGGATGAGCCCATTGGAAATCATTCACTTACTTTATTCAAGCCTTATGTCACGTCAGAGCAGCATATTTTTGAGGTTATAGGACTTGCATCGCGACTCAAGCTATCGGTAGTGCCAGTTCTTGACAATAAGAATCACTACAAGGGAGTGATAACAATAGCAGATCTTATCAGGCATATGGCGGGTATTTCTTCTCTCGATCAGGCCGGAGGAATTATAGTGCTGGAGCTCACAGAACGTGATTATTCTCTTTCGCAGATAGCACAGATTATCGAAGGGAATAATGTTAAAGTGCTGAGTATCTATATAACTTCTCCAAAGGATTCAACAAAAATGGAAGTTACAATAAAGGTTAATACAAGCGATCTGGCATCGGTGATCAGAACTTTTGAACGCTACAACTATGATGTAAAAACGTGGGTAACTACAAATGATTCAATGGATAGTTTCTATTCTGAAAGATTTGATCATCTGATGAAATATCTTAATATCTGAAAAATATGCTGGAAAGAGTCGCAATTTACAGCAAGGATAATAATACAAAGACAAGGGAGGGTGTTACCAGGCTGATAAATGAATTTTGCAGCAGGGGAATCAGGACCCAGATCCACCAGGAGAAGTTAGATCCGTCTTCTTACCCTTGTGGAGGACTTATAGAACATGTCGGGAATGCAAATGCAAAATCAGGGGTGCCTGATATTGTATTAAGCGTTGGGGGTGATGGCACTTTTCTTGAAACTGTTCTCAAAGTAAAGGATCTCGGGATTCCGGTGGCAGGAGTAAATACCGGACGTATGGGTTTCCTTGCAAATATACCGGCTGAAGAGATAGGGCATTCGATAGATATGTTGTGTAATGGTGAATATGAAATTGTTGAAAGGTGTCTGCTGGAAATAATTCAGCCAGAGAGATTATTCGAGGGAAATGGTTCATCGGCACTAAACGAGATTGCAATACAAAAAGCTGATCCCAGTATGATCACAATAAATGTATATGTTAATGACACTTATCTTAATACATACTGGTCGGATGGTCTTATCATATCTACTGCGACAGGATCAACCGCATATAACCTCAGTGTGGGCGGACCAATATTATCACCTGAAGATGAGAGTATTATCATTTCGCCCATCTCTCCTCACAATCTGACCATAAGGCCAATTATTATATCGGGTGACAGCAGGTTAAGGATGGTAGTTGAAGGAAGGAGTAATGAATTTCTGGCAACCAGCGACTTCAGGTCAAAAAGGGTATCATTCAGTGAAGAAATACATATCGTAAGGGCCCCCATTAAACTAAAGACCGTTATGTTAAAGGGATTTGATTTTTACAGCACGCTCAGAAATAAGCTGATGTGGGGAGCTGACCGGAGGAATTGAATTAATTATTATTATATTTGCGATAACCTTAAAATAAAAATACCTATGAAACGGTCCGTTTTAACAGGATTATTATTTTTTCTTTTGTTTACAACAAGTGTGGCTCAGGAACAATTGTGGAAGATGAAAAGATATGAAGCTGTTGTTGGGATAGGACCTTCATTTTTCTTCGGGGATATTGGAGGATATTCAAAATCGCTGAATATACTTGGTTTAAAAGATATCAGTTTTTTGCAGACAAGGTTCGACCTTAACTTAAATTTAAAATACCGGGTCACCAGTAACTTTAATGCACGACTAAGCCTGACATATGGTTTACTTCATGCAACCGACGACAGGGGTTCAAATGAGTCAAGAGGGTTTGAAACCTCCATGTCAATATTCGAACCATCTGTTGTTGCAGAATATTATTTTATCAAGAACAGGAATGAATCAAGTTATCTCTTTACAAAAGGCAGAGGAGCTGGCTTTTCAGGACTTTTGCAATCGCTTGATTTTTATGCTTTTACAGGATTCGGGGGATTGTTTTATTTTGTAAATGGGAATAATAAGCTAGAAAGTTATGGAATGGACTCCGGGGGAATAACATCAGTTATTCCATTTGGTTTAGGGACGACACTTATTTATTCCCCGGATATTAATTTTGGCGTCGAAATAAGTGGCCGGTATTCATTTTCTGATAACATCGATGGTTATACATCGCAATATTCCAGCTCAAATGACGTTTATTATTTTTTGAATTTCACATTTACTTATAAGCTGAAGACCGGGCCCAAAGGGTTGCCATCATTCAGATAATAATGAGCTGCGTCAGTATTAATGAAAAGGATACTCTGGACTTTATTGTTTTTATA
Source organism: uncultured Rikenellaceae bacterium (assembly GCA_964446825.1). Taxonomy (GTDB): domain Bacteria; phylum Bacteroidota; class Bacteroidia; order Bacteroidales; family VadinHA17; genus LD21. The sequence goes on from CAYUQR010000002.1 coordinate 16,095, forward strand.
CATCGCACTCTCTGTAAAAGGGCAGCGAAATTCTGATATTGGTATATTTGGTGGTGTATCGTCTTATATCGGCGATATAAATCCAAACAGGTTATTATATGACCCTCTTCCTGCCGTAGGCGTTTTCTACAGGTATAATCTTCATCCCCGGCAATCGCTGAGAGCCAGTTTTATTTATGGAGGATTAAGGGGTAACGACCTTGATTTCAATAATTCTTTTCAGCGTGCCAGGGGCGCTTCCTTTTCAGGCACGGTGGGAGAATTTGCAATTCAGTTTGAGTTTAATTTCTTCCCGTATAGCACAGAAGGGAAAAGATGGAACTTTACTCCCTATTTTGCCGGGGGTGGAGGAATTGCATTTATCAATACCCAGGCCTATACATATGTGCCTGTCATTCCCTTTTCATTTGGTTTTAAGATTAATATATATAAAAATATAGGTTTGGAAGCTGAATATGGTTTTCGTAAAACTTTTTATGATAACTTTGACGGCTTAAAAGATTTAGTTGCCCCTTCGGACTATGGATGGTTACATAATAACGACTGGTACACGTTCACAGGGATATCAGTTACATGGAAAATCTACAGCAAGTTGGCCGGATGTCCTGCTTACAACGACGTTGATTCCAGGAGAAAACGCTAGATTATGCAATTGAGGAAACAGATAAATGCCAGTAAATTGCCTTCGCATGTGGCAATAATTATGGATGGAAATGGTAGGTGGGCACGACAGCGTGGTCTTGAGAGAGTATTTGGGCATCAGCAGGGTGTAAATGCAGTAAGAGAAGTAATTGAAGCTGCGGCCGAGCTGGGGATAGGCTACCTGACTCTTTACGCCTTTTCTACTGAAAACTGGGGGAGGCCTGATGAAGAGGTATCTGCGCTTATGGGAATTATGATACAGTCGCTTAACAATGAAACTGATACGCTATTGAAAAATAATATCAGTCTCAGGGCAATTGGCGATGTTGACAGGCTGGCTCCTGATGTGAGGGCCCGATTGTTTGAAACCTTAAACCTGACTTCAGGAAGTACGGGACTGAAGTTGATTATTGCAATCAGTTATAGTTCGCGGTGGGAGATTACCGAAGCAGCAAAAAGGATATCGGTCGATGTGAAAAATGGTACCCTGAAGTCAGATTCCCTTAATGAAGATACTTTTGAAAAATACCTTACCACAGCGGGGATTCCTGACCCTGAGTTAATGATCAGGACTAGTGGTGAGTTAAGAATAAGTAATTTTCTTTTATGGCAGCTTGCATATACAGAATTATACTTTACCGATAAGCTTTGGCCCGATTTTGGTAAGGAGGATTTTTATACTGCTATAATTGACTTCCAAAAGAGAGAAAGGCGATTTGGAAAAACAGGTGAACAAGGTTTGGAAAAATAATGAAATAATGGTGATAGATAGAATTAAAAAGACTTTTGTAGCACTATTTCTGACTCTGACGAGTCTGTCACTTTTTGCACAGGAAAAACAGGAAATTGCAAATTACTCAATGCCTGAAGAGTATACCATAGGGGGACTTTCAGTAACAGGTGTGCGGTTTCTTGACACAAACGCGCTTATTGGGATTTCAGGATTGAGGATAGGAGAGGAAGTTACAATTCCGGGTGATGCTGTTACAACTGCAGTTCAGAAATTATGGCAACAAGGCTTGTTTTCGGATGTGAGAATTTCAATCGATAAAATAGTATCAGACTCCGTTTACCTTGATATATACCTTCAGGAGCGACCAAGAATATCCTCAGTCAAGTACAATGGGATGAAAAAAACTGAAACACAGGATCTTATAAAGAAAATAAATCTGCCAATCGGTTCCCAGGTAACAGCTTATCTTCTGAATACAGCTGAAAAAATAATTAAAGATCATTTTGTGGAAAAGGGCTTCCTGAATACAACTGTTGACTTTGTGCAGAAAGATGACCCTGATCAGCCTAATAATGTAACTCTTACGATTAATGTTGACAAGAAGGAAAAAGTCAAGATCGGAGATATAAAATTTGTCGGGGATGAATATTTTAGTGAATCAAAGCTCCGCAGACAGCTAAAGAAGACTAAGAAAAAGAATCTGAATTTTTTCAGGGCGTCAAAATTTATTCAGGAAAAATACGATGAGGACAAGGAAAAACTCTACACCTTTTATAATGACAACGGATTTAAGGATTTTACCATTCTTTCGGACTCACTTTATCCAATCTCAGAGGATCGTATAGGTCTGGTGATAAAGATAGATGAAGGCAAACAGTATTTTCTCAGAAACGTTACCTGGGTAGGGAACAGTGTCTATAGAAAGGAAGATCTCCAGAAGGTCTTTAATGTCAAGAAGGGAGCAATCTATAACCAGTCTCTGATAGATGACAGGCTTAATGGTTCTTCAGGGGCTCAGGATGCTGTAAGTAATCTGTACCAGGACTTTGGATACCTTTTTTCACGGCTTACTCCTGTTGAAGCCAATGTTGATCATGATTCCGTCGATCTGGAAATAAGAATTTATGAAGGTGAACAGGCCTATCTGAACAATGTTATCATTGCGGGCAATACAAGGACAAATGAGCATGTTGCACGTCGAGAGCTTTATACTTATCCCGGAGATCTGTTCAGTAAGGATAAAATAATAAGATCTATCCGTCAGTTAGGCGTTTTGGGCCATTTTGACCCGGAAAAAATTAATCCGACTCCGCTGCCTGATATAACCAACGGGACGGTAGACCTGCTTTATAAACTTGAAGAGAAGGCTGACGACCAGTTTGAAATCTCTGGAGGCTGGGGAGCAGGAATGCTTGTAGGTACCATTGGAGTCAGGTTTAATAATGTATCCATTCGTCACTTCCTCGATCTGAAACAGTGGAGGCCTTATCCATCGGGCGACGGTCAATCAGTAAGCATAAGGGCACAATCAAACGGCAGGATATATCAGTCATATAACCTGTCTTTTGCAGAACCATGGCTCGGAGGTAAAAATCCAAACTCATTTACGGTCTCATTATACAGGTCGGTTATGACAAACGGGAAGAAAAAAGGAGAGGACGGACGTCAGTCAATGCTAATTGACGGAGCCAGTGTTGGTCTTGGAAAAAGGCTGTCGTGGCCTGATGACTATTTCTCCCTTTATGGAGAGTTCAGTTACCAGAGGTATAACCTTAATAATTATACTCAATACGGGGGCTTCCTCTTCGACACCGGTACGTCAAACCTGATAAGCTTAACAGCGAGACTTACAAGATTTTCAACAAGCCCCAACCTTATCTATCCAAGAAGCGGTTCATCATTCACTCTGTCAGTACAGGCAACTCCGCCATACTCTGCAATTAGCGGAAAAGATATGAGTAATGTCACTGATCAGGTAAAATACAATTGGATTGAATTCCATAAATGGACGTTTAAAGCTGATTACTATTACCCGATATGGAATGATAAGCTGGTGCTTAATGCCAGGTTTTCATTCGGATACCTTGGATATTATAATAAGAAAATCGGACCCTCTCCTTTTGAAAACTTTTATTTAGGAGGAGACGGAATGACGGGTTATAGTTTCTATGGCAGGGAAGTTATTGCCATGAGAGGATATACAAACGGATCGCTGACGCCAACCGACCCTTCCACCGGAGTCTCTGCCGGAAACGTTTATTCAAAGATTACATTTGAACTGAGATATCCGGTCACTCTTAATCCATCGGCAACGATCTATGTTCTTTCATTTCTTGAATCGGGCAAGGCCTGGTATCAGTTAAATGAATACAATCCGTTTAAAATGAACCGTTCGGCGGGGATAGGTGTAAGGGCTAATCTGCCGATGTTTGGATTACTTGGTGTTGACTGGGGTTATGGTTTCGACCCTGTTGCTAACCCATCGGCTTATCCAAATGCTAACCATTCACAATTTCATTTTGTAATAGGCCAACAATTTTAGTCTGTAAATTATTAAATATATGATTATGAAAAAAATAGGTGTATTAATAGGATTATTTATTCTGACTTCGGTTATTGCCGTGGCTCAGAAATATGCGTTTGTTGATTCTGAATATATCAGGAAAAACATACCGGCTTTTAATACTGCACAGGAACAGCTTGATAAACTCTCACAGCAATGGGAAAAAGAGGTATCAGATGGATATGCTGTTGTTGATCAGATGTACAAATCGTATCAGAACGATGCTGTTCTGCTTTCACAGGACATGAAAACCAAGAGGGAAGAAGCTATTGTGGCCAAAGAAAAGGAAATGAAAGATCTCCAGAATAAATACTTTGGCATGGACGGAGACCTGTTCAAAAAAAGAGAAGAACTGGTTAAACCAATACAGGATGAGATACTTAAGGCAATCAAAGAAATTGCGGTTGACGGCAGTTATGCAGTAATTTTTGATACTGCTTCCGGCGGAAATATTCTGTTTGCAAATCCGAAATATGACCTCAGTGACGAGGTTCTTGAAAAGTTAGGTTATAAGAATTAATTAATTACATTTGCAATTATTTTAAATAAATTACTAAAATGAAAAGAATTATAGGAATAGCGGCTTTAACTATTATCATTGCATTGGCCGGACAGAGTGCTATGGCTCAGAACCTGAAATTTGGCCATATCAACAGTGATGAACTTATTCAGGCGCTGCCGGAATTTGATACTGCACAGGTTAAACTTGAGAAATTTCGTAAGGACCTTGTCAATGCACTTGAGTTGATGTCTGTTGAATTGAATAACAAAAACGATAAATATCAAAAGGAAAGCAAAAATTATACTGACCTTGTCAGACAGACAAAAGAACAGGAACTGACAGATATGAACAGAAGAATTCAGGAATTTCAGAACAATGCCCAGCAGCAACTGCAGGATAAGCAGACTGAGCTTTTTCAACCAATAATTGCAAAAGTTAACAAAGCTATATCAGATGTTGGTAAAGAGAATGGTTTCCTTTACATTTTCACTGTTGGACAGGGTAGTCCTCTTGTCTATTATGATGAGACAAAGAGTGTTAATATAATGCCACTGGCAAAAGCAAAATTGGGATTAAAATAGCTTAAGAAACCTATACTTATGACCATTCTTAAACGGGATGGTCATTTTTTTAATATACCTGTAAAGTGAAAGATCAACCAATCGGAATCTTCGATTCGGGTGTCGGAGGACTCACTGTGGCACATGCAATAAAGCAGATTCTGCCTGGCGAAAGCCTGATCTACTTCGGCGATACAGCCCACCTTCCTTACGGGGATAAATCGGCTGAATCAATAAGATACTACTCACACCGTATAACGGAATTCCTTCTTGAACATAAATCAAAGGTAGTTCTTGTTGCTTGTAACTCGGCATCAGCCTCTGCTTTCGACTCGCTTAAAAAAGATTTTGAAGGGCAAACAATTCTGATAGATGTTATCGATCCTGTTGTCAGTTATCTGGGCAAAAGAAACTTTAGCAAAATAGGGGTGATAGGCACAAAGAGAACTATTAGTTCCGGCACTTATGAGGCAAAAATCAGGAGTATATCTCCTTCTGCAACAGTTGTGTCACTGGCAACTCCCCTTCTGGTTCCGATGATTGAAGAGGGTTTTATTTTTGATGATATCAGCAATGCAATAATACGGGCATATCTCTCAAACGACTCGCTGGCCGGGATTGAGGCATTAATTCTCGGATGCACACACTATCCCATAATTAAAAACCAGATAAGCAAGATATTTAATTTCAACGTAGAAGTTATTGATTCGGCAAGAATAGTATCAATGATCCTGAGAGAAACTCTCGAGAAAAACAATCTTTTAAATGACGCAGGGACCGTTGAAGATCAGTTTTTTATTTCCGATTACACACCATATTTTGAGAAGATAGCCAGAATGTTTTTCGAGGGAGAAATAAATCTGAAGAAAGCTGATATATGGAGTTGAAATGCACTTGTGTGCATGTCCCATCTTGTTTATATCACAGGTTTGTTTTAATATATCGTCTTGTTTTCATTTTTACTTTACTTTAATTAAACAAATAAGCTTTCTTAATGTTATTTCAAAACATGATCAATATCATAGCATAAATCTATTTTTTATATGATTTATGATCTTTTAAAAATTTAATTTTGTGCCTAATAAGCAGTTAGTGATAAGAGTAAGACAACAAACTGCAAATTAACAAAAGGAATTATGGGTAAAAAATCACAAGTTATTGAAAGAGAAGAAGTGGTCATCCGCTTTTCAGGCGATTCAGGAGATGGAATGCAGCTTACAGGGACACTGTTTTCCGACACAGCGGCTCTTTTCGGTAATGACTTAACAACTTTTCCCGATTACCCTGCAGAGATACGAGCCCCACAGGGAACTGTCGGAGGTGTATCAGGCTTCCAGGTTCATCTGGGACATTCAGAAATAAATACTCCCGGAGATTTTTCTGATGTTCTTGTGGCAATGAATCCTGCGGCTATAAAAGCCAATGCAAAATGGATCAAAAAGGGGGGAACAATTATTTATGATATTGACAACTTCACCGAGAAAAATATCATAAAGGCAGGATATGAGAAAGATCCGGTTCAGGAGGAGAAACTCAGCGGCTACAATATAATTGCTGCGCCAATTTCCTCCATGGTAAAAGAGACCTTGAAAGATATGAGCCTCGAACCAAAATCTATCTTAAGGACAAAAAACATGTTTGCTCTGGGGATGGTTTACTGGCTGTTTGATCGTGAACTTAAATATACTGAAGACTACTTTGACAAGAAATTCCACAAATCACCGGATGTAGCCGAAGCAAATAAGATAGCACTGCGAGCCGGTTATTATTATGCTGAAACTATTGAAGCTCTGTCACCTGTTTATAAGATTCTTCCGGCAATGATCGCAAAAGGTACTTACAGGAATATCAATGGGAATACTGCGACTGCCTGGGGATTTCTGGCCGCCGCTGAAAAAGCAGGGCTTAAGATCTTTATAGGTTCCTATCCAATTACACCTGCCACCGGAATTCTTGAGGAACTTGCAGCAAGGAAGGACCTGGGCGTTAAAAGTTTCCAGGCTGAGGATGAAATTGCAGGAATATGCACATCGCTGGGGGCAAGTTTTGCAGGTAACCTGGCTATCACTTCCACTTCGGGTCCGGGACTGGCTTTAAAATCTGAAGCAATCGGGCTTGCAGTTATGACTGAACTTCCGATAGTAATTGTAGATGTTCAGAGAGGCGGCCCTTCTACAGGTCTGCCAACCAAAACAGAACAGGCAGATTTAATGCAGGCATTATATGGGCGTAATGGTGAGAGTCCTGTTGTGGTTATTGCATCCAGCACGCCGTCTGACTGTTTCCATTTTGCGTTCGAAGCAGCCAGGATTGCACTGGAGCATATGACTCCGGTTTTGCTTCTAACTGATAGTTACCTGGCTAACGGAACCGAACCCTGGAAGGTTCCTGATATGAAAGACCTGCCAAAAATCAATCCTCGTTATGCTGATAAAAATGAGACTCCGTTTCTTCCATATAAGCGTGATGAAGAAAAGCTGGCAAGGTCGTGGGCTATTCCGGGAACACCGGGTCTGGAGCACAGGATAGGCGGACTTGAGAAAACAGACAAGGGGACTGTATCCTATGTCCCTGAAAATCATGAAAAGATGGTTAAGGTTAGGGATGAAAAAATTGCGAGGGTGGCAAATGAAATTCCCGATCTGGTGCCGCAGGGTCCCGTATCAGGTGATATACTTGTAGTAGGTTGGGGAGGATCATATGGGTATCTGGTTACTGCAGTAAGGGAATTACAGACAGAAGGACATAAGGTCAGTCTTGCTGCCTTTAATTATATTAACCCCTTACCTCGAAATGTTAAGGATGTTTTCAGGAGATTTAAAAAGATACTGGTATGCGAATTGAATCTTGGTCAGTTTGCAGATTATCTGCGAATGAAACACCAGGAATTCACTTATGATCAGGTTAATAAGGTACAGGGAATTCCGTTCACAATAAACGATATTAAAGATAAATGCATCAAAATGCTGGAGGATATGTAAAATGGAAGAAGTAACTGTTAATAAATATATTCCCAAAGATTTTAAGAGCGACCAGGAGGTAAGATGGTGCCCTGGTTGTGGCGATCATGCAATATTAAGTTCAGTGCAGAAAGCCATGACGGAGTTGGGAATACCTAAGGAGAAATTTGCGTTCATTTCAGGAATAGGATGTTCTTCAAGGTTTCCTTATTATATGGATACTTATGGTTTCCATGGTATTCATGGTCGTGCATCAGCAATTGCTTCAGGTGTAAAAGTTGCAAACCCTGAATTATCTGTGTGGCAGATGACTGGTGACGGAGATGCTCTTGCTATTGGAGGTAACCATTTTATTCATGTTATAAGAAGAAATATTGACATAAATATTATCTTATTCAACAATGAGATATATGGTCTTACTAAAGGTCAGTATTCACCTACATCGGCCAAAGGGCTGGTTACAAAAACCTCTCCTTATGGAACAGTTGAAGAGCCATTCTCTGTAGGAGAGCTGGTGATAGGAGCAAAAGGTAAGTTTTTTGCCCGCACTATTGATACAAATATTGCCCTGTCAACACAAATATATATTGAAGCCGCAAAACATAAAGGCACTTCTGTTATCGAAGCTCTTCAGAATTGTGTCATCTTTAATGATGGAATTCATGATACCATAGCTGATAAAGAGGTAAGAGACGACAGGACGGTGATCCTTAAGCATGGCCAGCCAATGATTTTTGGAAAAGGAAATGATAAAGGCCTTATTCTCGACGGGTTAAAGCTTAAAGTTGTAAAGCTTGGGGAGAAAGGAGTGTCTGAAAATGATTTGCTTATACATGACTCCCATGAAGAAAATCCCGGGATTCATTACATGCTGGCAAACATGAAATATCCTGATTATCCTGTAGCTCTTGGTGTTATAAGGGCTGTTCCGTGGCAAACTTATGAGCAATTAGTGAAGGAACAAATTGAGGCAGTTCAGAAGAATTCAAAAATAAAGAACGTGAATGATCTGTTAATGAGCGGATCTACCTGGAAAGTGGAATAGTGTAGTTTGTACACTTATTGTAATTCCTCAATTCTTTCCATCTCATCATCTATTTTATTAATTTTAGAATTTATTCTAACAGATAAACTTTAGATGGCTGAAGGGAATAATAGTGACCATGATTACAAACGGCTGCTTCACGATCAGAAGGAAAGGCTGAAGGAACTGGCATGCATTAACCGCACAACATTAATACTTAAAGAGGGCAGGCCTGTTGAGGAATCTCTTCAGCAGATAGTGCTTGTATTGCCTGCGGCATGGCAATATCCTGAGTATACCGTTGCACGTATACGGTATATGGGTAAAGTTTTTGAGTCGGCTGATTTTGTTGAGACATCATGGAAAATGGCCCAGGATTTCGATACGATAGATGGCGAAAATGGAACAATTGAAGTATTCTATACAACACAATTCAGTCAGGAAAATGAAGGTCCTTTCCTAAAAGAAGAGAGAGATCTTATCAGCAATATTGCAGGTATTATAACAGGGTATATAAATAGTTATAAGGCACGCGACATAATAAGGATGTCGCAGGTAGTTCAACGCGATGAACAAAATATCCGTGAACTATCGAGCAGAAAGTTGCTCCAGCGGTTCCTTGACAGGCATAACGCCGAAAGGGATGTTTTTCACGACCTGATGCCTTTTAAAGTTAAAGAGATACTTCTTGTTGCAAACCTTTATGATGCCTATTCAATTGAGGGCGAAGGACGGTTTTCCGATCACATGCTTGGTGAATATTACCAGCTGAGCCTGACGTCAATACCAAGGGTAACAGGAGTTTCAGGTGAGGAGGAGGCTTTTGCAAGGCTCAAAGCCCGGCATTACGATCTGATCATAATTATGATCGGCGTTGATAAGGAGAACCCAATGGGTCTTTGTAAAAAAATCAAGGAAAAATATCCTTACATACCTACATTCCTTCTTCTTAACAATCCGCTTGATGTGCCCTTTGTGAAAAGGCAGCAATCACTGGGAATACCTTTTGATAACTATTTTGTATGGACTGGCGAGTCAAAAGTGTTCTTTGCGATGGTTAAGCTTCTCGAAGATAAAGTGAATGTTGATAATGATACAAAAAAAGGACTCACACGCGTGATCCTTATCGTGGAAGATTCAGCGTTATACTATTCCAGTTACCTGCCGATGCTTTATACGCTGGTGATGGAGCAAACCAGGAACCTTATTGAGGATGTATCAACCGATGAATTGTATAAAGTTCTTAAGCTCAGAGCCCGGCCAAAGGTTCTTCTTGCTTCAACCTACGAAGATTCTATTTCAATTTTTGAAAAATACAAGGATAGCCTGTTATGCGTCATTTCTGACATGCGCTTTCCCAAGAACGGAGAACTTGACAATACAGCCGGGTTTGAACTGATTCAGCAAATCAAGAAAGACCTTCCCAATCTTCCTTCTGTACTCCAGTCATCCGATCCTGATAGCGCCAGGTATGCACATCAGCTTAAGTCAAATTTCATTAATAAGAATTCTGAGAGCCTGCTTCAGGATCTTAAATCATTTATAAATTATTACCTGGGTTTTGGCCACTTTGTTTACAGGGATACAAAAGGCAGGCAGATAGCAGTCGCAAAATCGATGAAGGAATTTGAGGCATATCTCCAGACTATTCCGGAAGACTCCCTTGTTTATCACTCTATGAAAAACCATTTCTCGCTCTGGCTTATGGCAAGAGGAGAAGTGAAGATTGCAAAAATGATCAACCCGATAAGGGTATCCGATTTTAACAGCCTGAAAGAGCTTCGTGAATTTCTTATCGACGTTATCCGCAAAAGAAGGATGGAGATGAACAAAGGCAAGGTCATCAATTTTGATGAGACAGCGGTTATTGATGAAACGAATGTGGTAAGCCTGGCAGGAGGATCACTGGGAGGGAAAGGACGTGGTCTGGCATTTGTAAGTACACTGATATACAGTTTCGAACTCGGACGTTTATTGCCGGGGATAAATATAAAAACACCTGTAACAGCCATAATAGGTACAGATGAATTTGATATGTTCATGGAACGTAACCATTTGTGGGACAAGGTAAAAGAGGAAAAGGATTATGATGTTCTTAAGAAGTTATTCCTTGAGGGAAGCCTGAGCTATACTCTCGAAAAAGAGTTGAAAATATTTATAAGAATGATGAATAAGCCGCTGGCTGTTAGGTCTTCAAGCTTATTCGAAGATTCAATGAGTCAGCCTTTTTCAGGCATATTCGGTACTTATCTTCTCCCAAATAATAATCACGATCCTGATATAAGACTGAAGCAGTTGTCTGAAGCCATTAAGCTTGTATTTGCATCGATATATTCAAAAAATGCCCGAACCTATTTTGAGGCAATTAACTTTAAAGTAGAGCAGGAGAAAATGGCAATTGTAATTCAATCAGTTGTCGGTAACAGGTTTGAAAATGCTTTTTATCCTCATATAAGCGGCACAGCCCAGTCATTCAATTTCTATCCTGTAGCCCATATGACACCGCAGGATGGATTCGCTGTTATAGCAGTAGGTCTTGGTCAATATGTTGTGGAAGGAGAACGGGCTTTCAGGTTTTCACCTGCTTATCCGTCGCTTGATATTGTTTCCCATAAAGATCTTTATAAAAACTCACAGGTGCGTTTCTATGCCGTCGATATGGCAAAAAAAGAGCTGAATCTGCTTGAAGGTGAGACTGCTGGTCTTGTAACCCTTGATATCAGTCATGCTGAGAAACAGGGTACTCTTCAGCACTCAGCTTCGGTATTAAATTCCGATAATGATACAATAACCTCCGGTCTCGATGTTCCCGGCCCGAGGGTGGTCAATTTCGCAGATATTTTAAAATATGATTATATCCCCCTGGCATCAACTCTCAGAACAGTGCTGGACGTTGTTACTGAGGCCTTTGGTACACCTGTTGAGATTGAGTTTGCCGTTGACCTCACCAAAGATGAAAACGGAAATGCATCATTTTATCTTCTCCAGATAAAACCGCTTGTCGGCAGCGGGGCAGGATATAATATTGAACCGGATTCCATATGCACTGAAGACATGATACTTATCACCAAAAAAAGTATGGGAAATGGCGTCATAGAAGATATTACTGATCTTATATATGTTGAACCCGGAAAATTCAATAATATGTTAACAAATGAGATGGCAGAGGAAATCGATGAGATGAACGAAAAAATGCTGAGCGAAAACCGCAAGTATGTCCTTCTCGGACCGGGAAGGTGGGGAACGAAAGACAGGTTCCTGGGTATTCCCGTTGCCTGGCCTCAGATATCCAATGCTAAAATAATTGTGGAAGTAAGCCTTCCAAATTTCAATCTCGATGCCTCACTCGGTTCGCATTTTTTCCATAACGTAACCTCTATGAATGTTGGTTATTTCTCAGTTAACAAGGGAACTCATGAAGGCGTTATTAACTGGGATAAACTTAAAAAACAAAAGGTAGTTGAGGAAGGGAAATTTTTCAGGCATATCAGGTTTGAGAAACCACTTCTCATTCGTATGGACGGGAAAAAAGGGATGGCAGTAATTTCAACGAATAATTAATTGCTCAATTTATGACCATAATTGAGGGAATACTTGATCAGGAGAAGTACGATTTTACTGATACATCTTTCGATCTGCTGATGCAGAAAAGAATACATCGAGTTCTTGTAATATGCAGTAATTATGATAATTACATGCTTGAGGAAGATGGAAGAATTGATGAACAGATATTTAATGAGTACGCTTCACTGAACCTCCGTTATCCACCTACTTTTATCCAGACTGATAATGCTGAAGATGCTTTCAGGATACTCCGCGAAAGCAACATCGATCTTGTAATATCTATGCTTAGTATTAAGGGAACCGATGTTTTTGCCCTGGCAAAAAAAATTAAGTTACAATATGAAAGCATCCCTATTGTCGTGTTGACATATTTTTCGAGAGAAGTCTCCCTGCGTCTCGAAGGGGAAGACCTGAGTGCTATCGATTATGTCTTCTGCTGGTTAGGGGATGCATCGCTGATACTGGCAATTATAAAGCTGATTGAGGATAAAATGAACGCTGATCATGATATTGAGAATGTTGGTGTTCAGGCAATTATACTGGTAGAAAACTCAATCAGATATATTTCTTCCTACCTGCCGAATATCTACAGGATTGTCCTTCTTCAGTCTCTTGATTTTCAGAAGGAAGCTCTCAATGAGCACCAGAGGATGCTTAAAATGAGAGGCAGGCCAAAAATATTGCTTGCAAATAATTTCAATGATGCCCTGGACCTGTACAGGAAGTATAAGTATAATGTGCTGGGTGTAATTTCAGATATAGGCTATAAGAGGGATAATATACCTGATGAAAATGCAGGAATTGAATTGTGTAAAGTAGTTATGGCCGATGATGATAAAGTCCCGTTTTTAATACAATCGTCAAGTACAGTTCATAAAAAGGACGCAGAGGCTCTTGGTGCGTGTTTTATTAACAAGTATTCCAAATCATTATCTCTTGAGCTTAGGAACTTTATTATACAATATCTTGCTTTCGGACCTTTTGTCTTTAAAAATCCTGACACTCTTGAATCAATTGCCATAGCTACAGATCTTCAGAGCCTTCAGCAGAAGATTCTTACTGTACCTGACAATACGCTCGAATATCATGCTACACGGAACCATTTCTCCAAATGGCTGAATGCCAGGGCGCTTTTCCCTGTTGCTCAGATGTTTAAATACATAAGGAAAGAGGATTTCAATACTATGGATGAGATGAGGCGATTTCTTTACGTAGCCATCTCCAGCTTTCGCCTGGGAAAAGGCAGGGGTGTGATAGCGAAATTTGATAAATCAAGTTTCGATGAATACCATACATTTTCACGCATAGGAGAAGGCTCAATAGGTGGAAAGGCCAGGGGGCTTGCTTTCATAAACAGTGTAATAAAAACTAATAAACTGTTCAACAAGTTTCCCGATGTTCTTATAACTATCCCTAGAACTGTCGTTTTAAGCACAGATATATTTGATGAGTTCATGGACATGAATAACCTTTATTCTGTTGCATTCTCTGATCTGACAGATGATGAAATACTTAACAGGTTTATTAATTCAGAGCTTCCAGGACATGTACATCAGGATTTTTATGCCTATCTCGCTGTTTCAAGAAATTATCCGATTGCAGTCCGCTCGTCAAGCAAGCTTGAAGACTCGCATTATCAGCCGTTTGCGGGGATTTATTCAACTTACATGATTCCAAGGCTTCCCGATAATAAGCTTATGGTTAAAATGTTATCTGATGCAATAAAAGAGGTTTATGCTTCAGTATATTACAAGGCTAGTAAGGCATATATGACTGCAACGGCAAATGCCCTGGATGAGGAGAAAATGGGAATAATTCTGCAGGAAGTATGCGGCAACAGACATGGAGAGATCTATTATCCTACAATATCAGGTGTAGCCCGTTCTATAAATTACTATCCTATTGGTTCTGAAAAAGCCGAAGAAGGTATTGTCAACATCGCTTTTGGTCTTGGAAAACTCATTGTTGAGGGAGGGTTATCCCTCAGGTTTTCTCCCAGATATCCCAAAAAGGTCCTGCAGCTTTCATCCCCTGAAGCAGCCCTGAGAGATACCCAGAAAGAGTTTTTCGCACTCGACCTTAATACTGACAGTTTTGTCCCTTCAACAGATGATGGTGTTAATATACTTAAGATTGATATTAAAGATCTGACTAACGAGGCTGCTCTTAAATGGGTGGCTTCAACCTACGACAGGAATAATAACATGCTTCGCGACGGAACAACCTACTCAGGCAAAAGGGTAATCACATTTTCGAATATTCTGCAGCACAAGACCTTCCCACTGGCTGATATTTTAAGCACCCTTCTTGAAATTGGTCAGCGTGAAATGAACAATCCAGTTGAAATTGAATTTGCTGCGAATCTTGAAACACCTGCCGGCTCACCTAAGACATTCAGCTTTTTACAGATAAGACCAATTGTACACACTGAGGAAACACAAAATATTAACCTGGATCTTATAAGAAAAGAAGATACAATTATTTATTCGGAATCGGCTCTTGGAAATGGATTCTTTAAAGGCATTCATGATCTTGTTTATGTTAAGCCTGAGTCTTTTAATGTTGCAAATAACAAAATGGTTGCAACTGAAATTGATAAGCTAAATGCAGGATTTGTTAAACAGGGACAGGCATATATTCTTATTGGTCCCGGCAGATGGGGATCGACCGATCCATGGCTTGGAATACCTGTCAAATGGTCCCAGATTTCAGGAGCAAGGATCATTATTGAATCGGGCCTGAAGAATTACAGGATCGATCCAAGTCAGGGAACCCATTTTTTTCAGAACCTCACATCATTTCGCGTCGGTTATTTTACAATAAATCCTTTCATAAATGAGGGTTATTATAATGTTGATTACCTTAACATACAGAAGGTAGTATATGAGGATGACTTTATCAGACATATAAGGTTCGATGAACCTCTTGAAATAATGATTGACGGGAGATCACACAAAGGGGTAATCATGAAGCCCTTACAATGATTCAGAATGTTGCTCCTTCGGTGGCAATATCTTTATTTACTTTTTTTATCAGACCTTGCAAAACACAGCCCGGACCAACTTCAGTAAAGGATGTTGCACCGGCTGATATCATGTTAACAACACTCTGTGTCCATCGCACCGGCGATGTAAGCTGAGAGACAAGATTGGATCTTATAATGGCCGGATCATTCGACGGGGCTGCATTAACGTTCTGGTATACAGGGCATATCGGAATATTGAAATGAGTGTTTTTTATCGCCTCCTCCAGTTCCAGTCGCGCAGGTTCCATAAGTGGAGAATGAAATGCTCCTCCTACTGCCAGTTTAAGTGCTCTCCTGGCTCCCTTTTCTTTAAGTAACTCAATGGCTTTATCAACACCTTCCTCAGATCCGGAAATCACTACCTGACCAGGACTGTTATAATTTGCAGGAACCACTATCTCCTTAACAGAAGCACATACATCTTCTACTATATTATCATCGAGACCAAGAATAGCGGCCATTGTGGAGGGTGTTTTTTCACAGGCTTTCTGCATCGCCAGAGCTCTTTTTGAGACCAGCATAAGCCCGTCATCAAAAGACAAAGTCTTGTTTGCAACAAGTGCAGAGAATTCCCCGAGAGAATGGCCTGCAACCATATCAGGTCTGAATGAATTTCCCAGTACAGCAGCAAGTATTGTTGAATGAAGAAAAATGGCAGGCTGTGTAACCTTTGTCTGTTTCAGGTCCTCATCAGTACCTTCAAACATAAGATCTGTGATCCGAAATCCGAGCAAAGAATTGGCCTTTCTGAATAACTCGTTTGCGAGCGGTGATTTATCAAAAAGATCCCTGCCCATCCCAACGAACTGAGCTCCCTGCCCCGGGAATACGTATGCTTTCATAATTATTTTCTTAATATGAAATTTCTAAAATCAGCGAGGCAAAAATAGAAAAAATCTCCTAGTGCAGCCTGGAACCTATAAGATGAACAAATTCTTCACGGGTATTGAGTTCCTTAAGAAAGATACCTGTGAAAGCTGATGTTGTTGTAACTGAGTTCTGTTTCTGCACACCCCTGATTTGCATGCACATATGCTGTGCTTCTATAACAACTGCAACCCCGATCGGATTAAGGCATTCCTGTATGCAGTTTCTGATTTGAGTAGTTAGTCTTTCCTGCACCTGGAGTCTCCTGCTGTATGCCTCTACAACCCTGGCTATCTTACTTAGTCCGGTTATATAACCATTGGGAATGTAAGCCACATGTGCCTTGCCAAAGAAGGGAAGCATGTGGTGCTCACACATTGAATAGAGATCAATGTCTTTTACAAGCACCATTTGTCTGTATTCTTCCTTAAATTTTGCTGAATTTATTATCTCGCAGGGATCATGCGAATAACCATTTGTCAGGAAAGTAATTGCCTTAGCAACTCTTTCAGGTGTCTTAATCAGACCTTCCCGGTCAGGATCTTCCCCGATAAGTTTCAGTACCCTGTAATAAATCGTTGAAAGCTCTTCAATCTTAGCGGCATCCCACGTTTCATGCCTGGTATATCCATTATTTTCTTTCTCTGGTTCGTTGTTCTGGTTATCAGTTAGTTTAGCCATAGTATTCAATTGTGTTATTTTCAGTTTCTTCAATTTTAATGCAATGGAGAGATACTCCTTCCTTTTCGACAGATGGTTTCAGCTCATTCCATATTGCAACAGCCAGGTTCTCAGTAGTGGCAATCTTACCGGTCATGAAATCAACGTCGAGATTGATATTCTTGTGATCAAGCTTATTAATTATTTTATCTGATATTATTTTTTTAAGGATATTGATATTCATTACGAAACCATGCTCATCGTTAAGTTCACCTTTAACAGTTACCCACAAAACATAATTGTGTCCGTGCCAGTTTGGATTTGAGCATTTCCCGAATATTTTAAGGTTCATCTCATCAGTCCAGTCCTCTCTGAACATCCTGTGAGCAGCGCTGAATCTTTCTCTTCGGGTAAGATATAGCATATATGTTTGTAATTATAATACAATATTAACCAATAATTTTGATCTTTTAAATTCATAAAAGCAATATCTTTAAGGGCTTTATAGCGATGAGTGGCAATTTATAAGGGTATGTCATTTAAAATATTATATGTTGCAGCTACTGCAGGAGAGGCTGATGTTCTGAAGAAGCTTATGGGCATTTTATCGCTCCGGGATGAGATACGTTTCAGGAATTTTGAAATAAGTGTGCTTGTTACGGGAGTAGGTTCCATAGCCACGGCCTGGGCTTTGAAGCAATGGATTTCGTTGAATGAAAAGCCCGATCTTGCCATTAATGCGGGGATTGCAGGCAGTTATAATGAAAAGTTGAATATCGGGGATGTTGTTATGCCCGTAACTGATTGTTTTGCAGATGCAGGGATTGAGGATGGTGATAATTTTTTCACACTGCATGAAGCAGGTCTGACCGATAAGGATGAGATCCCATTCAGGGATGGGTTAATATTTTCTGATTCAACATATAGAGAGTTGATGAAGAACATATTAAAACCTGTAAAGGCAATAACTGTAAACACCGCTACCGGCTCGGAATCGACCAGAGAAAAATTATTTAGAAAATTTAATCCTGATATTGAGACAATGGAAGGTGCAACTTTTTTCTATATTTGCACCAGGGAAAAAATTCCCTTTCTGGCTCTCAGGGCAATCTCAAACAAGGTTGAACCCAGGAACAGGAGTAAGTGGAATATAACGCTTGCACTTGATAACCTTTCAGAAAAGCTTAATGAAGTTTTAATAATACTGGAGTAAATATATGAAGTTAACATTGGGTTTCTCGCCATGCCCGAACGATACATTTATATTCGATGCAATGGTCCATGGCAGAATTGATACCGAGGATCTGGAATTTGATTATTTTCTTACCGATGTTGAAGAGCTCAACAGGAAAGCACTTGGTTCGAAAGTTGATATCACAAAAATAAGCTACCATGCATATGCATATGTTGCCGAAAACTATCTTATCCTTGATGCAGGCAGTGCGCTTGGTCACCGAAATGGACCTCTCCTGATAAGTAAACATAAAATTTCACCTGAATCAATCCCGGGAGCCAGAATTGCTATTCCCGGAAAATATACCACGGCAAATCTTTTATTCAGCATAGCATGGCCGGATGCAAAATCCAAAACCGAGTATCTTTTTTCAGATATTGACGAAGCAATACTTAATGATGAAGTCGATGCCGGTCTGATTATTCATGAAACAAGATTTACTTACTTCAAAAAAGGTCTTTATAAAATTGCTGATATGGGGGAATATTGGGAAAACCTTACCGGTCTGCCAATACCCCTGGGAGCCATTGTGATCAACCGGGAAATTCCGGAAGATATTGCGCTTAAGGTAAATCGTATATTGAGGCGAAGCCTTGAGTATGCATACAAAGATTCATTCGCATCTTACGATTTTGTATCAGGTAATGCAAAGGAGATGGATAGCACTGTAATGAATAACCATATAAAGCTTTACGTGAATGAATTTACACTCGATTTAGGTAAAAAAGGGAAAGAAGCCATAAATGAACTTTTCCGTATTGCCAGCAAAAAAGGAGTGATACCCGCCTTGCCGGAAAAGATATTTCTTACCCGGCCATAATACATTCTGGGATAAAAATGTTAAATTTGAGCTTAGGATTCCTGTACATTGTTCAGGCATTTAAAGTATTAACTCAAAAATCTATATTATGGCATTTGAATTACCAAAACTTCCGTACAAGCTCAACGCACTTGTTCCCCATATAAGTGAAGAGACGCTTGATTACCATTATGGCAAACATCATCAGGCTTATGTAAATAACCTTAACGGGCTTATCCCTGGTACTGAATTTGAAAAGGCCGATCTTATAACCATTATAAAAAAGGCTGAGGGTGGAATTTATAATAATGCTGCGCAGGTCTGGAACCATACCTTCTACTTTGAATCATTTTCTAATGGAGGAAGGAAAGCTCCTGCAGGTGTTCTTGCCGATGCTATAAACAGCTCTTTCGGTTCCTTCGATACGTTTAAAGAACAATTTAATAAGGCAGCCGCCACACTTTTCGGTGCGGGCTGGGCCTGGCTGGCTAAGAAAGATGACGGAACATTGCAGATATCACAGGAATCTAATGCAGGCAATCCTTTGCGCAAAGGCCTTAAACCGATACTAACGTGCGATGTGTGGGAACATGCATACTATATCGATTACAGAAACAAACGTCCTGATTATATTAAGTCTTATTGGGAAATTCTCGATTGGGACGTTATCTCCAGGCGTTTTTAGAAAATACTTCTTCCCTGCTGAAACAGATTATTCCAAAACAGGTATAAGTTAATTTGGGAATGCAACTCTTTTGATTGACTCTGTAGT
The DNA here is from genome assembly GCA_964446825.1 of uncultured Rikenellaceae bacterium. Classification (GTDB taxonomy): domain Bacteria; phylum Bacteroidota; class Bacteroidia; order Bacteroidales; family VadinHA17; genus LD21. Next base: position 36,000 of record CAYUQR010000002.1, read on the forward strand.
CGATTCAAGATCCTCATTTTCAAAATAACGAAACTGATGCTTGTCATGAACTATTGCAATTAAATGTTGTTTACAAAACAGGTATCTGCTGAACATCTGTTTGATCAATTTTTATTAAATTGCCGGTACCATTAGAATTATTAAAAACCTGTAATTAATGAAAAGAATCCTTATAATATTTGCCGGCCTTTTTCTTATTGGTTATACAACTTCGGCTCAGGAAAGCAAGGTTGTAGATCGTATTATTGAGTTAGGCAGAACAGATAACCGGACTATGCATCACCTTGATGTTATTACTAACCGTTTTGGCGGTCGCATTACCGGTTCTGATGCTTATACAAATGCTGCTTTATGGTGTGCATCCGAGTTTCGTAAGTGGGGGATGGAAGTGATAATGGATGAGGCAGGAACTCTTCCTGTTGGTTTTGACCGTGGGCCCTGGTTTGGCAGAATGTTATCCGATAACGGTATGATTCTTCATTTTGCAACTCCTTCGTACACATCAGGCACGAAAGGAGTAGAAAGAGGGCCGGTACTTATCGAGCCAAAAACCAGGGATGAATTTGACAGGATGAAAGGTGCTTTGAAGGGTGCATGGGTGCTTATATCTGGTAAAAACACAGGATGGCCGGTTGATTTCTCCCCAAGGGCCGATTCATTGCGTGCAAGTATCATAGCTCAGAACGATTCCATATCAAAAATTAATCGCGACATAATGCGGGAGAATCGTGTAAACCGGGGTAGCCCCCAAAAGGAATTACTGGCTTTAAAAGAAGAACCTGCATTGTTTTATCGTGAAATGTGCCAGGCCGGGATTCTTGGTGTAATACAATCTGCCGGGGTGCCTATAAGGGCTCTTTATGATCGTAAAAACCTGGATAAGATGACTTTTGAGACCTTGCCGACGGTGTGCGATATTAAGCTGGATGAACATCAATATGCCATTATTGAGCAGATGGCTAAAGAGCGTCAGTATTTTCTCTTGGAGTTCGATATTCGTAACCATTTCAAACCAGGTCCTGTGCCCTATCACAATGTGATAGGGGTGATACGAGGTACCAAATATCCCAATGAGTATGTTATGATGGGCGGTCATCTTGACTCTTTTGATGTTGCCACAGGAGGTGTTGACGATGGATCAGGAGTATCTCCGACCATGGAGGCTGCAAGACTGATTTTAGCAGCAGGGGGAAAACCCAAGCGTACAATTCTGGTATGCCTTTGGGCCGGGGAAGAGTTTGGCCTTTTTGGCTCAAAGCACTGGGTTGAAGCTAATAAAGAAAAGCTTCCTGAAATATCAAATTATTTTAATCGCGATGGCGGACCGACAGTTGCCTCAGGGCTTACTGTGCCTGAAGCTATGTACAATGATTTTGAAAAAATTTGCAAACCACTTAACAGTATAAATCCTGATTTTCCATTTACACTTATTAAACGTACACAGCCACCGCACCCGAAACCTACAACTGCCGGGGGATCAGATCACGCTTATTTTGCTATGAACGGAGTTCCTGTACTGAGTTTTGATATCCCTGATTCGAAAGGATATAATTTTAATTATGGTGAGATATGGCACACCGAGCGGGACACATATACCAAGAGTATTCCTGAATATCAGGAGCATACATCAGTTGTAACAGCTGTGGTCGTTTATGGCCTGGCAAACCTTGATCATCTGTTGAGCAGGGAAGGCCTTTATGCTGAACCTGAACAGAAGATTGTAAAATAATAAACTAATAACTTTAAAAACACCGGAAAGATGAATCTCAAAGACATTACAACTAAAACACGCTCATATCGACGTTTTGACGAATCGCATCGTATTGATTATAAAACTCTGGAATCCTTTATCGAACTCGCAAGGTTATCATCTACCGGGGCAAACAGACAACCCCTTAAATTCATTATCTATAACACACCTGAAGATTGCGAAAAAATTTTCCCATACCTGGTCTGGGCCGCTTATTTAACAGAATGGCCAGGTCCGGATGAAGGGGAAAGGCCTTCCGGGTATATTATGATCCTGGGCGATAAGTCCATCACAGAAAATTTTGGGATCGATCATGGAATCGCTGCCCAGACCATTATGCTTGGAGCTACGGAAGCGGGATTGGGAGGGTGCATGATAGCATCAATAAAAAGAGAGGAGTTACGTGATGAAATAGATTTACCGGACAAGTATGAAATTCTATTGATTCTTGCATTGGGTAAACCAATCGAGAAGGTTGTTATTGATGAAATAAATGGCGATGATGTAAAATACTGGAGAGACAGTGCAAATAATCACCATGTACCGAAGAGGAGTTTAAAAGAACTTATAATTAAACTTAAATGATAAAGTTATTCCGGCGAATTTTTCTTTTGATTATTTCGATAATCATGTTTGCCTGTGCCGGATCCGGACAGGTAAAACAGGATTCTACCTCCAGGATTCTTTTTCATGGAATTGTTATGGATGCAGGTAGTCTGACACCGATTGGTAATTCCCAAATAATTATTAACAGGGCTTTTATGTCCGTCAGTGGTCAGAATGGCAACTTTTCATTTTATGTGAACAGGAATGATACTGTGTTATTTAAAAGCCTTGGCTATAAACCGGCCATAATGCTTATAAGCGATACTCTTACCCAACATGATTTTATTGCCGGTATCTATTTGAATAGTGATACGTTGGCAATACCTGAAGTTATCATATTGCCACGATATACAAGTTTTAAGTCTGAGATTCTTAATTCAAAAAGTAAAGTTCCTGAAGAAATGGAAAATGCGAGATATAATGTTGCAATCTCAGCTTACCAGGCAAAGACGACTCAGGGTAACCTTAACGACCCTGCTTCAAACTATTCATATCTCCATCAGCAACAGAAGATTGATGCATTTGAAAAGGGAGGTATTCCTTCTGACCGGATTGTCGGGTTAAATCCGCTGTTACTGATACCAGGAGTAGCTTATCTTCTTATTCAAGGCTTACCTGAAAAACCGCCTCCTTTAAGGTCCGACCTGGCTCAGTCTGAGCTGGATCAGTTAAATAAAAGATATCTGGAGACACTGGAAAAGAGAAAGTAGGAAGAATGAAAGGGAGAGTGGGTGACTGAGCCCAGAGTCCAGAGTCAAGAGTCTTCAGCCTTTAATGAACATTGCCTTTATAATGAGACTTGCCATCTTTGGATTTTCCTTCAGGCGACGTGTCGAATAGCCAAACCATTGTTTACCAAAGGGAACATAAACTCTCACATTATGTCCTTCATTTACAATTGATTCCCTGAGGTTTGGAGTAACTCCGTACAGCATCTGGAATTCATACATGTTTTTTGGGACCTTATATTTTTCAATTAGTTTATAGGCACCTTCAATGAGAGGTTTATCGTGAGTTGCTATTCCGACATGTATCCTGTTCTTAAGTATGAATTCAAGATCCTCGAGATAATGCTGATTTATCTCCTCATATTTTTTATATGCAATGGCTGCAGGTTCAACATATATACCCTTGCAAAGCCTGTAGCTAAGAGGAATTTCGTGACTATTCAGATCAAGCATCGCTTCAAGATCACTGTAGGTTCGTTTGAGATATGCCTGTAATACCAGGCCAACATTAGCCGGAAATTCAGATTTAAGCTTACGGAACAATTCAATCTCATCATCTGTGCAGGGAGAATCTTCCATATCGATTCTGATAAATCCTTTGTACGATGCGGCTTTTACAACTATATCCCTAATGTGGGTGTAACATGCCTTCTTATCGATAAGAAGTCCGAAACTTGTCGGTTTAAGGGAAAAATTTCCATCAATCTGGTTTTTGTATGTGATGTCAATCAGATTCAGGTACTCTTTTTTATTCTCTTCAGCTTCATCAAGTGTTTTGATGAATTCCCCCAAAACATCGAGAGTTACCGTTATCTTCTTGTTATTCAGCTCCCTGGATACACGCATTGCATCTTCAATTGTTTCACCGGATATATACGATTTGGAAAATATCCAGACAATTTTTTTTGGAAAGAATGGCAATATAGCCGCTATTAATTTATTGAACATATTGATTATTTTCTTATGATAAAGATAAATTCATTTTTTCCTGATTAAAAAATGTAAATTAAACAAATCATTATTTTTTTTTTAATGACCTTTGTCATTCATTAAGCGTATAAAGAACATGATTTTGTTTATTTTGAAGAAATTTTTCAGATTATGCAACCATTTTTTTACATGCTAAGTCTTAAAAATGTCCTCGGTTTATGATGAGTGACAGGCAAATAATAGACGGGTGCGCCAGACATGAGAGGAGAGCGCAGCAAGAGCTTTACAACAGGTATTCGCGTTTTTTGCTCGGTGTTTGCCTCAGATATGCCACCGATAAAGCTGAGGCTGAAGATATTTTGCAGGAAAGTTTTTTAAAGATATTTTTTAATATAAAAGATTTTTCGGGAACAGGTTCTTTCATAGGCTGGTTAAGGAAGGTTGCAGTAAATACTGCTATAACTCATTATCATAAAAACCTGAAATACAGGTATCATGTTGATATTGAGGAATATGTATCAGTGGAGACAGGGGTGACAAGTTTTGAAGAGGATTTTTTTACCTCCGAAGAACTTTACAAAGTGCTCAACGAGCTCCCTGCCGGTTACAGATTGGTTTTTAACCTTTATGCTGTTGAAGGCTACAAGCATAAAGAAATAGCTGAAATGCTGGGAATTGATACTAACACATCAAAATCGCAGTATAGCAGAGCTAAAGCTGTAATAAGAAATAAACTGGAAAAACTGGGGAAACTTAAAAATAGCTATTCCGAAAACGGATAAAATAATAGAGTACGATAACAACAATACATTGAAAGCGAAAAAACAAGATATGAGGGTACGGGAGTTATTCAGGCAAAAGCTTGAAAACGCTGAGGTTATTCCGGATGTATCAGTAGAAGCAGATCTGATGCGTCGCCTGGCACTCCGGGAGTTCCTTAGGTTTATTCCTTCGCGCTTCAACATATATTATCTTGGAGGGTTGGTTGCAGCCGGGATTGCTGCAGGTTTATTGCTTTTTTCCGGGACGGGGATTCTGAATAAGAAAACACCGGAAAAGATTATCAACGGGCAGGATTCCTCTGCTTTTGCAGGATTTATTAATATTCGCGTTGGCCAACCTCTCACGGTTAATGTTGACAAGAGAGCCGACGCCCCCTCAAATGTTGTCGCCATCAATACGGTACAGGAACAAAAAACGGGAACCGGCAGGGTGTTTGTCGATAAGACCGGGACAAGAGACACCAATAATATTAATCCTGCCGGGGGAATAAAGTCCTTTACAAAAAAGGGTTTGTTCAGCGATTCATCTGTTGATTCAAAAAAACTTAAGAACGGATATATAAGTGACGGAGTTTTGTTTGAAGTCTCTGCTCTGAAAGGCTGTTCTCCATTAAAATTACATTTTATCAATAAAGTAAATTCTTTTGATTCCTGCAGATGGACTTTTGGTGATGGAGGTTATTCAAATCAAAAGGATCCTGACTGGATATTTGATGTTGAAGGAGAATATAAAGTTGTTCTTCAGGTTTTTGGCCATAATGGATTACAGGCATCATCATCTGTAATGATTACGGTTTATCCCAGGCCGAAGGCCCGGTTTGAAATTTCTCCCGAAAAGGCTGTTCTTCCTGATGATGAGATAACTTTTTTTAATTATTCATCCAACGCGGTTCGATTCAGGTGGAATTTTGGTGATGGTAATTATTCAGAGCTTTTTGAACCAAAACACCGTTATACAAAATTCGATAATTATAATGTAGGGTTGGTGGTCTATTCTGAATCAGGCTGTTCAGACTCCCTTGTGGTGATGAATGCGTTTTCTGATTCTGAATATTTTATAAAGCTTCCTAACGCTTTTATCCCTAATCCCGGCGGTTCAACAGGAGGGTTATATTCATCAAAGAGTGATGAAGTTGCGCAGGTCTTTCATCCTGTTTTTTCCGGAGTGGCAGATTATCAGTTAAAAATCTTTAGCAAATTAGGTGTTCTTATTTTTGAAAGCAACGATGTTAATATCGGATGGGACGGGTATTTTAAAGGTCAGTTATGTAATTCCGGTGTTTATATCTGGAAAATTCGTGGTACCTTCATTAATGGAGAGCCGTTTGTTAACATGGGTGATGTCACTCTTCTCAAGAAATGATACTGATTAAATAGAAACTACTTTTTATACCGGCTTTTCCTTTCATCACATATTTTTGATCGTTCATCAAAATCTTTATGTAATTTAATAGATTCTTGACCATTAACAGATTATTTAGAGATAAATTTCTTCAAATAATAATGGATTTCCATTTCCTTTCACTATTTTCGTCTCAGTTAATCTAACCGGATCGATCTTGGTGAAGCGGAATATATATTTATTTATACTATCATTCCTAATTTTAACAGATAGTTTTGGTCAGGATCCTACATTCTCCCAGTTTTATGCAAATCCTTTATATTTGGCGCCCTCTTTTGCGGGCGCTACTCCTGAGTACAGGTTCTCGCTGAATTACAGAAATCAATGGCCGGCAGTTCCCGGAGTCTTTAACACATACAGCATTGCATTCGATAAGGCTATGCCTAATTTTAATTCCGGAATAGGCGTTCTGGCTACCTATGATGTTGCAGGATCAGGGGACCTCAGTACAACAAACATCGGTTTGCTTTATTCTTACGATTTTAATATCAATGAGCAATGGCACATAAGGCCAGGCGTTAACTTTAAGTTCTATTACCTGGGATTAGATATATATAAGCTTGTATTTAACAGCCAGATAACAGGAAGCGGAACCTCTCCATCGCTTTATCCTCCTCCTTTTGACAATGTAGCCGATGTGGATTTTGCAACATCTGCACTTGCTTACAACGACAGGGCATGGGCTGGTTTTACCCTCGATCACCTGCTTACTCCCAAAACATCTTTTTATGGTGATGATGCAACGGTGCCTGTTAAGTTTAATATGTTTGGAGGTATGCAGATACTGAAAAAAACACGCTTAAGGCAAAAGATGCAGGAGGTGCTTTCAGTTGCAATGAATTTTCAGAAACAGGGTAAATTCTACCAGTCAGATCTGGGCTTATACTATTATAAGGCACCGCTGATATTTGGAGTATGGTACAGGGGGATACCTTTTGTAACATCACAGGCAGGAGATGCAATAATTGGCCTTTTAGGGATAAAAACCGATCAACTGCACATAGGCTACAGTTACGACTTCACAATATCGAACCTTATTGGTTCAACCGGAGGGGCTCATGAAATATCGATTGTGTACGAATTCAATAACCTCTCATTGGGGCAGATGAAAAAGAGGTACAGAGCCATACCATGTCCCGAATTCTGATTTCATTTGTAGCATTGCACTCTTCGTGCCATAATGCCCATGGCAAAGCTGAACAGGTTTAAAATTATTTATCTGAGTTAGTCTCATTTATTTATTTGTTTATATTTGCGCCTGACTAATGTTTAACAAAAATAAAATTTACGATGAAGAAATTGTCTATAGTCCTGTTTGTTGTCATGTTTTTAGCAATTATCGGCTTGTACTTTCTCCATTTCACAGGAAATAAAAAGAAAGGCGAACCGGTAAACGTTACTTCAACCACAATCCCTCTACAGGGAATTGCTTATGTAAATATCGACTCGGTTATTTATAAGTTTGATATGTTCTTTGACAGGAGGGACGAACTGCTCGCAAAACAGAAGAGTGCTGAAGCTGAACTTAATTCAAAGGGAAGCGCGTATGAAAAAGCCGGGAAAGACTACCAGGATAAAGTCAACAAAGGTCTGATTACAAGGGCTACTGCAGCACAGATGGAACAAGCACTTGTACAGCAGCAACAGGAACTTGTTAATCTTCGTGATAAACTTCAGTCAAACCTTATGGAAGAAGAACAGGTTATGAATCGCCAGATACTGGAATATATAACCAAATATCTTGAAGCAAACAAAGCTGAATATAATTACCAGCTGATACTGGGAAAAAGCTTTGGAAGTGTTATCCTGTATAGCGATAGCACAATGGACATTACCCAGAGGGTAGTCGATGAGCTGAATAAGAAATACAAGGCAGAAAAAAAATAATATCCAATGGGCTTTGCCTCAGGCTACCTTGAAGAAAGGGCATTATTCCCTGAACTGATAAATGAGGTACCTGATAAACAGACAGGGATTATCGTTGTAATACCAGCCTTTGATGAACCTGGTATCGGGAAATTGCTGGATTCCCTGGCTTTGTGCAGTGAGCCGGAATGCGGAGTTGAGGTGATTGTCGTAGTAAATGCCCCGCCCGATGCCGGGGATGAATCCCTGGAAAACAACAAATTAACGATTAAAAATATTGAAAGCTGGAAGAAAGAAAACAGCCACTGTTTCTTCCGGCTTTTTGCTTTTACAGTGGACCCTGTTATAAAGGGATGGGGAGTCGGCCTTGCCAGAAAGACCGGGATGGATGAAGCTGTGCGTCGCTTCAATACTATCAGTAATCCTGCAGGAGTCATACTGAACCTCGATGCTGATTGCCTTGTTGATACTGGTTATTTTAAATCTGTATGTACTGAATTGCTGAAAAGGAAAGGAACGAAAGCGTGCTCAATCTATTTTGAACATCCAACCTCAGGGCACGACTTTGCCGGATCTTTTTACAGGTATATTACTTTATATGAGTTGCATCTACGATATTATTACCAGGGACTTGCTTACTCAGGTTTTCCCTATGTATTTCACACTGTCGGATCAGCTCTTGCAGTAAAAGCTCTTGCATATATCAAGGCAGGAGGAATGAACAGGAGAAAGGCAGGGGAGGATTTTTATTTTGTTCAGAAACTTGTTAATGCAGGCGGATATTTTTATCTTACCTCAACAACAGTTTATCCTTCTCCAAGGGCTTCAAAAAGGGTGCCTTTTGGTACCGGTCCGTCAATGGCAAAACTTACCAGTGAAAAGAACCTTACCCTTTTAACATATAATTTTCGGGCTTTTAAGGAATTGAAAATTTTCTTCAATAGGATTGAGGATATTTACAGGACCGATGCAAACGATTTACATTCAATATATAACCGGTTGCCTGAAGGGATAAAAATATTTACGGATAAGGTCGAATGGGCATACAAAATGGTAGAAATTAAAGATAACACCTCAGGTTTTCCATCATTTGAAAAGAGGTTCTTTGGATGGTTCAACATGTTCAGAATTGTAAAATATCTGAATTATGTACATCAGAATTATTTTGAAAAAAAGGCAGTGGATATTTCAGCTTTTGAGCTGCTTGAAGAATCGGGGACCGATATTAAATCAAAAAATCCATCAGACTTGCTCCTGTTTTACAGGGCGATGGAAAAAAACCCTAATTATTTTTCCTTGTATTCTTCCTGTCTTCAGAAGGGGTAAGGATAATATAAAGATCTTCGTCAGGCTTCTTCATGTGGTATTGTTCCCTGGCAAATTTTTCCAGGTTCTTATTATCTGTTTTCAGTTCATGCAGCTTTTGCCTGTCAGCTTCGATACGTTTTGTATAGTACTCCTTATCAGTTCGGAGCTTATGTAATTCGTGCATGTCCTTAAACCTGGCAATAAGATTATTGGAGTCAAAAAGCAATATCCAGACCAGAAAGATAATTATGGTCAGGATGTATTTATTCCTAAAGAAAGGGGGTACTTTTTCTATAAAATTAAATCTTATCATCACAATACAAACCTACAATATTTTTTTTATCCGCCACTCATAAGATATAGCATCTGTACATTGTCGCCATCTTTTATAATTGTGGAATCGTATTTTTCCCTGGAAATCAGAACGCCGTTTATTTTAATGATCCTCATCCTGAATGAGAATTTTTTCAGTAACAGCATCTTACTTACACTTATGGAATCCATCTCGAATTCTTCCTTCCTGTTATTTAATAGAATCTTCATATGAGAATGTATTGTCTTTTCATCTCATTTTCATGAGAATTTCAATAACAACATTTGCCTGCATGTTAGCTACAATACCAACCCGGGGAGCCATAGGGGGGAGATCCTCTGATACCTCTGTTGATTCATCACCACATACATAAAGCGTTTCGTCTATTTTTCTGTATCTAATAGTTTCGTTTTTCCCCCATCCTGCCATACCGGAACCAACAATTAAAGGCGTTCCCGGCATCTTTTGCTGAACAGTTTCAATGAGCATTTCTTTCATATCTGATCTGTCAAAAGCTTCAACAATAACATCACAGCCTGAAAAGATATCAGGAATATTCAGCTTGTCAAGCTTTTTCTGATGAATAATTACAAAAACATCGGGATTAGTCCTTGCAATATTTTCTTTTAGTGCCACGGTTTTCATCATCCCCACCTGGTCGGTGAAATAATATTGCCTGTTAAGATTCTGTTCTTCAATTACATCAAAATCGGAAAGAACAATAGTTCCAACTCCGCTTCTGGCCAGGGCAACAGCACAATTGGAACCAAGTCCCCCCGCTCCGGCTATTCCGACCCTGAACTTTGAAAGATGAACCTTAATATCAGAAAATCTCATTTTAAAACTATTTTTGGATGACATGCCGATTGAATACCGTAGTATTACTTTATGCCCTCTTTTCAAGTTCTTCCGAAAGATAAGAAGCTTTTCATTCCTTTACAAGTTATGAAAGTTATCATAGATGAATTAAAATTCAGACAAAAGTGTATATAGTGGGAATTATTGACAAAGTTTTGTTAATGAACGGCTATGATGAAGAAAGGATGGATGGTTGTGAATGTGTAACATACTGATTAATATCATGCTAAACAAAAATATAATATATTATCTTTGATCTTCTGAAAGTAATACGAACAACTCTCAAAAATATTCATGTATGAGCATAGAGTCGATAAGAGCACAGCATAAACTCATAAAAAGCACAGACTATAATTGGATTCCTTTAAGCAAGGGTTATACAGACAAGATCCTGTACATTAATGTAGGCAGTGCAGAGATAAGGGAAAAAGATGTTTCACCTGTAATGAAGGAAAAATTTATCGGGGGAAAAGGATACGGGCTAAGGTTGTTGTGGGATGCCACGAAACCAGGTACAAAATGGGATGATCCTGAAAATGAAATAATTATATCTTCCGGCCCGATTGGAGGGATAACTCAGTACTCCGGTACAGGAAAATCGCTGGTCGTTAGCCTCTCTCCGCAGACAGGTTCAGTTATGGACAGTAACGTAGGCGGATTTTTTGGTCCGTTTCTGAAATTTTCGGGATTTGATGCACTGGAACTTCAAGGCAAGTCAGAAAGGGATGTAATTATATTTATTGATGGTATAAATCATAAGATTGAAATATTTGAAGCTCCTGGAGAAGCCACGGATAGTCATCTTCTGGCTGAACAGTTAACTGAGATATTTGCCGATAATGACAGCGAAAAGAAATCCATTGGAATAGTATCGACCGGTTCTGCTGCTGAGCACTCTTTATTTGGGATGCTTAATTTCAGCTTTTACGATCCGAAACGAAAAAAAGTTCGTTTGAAACAGGCAGGAAGGGGAGGAATAGGAACAGTTTTTCGCAATAAGAAGATAAAGGCACTTGTATGTAAGATACCCGGGGTAAAAGGAAACCTTAACAACGTTGTTGATCTTGATGCAATCATGGAAAGAGGCAGAAAGTTTAACAGGGAGATGCGTGAACTCGACGATAAACAGTGCCAGATGAAGCAGGCAGGAACGGCACACCTGATGGAGATAATGAATGATCACGACCTCCTGCCGGTTATGAATTACAAGTATGGAAGCCATCCTGATGCTTATAAAATAGATTCATCAGTATGGAAGAGACATTTTACCCAGAATGTTCCTGATGGTTGCTGGATAGGATGCAACATGTCGTGCACAAAGGGTGTCGATGATTTTAAAGTTAAGACGGGCCCTTATAAAGGACAGGTGGCTATTGTAGATGGTCCGGAATATGAAAATGCTGCCGGTCTGGGTTCCAACTGCGGAATATTTGATCCTGAATATGTTATTGAAACAAACTTTTATTGCGACACTTATGGAATATGTACCATAACATGGAGTACTGTTACAGCTTTTATTATGGAGTGTTACGAAAATGGGATTCTTAACAGGGAAAGGACCGGGGGCCTTGATCTGAAATTTGGTAATGCGGCAGATGCTCTTGAAATGCTTCATCAGCTTGCCAGGGGAGAGGGGTTTGGGAAAACAGCAGGTTTAGGTGTTCGAAAATTGAAAGAGCTGTTTATTAAGAACGGTTGGGGTGACGAAAAATTCCTTAACGATATAGGGATGGAAAATAAGGGACTGGAGTATTCCCAATATATGTCAAAGGAATCACTGGCACAACAGGGTGGTTTTGCCATGACAAACAAAGGACCGCAACACGATGAAGCATGGCTCATTTTTATGGATATGGTAAATAACCAGATACCCACATTTGAGAATAAAGCTGAAGCTCTTCATTATTTCCCTATGTTCCGCACATGGTTCGGTCTTGTTGGTTTATGCAAATTGCCCTGGAACGATGTTGAACCAGAAAATAATGCAGAAACAGATGAACCAGCTAAAGTACCTGAACATGTGGATAATTACGTTACAATATATAAAGCAGTTACAGGTCGAGTATTTGATAAGCACAGACTGGTTGAGGATTCTGAAAGAGTATATAACTTTCAAAGAGTATTCAATCTGCGCCGAGGTTTTGGAACACGTATTCACGACAGGCAGCCCTATCGGGCAGCTGGTCCGGTTACAAAAGAGGAATATGAATCAAGGTCTGAACGTTATGATAAACAGATCAGGGAAAAAACAGGCATTGATCCTGAGGGAAAAACGATTGAAGAAAAAATGAAGATCATCCGTAAATACCGTGAAGAGCAGTATGAAAGACTGCTCGATGCTGTATATAAAAGGAGGGGCTGGAATAATAACGGAGTTCCAAAAATTGAATTTCTGAAGAAGATTGGCATGGATCTGCCCGAAGTAATAGAAGTCGTTAAAAATTTCCAGTAGCGACGCGCAATTTGCACGTTGCTACTATCCACATTTTCATTCTTTTTGTCTTTAGTTTTCAATAACCAGGAATAAATGAAGACATTGATTTCCTTTCTTCGCGGAGTAAATATGGCTGGTCATAACAAAATTAAGATGGCTGAACTAGCCGACTTGTATAATGCGCTTGGATTCAGCGATGTAGAAACATTTATTCAGAGTGGAAATGTAATTTTTTCATATGAACATGACTTGAACTTTGAAGAAACAAGTGCTAAAATCGAAAAACGGATCCTTGAAAAGTTTAATTATTCGATTCCTGTTATGTTGAGGAGTACTGAAGAGATGAAACATATCATTGCTGTGAATCCATTCCTGACAGAAAGGGATTTTGATCCTGCAAAAGCGGCTGTGATTTTTCTTAATAAAGCTCCGGGTAAAACAGAAGTTTTGAAGGCATCCTCACTCGAGTCACCTCCTGACAAATTTTGGATTAACGGTAGTGAAATTTTTATTTACTGCCCCAATGGTTTCGCTAAGACCAAACTTTATTCACACTTTTTTGAAAAGAAGATTGATGTTATTGGAACTGCAAGAAACTGGAAAACGATTACAACTATTCTCAGTCTCGCTGAAAAAAGATAGTATTTGAGGACATTTTGAGCCTATCTGCTATCTTTGTACCCGATCAGATTTATTTAAGGTTTATCACGAGTAATGAAAAAAATAATATTTCTGGCTTCATTTGTTATTTTTCTCTTTGCTGGTTGCAGCAACTCTCATTCAGGTACAGCAAAAGAAATAATCATCTTTCATGCCGGGAGTCTGTCAGTACCATTTAAGCAATTGAAAGAAGCATATGAAAAGAAAAATCCGGGAGTGAATATTTTGCTTGAGCCTGCAGGAAGCCTTGTTTGTGCACGTAAGGTTACGGAACTGAAAAAAGAATGCGATATTGTCGCTTCCGCTGATTATCTGGTAATTGACAAACTGCTTATTCCCGATTATGCATCGTGGAATATCAGATTTGCAACCAATGAAATAGTGATAGCCTATAGCGATAAATCAAGGTATGCATCACAGATTAGAGCAGATAACTGGATGGACATACTTTCGAAGGACGATGTTGTATATGCGCGTTCAGATCCTGACTCTGACCCATGCGGATACAGAACTGTTCTTACATTTAAGCTCGCAGAAAAATATTATCATATACCAGGGTTAACTGACAAAATGGTATCAAAGAACCGGGATTTCATAAGACCCAAAGAGGTTGATCTGATTGCACTGATTGAGTCAAATTCAATCGATTATATGTTTCAGTATAAGTCAGTTGCGGTTCAACATGGATTAAAATATATTGAATTGCCCGACGACATAAATCTCTCAGATCCAGTCAAAGAAGCAATTTATAATTCTGTTTCTTTGGATGTTACCGGGGATAAACCCGGAACAAAAATCAAAGTAAATGGCGACTACATAAATTATAGCATGACAGTTCTTAACAATGCCCCTGATAAGGATGAAGCAATTGATTTTCTTTGTTTTATGTTAAGTGATGAAGCTATGGATATTTTCAGGAAGAACGGACAGGATCCGATTATTCCTCCCACCACAGAACAGCTCGATAAGTTGCCTTTACGACTTGCCAAATACCTCGGAGAAAATAGTGTGAATTAATTTTATTATGAACAGATACGGGCCTTTTAACTGGATATTACTTGTTTTGTCATCACTGATTTTGCTTTTTCTGGTGGCACCACTCCTGGGATTGTTTTTGCAAACCGGCGCAAGTGAGTTCTTTGAAACAGCAAAAGATAAAGAAGTTCAGGACAGTATATGGCTTACAATATGGGTATCATTTTCCGCAACTTTTTTCTTCGCCATTGCAGCAGTTCCTTTTTCATGGCTTCTCGCCCGCAAGTCTTTTCCTCTTAAGGGTATTGTGCAGGGATTAATAGACCTGCCTGTTGTTTTACCGCATACAGCTGCGGGAATTGCCCTGCTGGGTTTTATTTCGAGGGACGGACTTCTTGGGAAAGCAGCCTCTTCGATTGGCATTAACCTGGTAAATAATCCTGCAGGGATAGCTCTTGCCATGGCATTTGTCAGCCTTCCTTTCCTTATTAACTCCGCCCGCGACGGATTTGCTGCTGTCCCGGAAAGACTGGAAAAGGCTGCTCTTAATCTTGGAGCAGGCCGGGCAAGAGTATTCTTTACTATCTCTCTACCCCTGGCCTGGAGAAGTATAATAACCGGATTTGTAATGATGTTTGCACGGGGAATGAGTGAATTCGGGGCCGTTGTTATAATAGCATACCATCCCATGATTGCACCGGTACTTATCTACGACAGGTTCACATCTTTCGGGTTATCATATGCACGGCCGGCAGCAGTATTATTCATAATTGTAGCACTGATAGTATTTACTGCATTGAGACTATTGTCTGACAGAAGAAAAACAGTTGTAACAAAACGGGAATATGCTGATTCTTAAAAACATATCAAAGAAGCTGGGTGATTTTCATTTAAGCGATATAAATATTGAAATATCTGAGGGAACCTACTATGTGCTGCTTGGAAGATCGGGTTCAGGGAAGACTCAGTTGCTGGAACTAATTGCCGGATTGAACAGGCCCGATTCCGGTGAAATATGGCTTGATGATGAAAATATTACAGATAAAAAGATTCAGGGGAGAGGCATTGGCCTTGTATTTCAGGATTATGCCATCTTTCCTAACATGACAGTATCCGGGAATATCGGATATTCAATAAGTTCAGGTAGTTATGACAAAACCGAGGTCAGGGAAAAAGTCAGGAAAGTTGCAGATGAGCTGAACATATCTCATCTCCTTGACAGAGATACTCGCCATCTTTCCGGAGGCGAACTGCAAAGAGTGGCTCTGGCCCGGACTCTTATTACAGCCCCCAGGTTACTACTGCTTGACGAACCTATGGCCTCTATCGATGCGAGCCTTAAGGATGATATTAAAAGACTGCTAAGGAACCTTAACCGTAAAGGCCTGACAATCATTCATGTTACCCATGATTACAGGGAAGCAGTAAGCCTTGCTAACAAGGTAGGTGTGATACATAACGGAAAGATCATCCAGGAAGGAAACACTGATGATGTTTTCAGAAAACCTGTTAATAAATTCGTTGCCAGGTACTCCGGAGTAAGGAATTTTTTCAGGGTTGACTTTATAAAAGAAAATGGGGAATGGAAAGCAATTTGTGATGATAAGCTTATATTCTCACTTGTTGAGAATGATTATCCAAAGGAAGGTCTTATGATACTAAGAAGCGACGATATTAAAATATTCAATAAGTTACCGTCAAATCCTCTGGTAAATTGTTTTAAAGGTATGGTAAAGGAAATATTGCCATCGGAGTATGGAATGGAAATAATAGTCGATGCAGGAGAAATATTTTATGTTGATGTATCTGCTGATACCTTCAAAGAGCAACCCGTTGAAGAGAGCTCAGAAGTGTGGATATCCTTTGATCCGGTAGCGGGTATAGCTCTGCATGGGACATCTTAGAAGATAAAAGATAAAAGTAAAAAGATAAAAGTGATTTTAAAGTTCCCCTCCTGGAGGGGTTAGGGGTGGGTTAAAAAGGTTGAAATTTAAAATTCAAAACACAAATGGAATTTATAACATTTGAGAAAGCATATGAAACAGTAATGAATTCAGCATTTACTGTTGGCGTGGAGACTGTTCCTTTTAATGAATCCCTTAACAGGGTTCTTGCAGATGATATCAGAAGCGACATGAATATTCCTCCTTTTGATAAGGCTACAGTTGATGGATTTGCCTGCAGGAGAGCTGACCTGGATAACGAACTCGAGATTCTGGAAACAATAGCTGCAGGCAGGAAACCTGAAAAAGCAATATCGGAAAACCAGTGTTCCAGGATAATGACCGGCGCCATTGTTCCTGATGGTGCTGACACAGTCTTTATGGTCGAGGATTCTGAGATACTCGCTACAGGTAAAGTCAAATATAAAGGCTCATTCACCAAGGAGAATATAGCGGTTATGGGTGAAGATATTAAAACAGGAGATATCGTTCTGCACCAGGGTCATATGATTAAGCCCCAGGATATTGCAGTAATGGCTACTGTAGGCTCTGCCCTGGTAACGGTGAGCAGGATGATCAGGGTTAGTGTCATAAGTTCAGGTGACGAACTTGTTGAACCATCTGAAAAACCAGGAATATCGCAGATCAGAAATTCAAATGCTTACCAGCTTATGGCACAGATTAAACGTTCAGGCGCGCTGGGGAAATATGTGGGCATTGCCAGGGATAATGAAGAAGAAACTTTCAGAATTGTTAAACAGGCAATATCCCAGAGTGACATTGTTATTATTACAGGAGGTGTATCAATGGGCGATTTCGATTTTATTCCTTCAGTGCTTGAAAAAGCCGGAGTAAAAATACTCTTTTCGAGAGTTAAAGTTCAGCCGGGGAAACCGACAACTTTTGGAATGCATTCTGATGCACTGGTATTTGGATTGCCAGGTAATCCGGTATCTTCTTTTGTTCAGTTTGAATTACTTGCCCGGCCTCTTATCTGCAGGATGATGGGATATACTTACGAACCACCGACTTTGCCTCTTTTAATGAAAGACTCATTTTACAGGAAATCGGCCGATCGAATGGGATGGATACCTGTAATGATAACAAAAGAAGGAGAAGTATCGCCGGTTGAGTACCATGGATCAGCTCATATATCTTCGCTGGTGAATGCTGACGGTTTAATCGCTTTGCAGATTGGGAAACATAATATTGAAAAAGGGGAGACAGTAAGTGTACGACAATTTTAACAGAAATATTAACTATCTGCGCATTTCGATAACTGACAGATGTAACCTGAGATGTACATACTGTATGCCTGAAGAAGGTATTAAATTACTCCGTCATGAAGATATCCTTTCATATGATGAAATAAAAGAATTTACTGAAGTGGCAGTCAGCAAGGGAGTAAAAAAAGTAAGGATTACAGGAGGGGAGCCTCTTGTCAGGAAAGGAGTTGTTACCCTTGTCGGAATGATCTCAGAGATAACAGGGATTAGCGATCTCTCAATCACCACAAATGGCATTCTTCTTAAACAATTTGCCCATGAGTTAAAAGCGGCAGGGCTCAAGCGGGTAAATATAAGTCTTGATACAATTGACCCTGAGAGATTCAAAGTTGTAACCCGTAACGGTAATATAACCGATGTGCTGGAAGGCATAAAAGCCGCAAAAGATGCCGGGCTTTTACCTGTTAAAATAAATTGTGTAATTAAAAAATCAAAAGAAGAGCCGGAAGCTATTGCCGTCACAAGGTTCTGTAAGGAGAATGACCTTGAAATAAGATATATTCGTCAGATGGATCTTGTAAAAGGACATTTCTCAACAGTTGATGGAGGTATTGGAGGCAACTGCTCATTATGTAACAGGTTAAGGCTTACTGCTAATGGAAAGCTAAAACCATGTTTGTTCAATAATATCGGGTTTGATGTAAGAGAACTTGGATACGAAAGAGCAATCGAACTTGCTGTCGGGCAAAAACCTGAATGCGGATCGGTAAACAACACAGGTGCATTTTATAATATTGGAGGATAATCAGCTATGAAACATTTAACTCATACCGACAAAACAGGCAGGGCAGTTATGGTAGATGTCGGGGACAAAGATATTCAGATAAGAATAGCCAGGGCTGCCGGTCATATCGTTCTTGCAGAGGATACAATTAACCTTATAAGGGGAAACCTGCTTAAAAAGGGAGATGTACTTACTGTGGCTCAGCTGGCTGGTATCACTGCTGCAAAGCAGACATCGGGACTTATCCCCTTATGTCATAATATTGTTCTTGACAATGTTAAAGTAGAAGCCACAATTGATACTTCAGGAGTAAGAGTCGCAAGCGAAGTACGCTGCGCCGGCAAAACAGGGGTTGAGATGGAAGCTCTTACGGCAGTAAGCGTTGCTCTTCTTACAGTCTATGACATGTGCAAAGCAGTTGATAAGAAAATGGTAATTGACAATATAGCTCTTACCGAAAAAATAAAACAATGAATCTTCCCGATAAATTTGAAGTGCTTATTATTACTCTGAGCGACAGAGCACACAGAGGAGAATATAAAGATCTCAGCGGTCCCGTTATTAAGGAAAAAATATCCGGATTTTTTTCTCAAACAGGCTGGCATTTCAATATTAAAGATACTCTTATTCCTGATGATGAGAAGATCCTCAGAGATTTACTAATCAGCTCTTTCCCGGTTTATAATATTATTATAACCACAGGTGGAACAGGTATCGGTCCAAGGGACATTACCATTGAGACTGTAACGCCGCTGCTTAAAAAGGAAATTCCCGGAATAATGGAATTTATAAGGATGAAATACGGAAAGGATAAGCCTAATGCACTGTTAAGCAGAGGTGTGGCCGGATTAGCGGGCCAGTCGCTTATATATACTCTCCCTGGTTCTGTTAGAGCGGTTGAAGAATATATGACAGAGATACTTAAAACGCTTGAGCATGCAATTTATATGCAGTATGGAATAGATTTACATAGTAAACATTAATTAGTGAGGTGATTCAGTGTATTTGCAATGACCGAGCCAATCACCCTGTCGTAACGCTCTCGCGGATTCCTGTAGTAGACAAGCACAATGTAATCATTTTCTGTTTCATAATGGCTGCCTTCGAAAATGCTCGCAGTACCATCTGTTTCCCCGTCTTTCAGAAATACATATTCATAGTTATACCAGCCTTGTTTAAGGAGCATAGTGCATTCATATTCAGCTTTTTCCTGGTTATATATCATCAGGTTGTTTTTATTAAAAGCCCAGTCATTTAATGCACCTGATACATACATCTTTCCTCCTTTTATCATCTGATACGACGGCAGTGTAAAATAAACATGTACATAATCGGCATCAATCTCCGGTTTTTTACCCTCCTGAAAAGCAATGTAATACTTCCCGTTAAAATCCTGCCAGTAGAAATAAGGTTTAAACTCCCTGTTTTCAGACGGGTACAGATATACATTATATTCAGACATTAAAAAGTCTATTTTTTTGACGTATTCAGTCTGATAACGAATACTTTTAATATCAAAATAGCGGTATTCATTTCCGCCTGGGAATATGTTTTTGTCTGATAATGAATTATATTTCAGCTCATTATTGCCATAGAAATCGGGTTTCAGATTTTTTTTGGCATTATCCCATCTCCCATTCTGGAGGATAAAAGCAAATACATTCCTGTAGGGATCGTTGAGGTTTAAGCCAGTATAGTTTACTGTAAAATCCACCTGCTGATGCGTATTATTTTCTTTGGTCATCTGAGGCCTGTGCGCCGAAACATTTATTTTAACAGCATCTTCTGTAATAATGAATCTCTGGGTTAGTGCCGGTTCGTCAGGTTGGTCGGCCGGGTATACGACAATAACATAATTTCCTGACAAATTGAATGATACCCTGTCGTTAGGGAAGCTTAAATTATAGTGGTAATAGCTTACTGTAGTGTTGAATGATGACTGGTAATCCTCCATCGGGTTTTCAGCAAAACCATTGAGATAGTCACTGGTGAAAATATCAGATTTATTCCAGTCTTTATCACAATGAATAAAAGTATAATAATAAGATTCAGGCTGAGTATCGAGAAGATCAAACTGAAAGACTAATTTATCGCTGCTGTTAAGTTTAATAATAGGGTAGGAAAGGTTCCATCCTTCTTTATAAAGCTGAACAGTTTTTATTTTGTTGTTGAAGATATGATTGGTAAAATATATTGAATCAGTTAAGTCAGGTTGTCCTGATAAAGGAAGAAAATTTAAACAAAGTAACACAAAGGGGGAAATCAAGATATGCACCTTTTTAAACATTAACGGGGGATGCAGGTTTATTAAAAATTTTAAGTACATTATCTTGAATTAATTATCTTAGTTGCTTCGTTTAAAACTTTAAAAATATATAAATGTTATATCATATTTGACACTTTTATATAAATGTTCCAAGGTATTTATATTTTTGTACTTCTTTTGTTAATAAAATAACAGAACCGGATCGGAAGGAATTGTCTTAATTATAATATATACAATGTCATCATCAATAAAACTAAAGAGGGGGCTTGACATCAGGATAAGCGGAACGGCGGAAAAAATTCTTGTTCCTGATGTTCAGTCAACCCTGTATGGCGTTAAACCGGTGGATTTTCCAGGTCTGACACCCAGGCTGGATGTTAAACCGGGTGATAAGGTTTTAGCGGGATCTCCGCTTTTCCATGATAAGCTTCATCCTGAGATAAAGTTTGTATCTCCAGTCAGTGGGAATGTACTTCTTGTTACAAGGGGTGACAGGCGCAAATTACTTGAAATTGTTGTTGAAAGAAAAGGAGATGAATTTACTTCGTTTGGCAAGGGCGATCCTTCAGTTATGTCGAGGGAGAAAATTCAGTCATTATTACTCGACTCAGGGTTATGGCCTGCAATACGACAAAGGCCATATCATATTATAGCCCGGCCCACTGATGTGCCAAAATCAATTTTTATATCGGGCTTCGACAGCAGCCCGTTAGGTCCTGATTATAATTTCATTATTGATAATTCTTCATCTGGGTTTTTCAGAAGCGGAATTAACGCTCTGAGGAGGCTCACCGATGGGAAAATTAACCTGGTACTGAACAGCAGGGAGGATGCATCAGAGACATTAAAGAACATCACCGGTGTGGACATTTCGTATTTTTCAGGACCGCATCCTGCTGGTAATGTAGGAGTTCATATTCATCATCTTGATCCGATAAATAAGGGCGATATTGTTTGGGTTGTCAATCTTCAGGACGTGCTTGCCATCGGCAGACTTTTTGAAGAGGGGATATATTTGCATGAGCGGATAGTAGCACTTACAGGGTCAGAAGTCATTAAACCACAATATTACAGGGTACGTTCAGGTGCTTCAATAGCCGGAATGGTTAAAGACAACATCAAACCGGGTAACCTGAGATATATTAGCGGGAATGTTCTTACCGGAACACGTATTGAACCGGATGGACATATCGGTTATTATGACTCGCAGATAACTATCATTCCTGAAGGAAATTATTATGAGTTCTTTGGCTGGATAAAGCCCGGTATCAATAAATTCAGTTTCTCAAGAACATTTCTTTCGAGCTTTATTCCCCGGAAAAGTTACAAACTTGACACTAATATACATGGAGGGGAAAGGGCATTTGTTATGACCGGTCAGTATGAGAAAGTGGTACCTATGGATATCTACCCGATGCAATTGCTGAAAGCTATACTGGCGGAAGATATAGATCTTATGGAGAACCTGGGAATTTATGAGATAGCAGAAGAGGATTTCGCACTTTGTGAGTTTATTTGCCCTTCCAAGATTGAAATACAGTCAATCGTCAGAAAGGGACTTGACCTTATGGTCAGGGAGATGAGTTAATAACCTGAGATATTAATTATAATGGATTCTTTACGAAAGAAGATTGATAAGATCAAACCTCAATTCACAGAAGGTGGAAGGTTTGGAAAATTACGTTCGGTTTTTGAAGGAATTGAGTCCTTCCTGTTTGTTTCCGACAAGGTCACAACAAAAGGATCGCATATACGCGACAGTATTGACCTTAAAAGGACAATGACAGTTGTTATCATTGCTTTGTTGCCTGCCCTTTTATTCGGGGCATATAATATAGGGCTTCAGTATTTCAGATCAGTTGGAGGGGAAGCAGGGATACTGGAAATGTTCTGGTTCGGATTTCTTAAAATTCTTCCTCTTCTCGTTGTCAGTTATGTCACAGGACTGGGTATTGAATTCGTTGCGGCACAGATCAGGGGGCATGAGATCAATGAGGGTTTTCTTGTTACCGGGATACTGATCCCGCTGGTGATGCCAATTGATGTTCCGCTCTGGATGCTTGCTCTTGCCACAGCTTTTGCTGTGATAATAGGGAAAGAGGTTTTTGGAGGAACAGGGATGAATGTTTTTAATCCTGCACTTATGGCCAGAGCGTTTCTCTTTTTCAGTTATCCCGGGTGGATGACGGGAGATAAAGTGTGGATAACAGGCCTGACAAAAGGTCAGCATATAATAGATGGCTTTTCAGGTGCAACTCCACTTTCGTTATGTGCAGCCGGGGAAACCACAAGATTACCGTCGTTCATGCACATGTTCATCGGGACTATCCCCGGCTCGGTCGGTGAAACTTCTACACTGGCTATCCTTATTGGTGCTTTGATTCTGGTAATTACAGGTATCGGGAGCTGGAAAATAATCGTCAGTGTCTTTGCAGGCGGACTTGGGATGGGATTATTACTAAATGCTTTTGCAGTGAATCCGTACATGGAGGTACCGGCTTACTATCATTTTGTTATGGGCGGTTTCGCATTTGGCGCTGTTTTTATGGCAACCGATCCGGTATCGGGGGCCCAGACTGAAAAGGGGAAATGGATTTACGGTTTGTTGATAGGAATAATGTCTGTTTTGATACGTGTGCTGAATCCCGCTTATCCTGAAGGAGTAATGCTGGCGATATTACTAATGAATGTATTTGCACCTCTTATCGACTATTTTGTCATTCAGTCGAGTATCAAGAAAAGGCTTAAACGTGCTAAAGTCGCAACAAATAATTTGGCAAGATGAAACAGTTCAGTAACAGATATATATTTGTATTTTCATCTGTAATGGTGATTATTGTGGCAACCCTTCTCTCCCTGGCTGCTACACTTCTTCAGCCGCGTCAGCTGAAAAACCTGGAAATTGAGAAAAAGAAAAGCATGCTCCAGTCAATCGGCGTTTCTTCCACCCGCGAGACTACCGAATCATTGTATGATAAGTATATCAAGGATGGTTTTGTCCTGAATTCGAAAGGAGATGTGGTAAAGGGTGTTGACGCTTTCAACGTTGAATTAAGTGTGGAACAGAAGAAACCTCTTGACCAGCAATATTTTCCTGTATTCATCGCGACACCGGATGACGGAGAACATGTTATTATTTTGCCTGTTCGGGGGAAGGGATTATGGGGCCCTATCTGGGGTTATATATCTCTTAAATCTGACATGAATACCATTTATGGAGTAACATTTGACCATAAAGGTGAAACGCCCGGACTCGGAGCAGAAATAAATACGCCTAAATTTGAGAGTATGTTTCCGGGTAAAAAGCTCTTTGATGGCGATAAATTTGTATCAATTGGAGTCATAAAAGGAGGAGCAAAACCCGATGATCCTCATAGTGTCGACGCAATTTCAGGTGGCACAATAACGAGTAAAGGACTTCAGAAAATGCTTCTGGATTGTCTTGGAAAGTATAATGATTACCTTTTAAAAAACAGAAAATAGTATAGATTATGAGCAATCGTGAAAAAGAGCCGCTGTTCTCGGCTAAAAACCTGAAACTCTTTACCGCACCATTAGGACAGGATAATCCAATTACTGTACAGGTTCTTGGTATTTGTTCTGCCCTTGCAGTGACGGTTAAGCTGAAGCCTGCATTAGTTATGGCTTTATCAGTCACCGTTGTTGTAGCAGTCTCCAATTTGGTAATTGCGGCTATGAGAAAATTTATCCCTGACAGAATCAGGATTATTGTACAGCTGGTGGTTATTGCAACAATGGTAATTCTTGTTGACCAGTCTCTGAAGGCTTATGCTTTCGATGTAAGTAAACAGTTATCAGTATTCGTAGGGCTAATTATTACAAACTGTATAATAATGGGCCGTCTTGAAGCCTTCGCAATGGCAAATAAACCATGGCCGTCGTTTATCGATGGAATTGGCAACGGTGCCGGTTACGGCATAATACTTATAATCGTTGCATTTTTCAGAGAATTTCTCGGATCGGGTACTATTTATGGTTATCCAGTTCTGGAAAAGCTTGGTATTTATTCCACCGGTTATCATAATAACGGGCTTATGATCCTTCCTCCAATGGCGCTTATCACTGTAGGTATGATCATTTGGTTTCAGAGAAGCAGGAACAAGAGTCTGATTGAGAAAAAATAGAATAATTTATTATGGAAAATCTGTTAAATATATTTGTAAAGTCAATTTTTATTGACAACATGATCTTTGCATATTTCCTGGGTATGTGCTCATACCTGGCTGTGTCAAAGACTGTTAAAACATCAATCGGTCTTGGAATTGCTGTGATTTTTGTTCTGCTGATAACAACGCCTGTTAACTTCCTCGTTGAACATTATATCCTGAATAAGGGAGCTTTATCGTGGCTTGGTAAAGGATTTGCTGATGTTGACCTGAGTTTTCTCACATTTATGGTTTTTATAGCCGTTATTGCAGCTATTGTTCAGCTTGTGGAGATGATCGTTGAAAAGTACAGCCCTTCATTATATAATTCCCTTGGAATATTTCTTCCTCTTATTGCGGTAAACTGTGCAATTCTGGGAGTTTCTCTATTTATGCAGGAGCGAGAATACCAGTCTATTGCAGAAGCGACAGTTTTTGGTGTAGGCTCAGGAATAGGATGGATGCTGGCCATAGTGAGTATTGCGGCAATCAGGGAGAAACTGAGGTATAGCAATGTGCCTGATCCCCTGAAAGGATTGGGGATTACTTTTATTCTGACCGGTCTGATGGCAATTGCATTTATGGGATTTATGGGAATTAAACTCTAAACGAAATTTTAGTAATTATGATTTTAGCTCTTTCAACCGGCGTTACAATACTATATAGTATCATAGTTTTTCTGATTGTTATATTAGTGTTAGTCAGCGTTCTTATATTTGCAAAAGACAAACTGTCTCCAAAAGGCCAGGTTAATCTGAAGATAAACGATCGTGAAATAACAGTATCTCCTGGTTCAACTGTTCTTACCACACTTTCCGGGAATGATATATTCCTGCCTTCAGCATGTGGTGGCGGGGGTACATGCGGAATGTGTAAGTGCCAGGTCGTTGAAGGGGGGGGATCTATTTTGGCAACTGAGACAGGTTTCTTTACACGTAAGGAACAAAATAATCATTGGCGGCTCGGATGCCAGGTAAAAATACGGGAGAGTCTTTCAATAAAGGTTCCTGAGTCGGTAATGGGGATTAAAAAATGGGAATGTGAAGTTGTTTCAAACAGAAATGTTGCAACGTTTATTAAAGAGTTTGTGGTTAAGCTTCCGGAGGGAGAATCGCTCGATTTTATGCCGGGAGGATATATTCAGATAGACGTTCCCAGATACGAAACAAGCTTCAGGGATTTTATTATTGAAGATCAATTTAAAGGCGACTGGGACCTATACAAAATGTGGGATCTGAAAATTAAAAATACGGAAGAGACTTTCAGGGCTTATTCCATGGCCAATTATCCGGCTGAACATAACATTATTAAGCTTAACATCAGAATAGCCACACCACCCTGGGATGATACAAAAAAACAATTTATGAATGTTCCTCCTGGCTTATGTTCATCATACATCTTCTCACGTAAACCAGGTGATAAGGTTATCATGTCGGGTCCTTATGGTGAATTTCATATCAAAGATACTGACAGCGAAATGGTATATATAGGAGGTGGTGCAGGCATGGCTCCTCTGAGGTCCCATATCTTTCATCTTTTTCATACTCTTAAAACTAAAAGGAAAGTTACTTACTGGTATGGCGCAAGATCGCTAAGGGAAGTTTTCTACGAGGATGAATTCAGGGCTATTGAAAGGAATTTCCCTAATTTCACCTTTAACCTTGCCCTTTCTGCACCCCTGCCGGAAGATAACTGGACAGGGTACACAGGTTTTATTCACAAGGTGCTGCTCGATAACTATCTCAGTAAGCATGAAGAACCTGAAGATATTGAATATTATTTCTGCGGACCGCCACAGATGAATAATGCTGTAATAAAAATGCTCGACAGCCTTGGTGTACCAAAAGAAAATATAGCTTTTGATGACTTCGGGATATGATAAAAAAACTAATTCCGGCAGCACTGCTGCTGTTTATCATTGTATCGGCCTGTAAAGAAAAAAAACCTGAAATTGCAAATTTTACAGGTTTTACCCAGGGGACAACCTATAGTATTGTTTACGATAATCAAAAGTCTATTGAACCTGAAGATCTTAAGATAAAAGTTGAAAAAGTTTTACATGATTTCGATATGTCTTTGTCTCTTTACAAGGATTCATCCATTATTTCCAGGATAAACAGAAATGAAAATGTTGCTGCCGATACATTCTTCACCGAGGTCTTTAATAAATCGGCACAGATATCGGCAATGACCAACGGGGCCTTTGATATTACAGTGGGACCGCTTGTCGAGGCCTGGGGATTCGGGCCCGACGGACATAAAAGTTTTTCGCCATCTAAGCTTGACAGCCTGATGAAACTTGTAGGTATGTCAAAAGTATCTCTGGTAAATGGTCATGTGATCAAGTCAGATCCTCATATTTCTCTCGATGTAAATGCAATAGCCCAGGGCTACTCCGTTGATGTTGTCTGCCGCTATTTTGATAAACTGGGTCTTGATAATTATCTCGTTGAAATTGGAGGAGAGGTGAGAGGGAAAGGCACAAAAGAGGGTGCCCTCTGGAAAATCGGTATTGATAAACCTGTGGATAATAATATGTCGCCCGGAGAAGATTTGGAGGCTGTAATAAGAATTTCTGACAGAGCTCTGGCAACATCAGGCAATTACAGGAAATTTTATATTGAAAACGGAATAAAATATTCACATGAAATAGATCCCAAAACAGGTTATCCCGCAAAGAACACCTTATTGAGTGCCACTATCCTTGCCAATGATTGTGCAATGGCAGATGGTATTGCGACAGCAAGTATGGTTATGGGAACAGAAAAAACAATTGCCTTCATAAATAAGAACCCGCAGTTCAGTGCATTCCTTGTTTATTCAGATGAAAAAGGAAATTTTAAAACCTGGACTTCCGGTAACCTGAAGAACTTTATCGAAGAAGAATAATTTAGTGTTTTTTCTGTCGCCTGACGCCTGTCGCCTTTAATCTCTAATACAGTAATTTTCCTTCACAGCTTGAACACCCCGGAAAACCTTCAGTTGGGTTGCATCCCAGGTCGGTCTGCTGGGCACATTTAATACCCCTTTTCCTCATCTCCTTGTTCCTGCTGATGTGTGTTTCGGGAAATTTCCCATGAGATTTAAAAAGTATACGGACGCCAAAACCCAGCGCCGCAATTGCCAGGAATATTACACTTAAAATCAGTAGTTTTAAAAACATGTTAACCCGTCCCTTCTAATATTTCGTAACTTTACAGTTGATGAAAAAAATAAAAATCCTGCTTAATACAGCAAAGATAACTATCATTTCTTCTATGGTAACTAAACAACAGGTAAAAATATTTGTTTAAAAATATAGGGTCAATAATTTTTCTTTATTATTTACAATGAAATGAAACAAACTAAAAATCTATCAGGCTTAAATTTGAATAAAGAAACAATACTTTCCGATTTCAGGCTGGCAAACCTTAGCAGGAATTTAAGTGTTACAGGTCGTCGGGAAGTACTCACAGGAAAAGCCAAATTTGGAATATTCGGCGATGGCAAAGAGCTCATTCAGATAGCCATGGCAAAGCAGTTCAGAGATGGTGACTGGAGATCAGGGTATTACCGCGATCAGACCTGGATGATGGCTATGGGGTTATATGATTCGCTTGAGTTTTTTCACCAGTTGTATGGTAATACAGATCGTACTATTAGTCATGGAAGTGGAGGAAGAGTATTCAATAATCACTTTTCTGTTCCAAATATCAATCGCGACGGAAGCTGGCGTGACCTTACAAAGCAAAAAAACTCTTCTCCCGACATATCTCCCACTGCAGGTCAGATGCCTCGTTTGCTTGGACTTGCTTATGCATCAAAGTTGTTCAGGCAGAACAAAGAGCTTCATAAGTACACTACTTTATCTGACAAAGGAAATGAAGTGGCTTTCGGATCAATTGGCGATGCAAGTACCTCTGAAGGTCATTTCTGGGAAACAATGAATGCTGCCGGGGTCCTTCAGGTGCCAATGGCAATATCGGTTTATGACGATGGTTATGGTATTTCTGTACCAAAAAAATATCAGACAACAAAAGGAAGTATTTCTGAGATTCTGAAGGGATTTGAAAGTGAAAAGGATAAACCAGGGATCAGAATTCTAAAAGGGAAAGGATGGGATTATCCTGGACTGGTAAGTCTTTACGAGGAAGGAATTGCTTTTTGCAGGGAAAATCATGTTCCTGTACTATTTCATATTGAGGAGGTTACCCAGCCACAGGGACATTCTACTTCAGGTTCTCACGAGAGATATAAAAGTGAAGAGAGGTTAAAGTGGGAAGCTGACTTTGATCCGATAAAGAAAATGCGTGAATGGATACTTGAATCCGGATTTGCATCTGAAAAGGAGCTTGATAAGCTTGTAGCTGAAACCGAGGAAGAAGTAAAAGAATCAAGAAAGAAAAGCTGGGAGATGTTTCAGAATCCGATTAAGGTGGAGCGAGATGCACTGGTTAAGATAATAAATGACCGTTCATGCAGATGTGTGGAAAAGGCGAAAGAAGATACCGTAGATAGCTATACTGAGGATCTGAAACAGGTGCTGGCACCTATAAGGAAAGATAATTTTGTCACAGCACGGAAAATATTGAGAAATGTTTGTCAGACATGCATGAAATCAGATAATCTGAAAGAAGAGCTTTATGGCTGGCTGAAACGAAATAATGAGGATGCAAGGAAAAGTTATGACGCTTTTCTTTATAATGAAACACCTACCTCGGTTCTTAATGTTAAACCTGTTCCGCCTGTTTATTCCGCAAACTCTGAGGAAGTACCGGGACGTCAGGTACTTAGAGAAAATTCTGATAAGCTTTTTGCAAAATATCCGCTTCTTGTCACTTTCGGTGAAGATACCGGTCATATTGGAGGTGTTAACCAGACCCTTGAAGGCTTGCAGAAAAAGTATGGGGAATTACGTATTACTGATACAGGAATAAGGGAAGCAACAATTCTGGGACAGGGCATTGGTTTAGCATTAAGGGGAATGCGACCTATTGCCGAGATTCAGTATCTCGATTACCTGATGTATGCCTTGCAGTTGTTAAGCGACGATCTTGCGACCACCTATTACAGAACAGCAGGCAGAATGATCGCTCCATTAATAATCAGGACCAGGGGCCACAGGCTCGAAGGTATCTGGCATTCAGGATCACCCATGAGCATGCTCATTAATTCAGTAAGAGGAGTATATGTATGTTCTCCAAGGGACATGACCAGGGCCGCCGGTTTTTATAATACATTACTTGAGGGTAATGACCCCGCGATTGTTATTGAGCCTCTTAATGGCTACAGATTAAAAGAAAAGATGCCTGATAATATCGGTGAAATCAGGTTGCCACTGGGAATACCTGAAATATTAGCTGAAGGAACAGATCTTACACTGGTTACTTATGGTTCTACTTGCAAGGTAGCATTAGAAGCTGTGAAACAGCTTAAAGCCCATGATATCTCTGTGGAACTAATTGATGTTCAGACTCTTGTTCCGTTCGACAGAAATAAAATGATTCTTGAGTCGGTGAAAAAGACAAACAGGGTTCTTTTCCTTGATGAAGATGTACCTGGTGGTACCACAGCTTATATGATGCAGGAGGTAATTGAGAAACAGGGAGCATGGCAATATCTTGACAGCCCTCCGAAAACTCTGTCGGGTAAGGAACATCGGCCGGCATATACGACTGACGGAGACTATTTCTCAAAACCAAATGCCGAAGATGTATTTGACATTATTTACGGAATGATGAAGGAGGCAGTTCCGGCTAAGTACTGAGTTACACAGAGGAGTATAAAGTCATTTTTCTTCAACCCCTATTATTCTCAGCAGCTCCAATGCTGCTTCCCTTGGTCCGCTCGATTCATAACCGGGTATTCCGAGCCTTGTCCGCATCTGGCCCACAAATACATTATTCTTAAAGAATGACTTAAAATATCTGGCAGCAATCTTGTCATGAAGCTCTTTATACTCAGGGGGACCAAAAATATTTGCAAAATATGAGTGTACCAGGCCGCTTGATGTTGTTGTCCCCTTGCTCATCACAGCCCCTTCGCTGAATATATCCAGAGCCCATTCCGGAGAATTGAATCTTTCAATAACAGGATGTTCATCATCGATCTCCTCAAAATTATTGGCATAAAGTATATAATCAATCTTCTGCCCCATAATTATGGTTTCAAATTTAGTTACAGGGATAACAATCCGGGCATTCACCTGGCTTGGGTTCATGATAATTGATCTGTCAAGGTGGCCGAAAGCATAACCAGGTTGCAGGTCATCGAGTCGCAGAAAAGCTCCTGTCTCTGTTCCGTATCCTATAGGGTAACCCTTTGAATCGAGTTCTATTGAACCCATATCATCTGCAATAATTGTAAGTTCACGGATATGTTTTTCGGCAAGCACCCTGAAAGCCTCAAGAGTTTCTGATTTACCAGCCCCTGAGTCGCCCATCATAAGTATTGTAGCTTCTTTATTTCCCTGGAGAAGTATCTTCACCAATGCCCCATGAAATGGCATATTACCTGATTTCATGACAATCGAATTATGAAGAGTGAGGATCATCTTTTTGAGATACCCGAAATATCCGAATTCAGATCTGTTGGGAATAGCACCTACAAAGATTCCATTCTCCTCATCATCGAAAAATACTGTGGAATAAGTTGAGAGTCCATCAAGAGCATTTCCCGGAGTTCCATATATAAAGAGAGCATCCGGCTTTTTTTTGAGGTCGGTATCATCGGCAAGCTGGAAAAGGTTACACATTGAAAAGCCGAGATCATAGAATTCCTGATGGAAATATACCATAATCAACAACTTACCTACTTTTGCCGGGTAACACAGCCATTCATCAGGATTAAGTTCAACCAGATCGATAGGATTCTGATTTATCCGTTTAAAATGGCCGGTGCGTTTGTTCATCGGTTGCTGAATTACAAGAGGCGGATATATTAGCATTTGTCTTATTATAGGCAATCTGTCCAGTTTTTTATATTTTTCACCTGAATATCTTATTTCTTTAGGAAGAGATATAACTGCCATTTCAGCGCCTGCAGGTAATTGCCTGTAAACATTCGGATGACTACCTGTAATGTTTTCCTGGATATGCCTGTAAACAGTTCGGATGAGATGAGTCAGCTGCTCAATTGTTTCGTTGAAGGTACGATAAGGTCTTTTGTCAAGTCTGTCGCCCTCTGAATCATTTATTATAAAACGGTCGAAATGACGCCAGAAATCATAAAGATACTCGACGAAGCTTGTAAGGCTGTCGGGATCTCTTAGAAAAGGACCTGATTTCTCAAAAATATGAGGGACCAGATTGCTCTCATATTTAACAAGATATATCAGTGTCTTCACAAGATCATCAACTGTGTGTTCATTATTTTCGCAGTTACTGAAAATACATAACAAAGGTGAGTTAATAGATTTTAGATTCTCAAGGCAATGATTAAGAACAAGCCTGAATTTCTCACTTGTCAGCATTTCTTCCGGTGTCTCGCACATCCTTTCGCGGATATTTAAGACTGCTTTGTTTCCGATGATGCGTAATGTACTTTTTTGCATGAGATTATTTAACAATTCGCTCAAAAATATGACAATATTTAATTGATCATAAGGTTTTACTTAATTATTTTTGTATTATAGAATAATTTTTCACTAATTATTTCATTTTATGCCAAAGGAGCTTGACTTGTTTGAAATATTGCCGGAGGATAAGATTCCTGAAAAAGGGAAGATACTTATTTCAGAACCCTTCCTTCCTGATACATTTTTTAACAGGAGCATAGTTTACCTTACTGATCATTCACCGCAGGGATCTGTTGGGTTTATTCTTAATAAGAAACTCGACTTAAAGATCAGTACTGCTGTTGAAGGATTTGAAGGGCTGGATGAGAACCTTAACATGGGAGGTCCTGTAGCTCCTGATACACTTCATTATCTTCATAACCTGGGGAGCCTTATACCGAATAGTGTTCTGGTGGAAAGTAATATTTTTTGGGGTGGCGATATTGAAAGCATAAGGCAATTAATTAAAGCAGGTAAGATTAACCAGTCTCAGATAAGGTTCTTTCTTGGCTATTCCGGCTGGTCAGCCGGACAGCTCGCGCGCGAACTGAAAGAGAACTCCTGGGTTATTGCGAAGGTAAAATCCGATATTGTTATGAATAACAGGGGAGACGATACCTGGAAGAGGGTGCTTAGAAGCTTCAAAAACAAATACAGGATGTGGGCCGAATTTCCCGATTCACCGGAAATGAATTAGAGATGGAGTATTTTAAATACCAGTTCCTTTAACAGGTCCCCCGGCTCAGTGCCGGGATCTCCATAACCTTTTGATTTCATGTCGTATGTGCGTAATATGCTGATTATCTGCACAGTTTTTGAAACGTTGTATATAGCTGCCGAATTTTCATAATCCTTAACGAAATAAGGATTGACTTTTAGCATGGCAGCAACATTATTTTTTGATTTATCTGTCAGGTAATGATATGTCAGCAATTTGCTGAAGTATCCGAAAAGAGAAGCAATGGAAAGGGTGAGGGGATTATCTTTTGAATTGTTTGCAAAATGTTGCACGATCATATTAGCCTTGAGTATGTCCTTCTCACCTATAGCTTTTTGCAGTTCAAAATTATTGTAATCCTTACTTATCCCAATATTTTTTTCAATCAGCGATGTTGTTATAACAGGTTTGCCCTCGGGCATGGTAATGATAAGTTTATCAAGTTCATTTACAATCTTATGCAAATCAGTCCCGAGATATTCAGTTAACATTGCACTCGCACTGGGATCCGTTTTTATGCCTTTGGTCATTAAGTATCTCTCAATCCAGCCCGGAATAAGATAATCACGTACCCTTGGTGATTCAAAATATGTTCCATGACTCTCAAGGGCTTTGAAAAGCTTTGTTCTTTTATCAATTGTTCTGTATTTGTAACAGAACACAAGTATTGTTGAAAGCAGAGGCTTTTCGAGGTAAATAATCAGATCCTCAAGCTTTTTCAACGACTGAGCTTCTTTGATAATAATGACCTGGTGACTGGACATCATGGGAAACCTGCGTGCTGTATCTATTATTGAAGGGATATTGGTATCATCTCCGTAAAGGATAATCTGGTTAAAAGCTTTCTCATCTTCCAGTAATACTTTTTCTTCTATGTAATTTGTAATGAGATCAATATAATATGGTTCCTCCCCGGCAAGAAAATAAACTGGTTTAAATATACGGTTCTTTAGGTCGGAAACTATCTCCTCGTAGGTAACAGCCATTATCAGAATTTTAGATGTTTTACGGATACTCCGTCCTCCTTGATTTCTCTGAGAGAATTTATCCCTATTTGAAGATGCATCTCAACATATTCGTCATTGACTTTTTTATCGCTTGCCTCAGTCTTTATCCCTGTAGAAATCATTGGCTGGTCAGATACCAGCAATAACGCTCCAGTGGGTATCTCATTGGCAAATCCTACAGTGAATATAGTGGCTGTTTCCATATCAATCGCCATGGCACGGGTTTTTACAAGGTATTTTTTAAACCTCTCGTCAAATTCCCAGACTCTTCTGTTTGTTGTATATACAGTCCCTGTCCAGTATTCTCTGTTAAACCTTGTTATTGTGGCTGAGATGGCACTCTGCAATTTAAATGCAGGCAAGGCAGGAACTTCAATAGGCAAATAGTCATTGGAAGTTCCGTCACTTCTTATTGCAGCTATTGGGAGTATGAGATCGCCCAGAGTATTTTTCTTTTTTAGGCCGCCGCATTTTCCAAGGAAAAGAACAGCATGAGGATTTACTGAACTAAGAAGATCCATTATTGTAGCAGCATTGGGACTCCCCATCCCAAAATTGATAATGGTTATGCCCTCGGCAGTGGCACTGGGCATGTTCTTATCTTTGCCTTCTACTTCAACATTGTTCCATTTTGCAAAAAGTTCAACATAATGCAGATAATTTGTTAGCAGAAAGTATTTACCGAAACTATCCAGTGATTTCCCGGTGTATCGAGGTAACCAGTTATTAACAATTTCTTCTTTGGTTTTCATATATTAATTTCAATTTACTATTATCTAAATATATTTGTACAGGATTTCACAAAGGGACACTAAGATTTTTAAAAAATAGTATTTAGTTATTTTGCTATTCAGCCAACAAAAATACAAAAACTAAGTTGAAACAGTTAAACCTGCCTCAATATTCATTCAGAATCGTCGGGAATGAGGGGAATGAAATGATTCTCGACCCGATACGGAGGAAATATGTGAAGCTCACGCCTGAAGAATGGGTAAGGCAGAATTTTGTTCAGTACCTGATTAATGAAGGGAAATATCCTGCCGGACTTATTGGAATTGAGGTTCTGTTCAGAATAAATAAATTGAAAAAAAGGGCGGACATACTGGTTCACAACCGGAAGGGCAAGCCCGTTATGATAGTTGAGTGTAAATCGCCGGATATTAAACTGAATGAAAGTGTATTTGAACAGATAGCCACTTATAACATGAACTATAAAGTACCATATATAGTTGTCACAAATGGGATGGTTCATTATGCCGGTAAGTTTAATCCCGGGCAGACGAGACCTGATTATTTGGTTGTGATACCGCTTTATGAGGAGCTTTCAGATTAATTTTGCCAATGATAAGTGTTACCTGCGCAATTATAAGGAATGAAGAGGATGAGGTTTTGGTTGTCCAGAGGGGAGAAGCAACAGATCATCCTTTTAAATGGGAGTTTCCCGGTGGTAAACT
Source organism: uncultured Rikenellaceae bacterium (assembly GCA_964446825.1). Lineage (GTDB taxonomy): Bacteria > Bacteroidota > Bacteroidia > Bacteroidales > VadinHA17 > LD21. The sequence goes on from CAYUQR010000002.1 coordinate 71,710, forward strand.
TGCTCCTGGTGAGACTGAGGAGGAGTGTATTATCAGAGAAGTGGAGGAAGAACTCTCCATGGATATTATTATTTGTGCTAAACTTCCATTTGTGGAACATGATTACGGAAATAAGAAGATCAGACTGATTCCCTTTATATGTGATACGCTGGATGAAATTCCCTTTCTTTCAGAGCATCTGGCCTATCAGTGGGTTAAGTCAGAAAAACTGATGTCACTGGATTTTTCGGAAGCCGATGTTTTTGTTGCCAGAAGCTATTTGGGAAATGTTCTGAGTGAAACAAAAGAAATGGCACAAAATACTGCTGATTCAAAGCAGGGAGACGTAAATGAGGCTGACCTTAAGCAATTGATAAATAATATAATGGGGATGAAAGAAGCTGAATGGGTTGCCATATCCGCAGTTGAAAATTCTGAAATATTCCTGAAACTCATGGAATTTTCGTACTCTTCTGATACAAAACTTGCATTCCGTTCATCGTGGATACTCACCAAAGTCTGTGATCAGGTACCTGAAATTATTTATCCATATCTTCCCCAACTGGTTGAGGATCTGAATAGAATAGATAACGAAAGCACATTGCGCTCTTTTCTGCGCATAATTTCATTAAGTGATCTTGGAAAATTAAGCAGAAAACAACATGGTTTACTTACCGATTTTTGTTTTGGTTCTCTTAATTCAGGGTTTACAGCCGTTGCTGTAAAAGTCTATTCAATGGAGATCTTATACACGCTGACTTTGACTTATCCTGAACTTGCAAACGAACTTTCAACATCAATCCGTATCCTTATGGAGGATGGTTCCGGAGCCATTATTGCCAGGGGAAGAATGATTCTTAAAAAACTGGCAGAAATTCCTATAAGGCCAGGATCCAATCTGTAATAATCTTAAGGACCTCGGGTGAGAATGTCTCTTCAATACCTGAATATTCAGAAGGTAGTCCTGTTTTACAATGCTGAAAAAGATGATTCAATCCAGGCAGCATTATCGTTTTTACATGTTTATTCCCGGATGATTTCAGCGCCATTTCAATGGCAGGCAGGTTTTCACTTGCTGAAACCTGGGTGTCCTTTTCACCATCAAGGGCAAGTACCGGACATTTTACCTTTTTCCAGAAAACTGCAGGATCTGTCATAATGAAATACCTGAACCATGTATAGGTATTGGCACCAAAAGTGGCCTTAAGCTGATTGACAGCTTTATTAATATCTTCCTGTGACATTTTTTGCTTTTCCAGTATTTCTTTATACTGGGCTATTATTTTTTCTTCTGCCAGTTTATTATCTTTTTCCTCTTTGAGTACGGAATATAGCTTTTTATTTGTCTCAGTGTTTTCTTTTATTTTATCCTCGCTTATACCCATTAATCTGCTGATATCCTGTGACTGCCTGATAATGATCCGCTCTCCCGTAACTCCCGGTCCTGCAAGTGACACAATAAACGCTACATTATGATTCGTCGATGCAACAATCGGTGCAATCAGACCACCTTCACTGTGTCCCATCAGTCCAATGTCTTTTGGATTAATTTCTGGATTGTCTGTTAAAAACTCAAAAGCCGCTTCTGCATCTGTGGCAAGATCAGCAGTAGTGGCATCAGAAGAACTGCCCTGTGACTTTCCCACACCTCTGTCGTCATATCTCAGAACAGCAATTCCATGCCTGGATAAATAGTCAGCTATTACAAGGAAAGGCTTATGGCCCATAAGTTCCTCGTTCCTGTTCTGTGGTCCGGATCCGGTTATTAAGATAACTGCAGGGAACGGACCTTTACCTTCGGGAATTGTAAGTGTTCCGGCAAGTTTAATATTAAATTTGCTGTTACGAAACGTTACATCTTCAGATTTATATGGAAAGGGAGGTTTAGGTTCCTGTGGTCTGTTAATCGTATATTCCTTTTTAAGTTTTGCAAGATCAAGTGGGAAGGTATTTCCTGCCTGGGTCCAGGTTCCTTCAATAAGAGTATCGTTTTTTATTGTACCCTTATATTCTGCCATAAGCGTGGCTGCTGAGATTTTTAATGAATCGCCGGATAGAGTAACAAGTCCAAGTTTAATATTCTTTGCTCCCTGGTCGGGACTGTCGAGTGTAGCCACAAGGCTGTCGTTTCCGATAACAGACAGGTTAAATACTACCCTCAGTGATATTGCACCTGTATTTATTCTGCCAAGCCATGATCCGGTAACGGATTCTTTCGTAATAGTATTTTGTGCTGATAAATTCTGTGAAACAAATAATAGAGTTATTAGGATTGAAACCAAGTCTATTCTTTTCATGGCAAATGATTTTTTAAACCTCCAAAATTATAAAATTTCAATGTAATATTTTAAATATTTTGTGAGAAGACTCCCCATTTCGACATTTCAACATTTCTTTTGTATTTTTGCATTTCATTTTTATTTACAGTTTATGAGAGTAGTAGATACAAAAGGGCAGTTGTGCCCGGCCCCGCTAATTGCAACTAGAAAAGCACTTAAGGAATCAGCTGTGGGAGAATCATTTATTGTCTTGACTGACAATCAGACATCATTAAATAATGTGACACGTTTTCTTAAAGATAATAACACTGCATTCCAGATGAGTGAAAAGGGAGGAGTCTGGAGCCTGACAATCACAAAATCTGCCGGTGAAATGGTGCATCCTGAAGCAGAGGATTACTGTGACAACGGTATTAACCATTTCGAAAAAGGGAATTATATAATAGCGATCACCTCAGATAAGATGGGCGAAGGAGATGATCATCTTGGCCACCTGCTTATGGCAAATTTCATTAAGGCAATAAAAGATCTTGACAGATTACCTGCGAAAATGGTTTTTTACAATAAAGGAGTAACGCTGGCAGCAAAAGACTCTCCGGTTATTGCAGATCTCAAGGATCTTGAGAAAATGGGAGTTGAATTACTGCTTTGTGCCACATGTATTAATTATTATGCTCTTGAATCGGGTGTCGGGACGGGCATCCTTAGTAATATGTATGTTATAGCGGAAGCAATGGCATCTGCCGGGAATATTGTCCGGCCCTGATAAAATTAAAGATATTCAGAATGAAAGTCGACCTGCTTCAAATGGTTGAATATGGCGGTTGTTCAGCCAAGATTTCACCAAAACAACTGGAGGAGATTCTTAAATATCTCCCTTTGCCTATCGACCCGAATATCCTGGTTGATATCGATACCCATGACGATGCCGGCGTTTACAGGGTAAACGATAACCTGGCTCTTGTTCTGACCACCGATTTTTTCCCTCCTGTATGCAGCGATCCCTATGAATTCGGTCAGATTGCTGCTGCCAATTCAATCAGCGATGTTTATGCCATGGGAGGAGACCCTGTGCTTGCCTTGAATATAATGATGTTTCCTGCTGCAAAGTTACCCATGGAAGCTTATGCAGAGATCATGAAGGGAGGATATGATAAAGCATCTGAAGCAGGAGTCAGGATTATAGGCGGACACACAATTGATGATTTCCCTCCGAAGTATGGTCTTGCGGTTGTTGGTTATGTTAATCCGGCAAAGATCATTACCAATTCCGGTGCTCATCCTGGGGATAACCTTATTCTCACCAAACCTCTCGGAACCGGAATCATTATGGCAGCACAAAGACTGAAAATGGTTAGTGAAGCGGATATTCTTGAAGCAAAAAGACTTATGAAGCTTCTGAATAAATCAGGAGCTGAAGTCATGAAGAAACACGATATAAAAGGAGCCACTGATATTACAGGTTTCGGTCTGGCGGGCCATGCATTAAAAATGGCAATGGCAAGCAAGGTATCTGTTACTTTAAACATGGGAAAGGTTCCTCTCATTGGTAGTACCTATCATCTTATTGATGACGGATGTATCCCCGGAGCTTCCTTCCGCAATCTTGAATTTGTTGATGAGCATCTCTTATCTTCACCAGGGCTTGATTACAATCTCAAAATGATAGCCTTTGATGCACAGACCTCAGGTGGCCTTCTAATGAGTGCCCCTGCTGACAAAACTGAAGCAGTGCTTGCCGACCTGCATAAAGCCGGACTGGAATCAGCTTCAATAATTGGCACGGTAATCAAAAGAGATGGAAAATATCTTCATCTGAGTAGTTAAGCCAATTATTGTCTTTCATTTATTCTCTGATTTTGCGATCTTAGTACTTAATTTGATTGAGTCTAGACTCTTAAAAGGAATCTATATTATGAAAAAGTATAAAATCTCCCGGCGTAAATTTATTCACAATACAACTGTTGCAACTATAGGATCTTCAATCCTGGGACTGGAAAATCTTTACGGGATAAACATTGATCTGAAATCACGGAAGGATGTTGTGAGCATTGTCAGAGTCAAAGATGGCAATATTGCAAAAGCAGTTGAAGAAGCAATTGACCTGCTGGGGGGCATAGGGAACGTGACAAAAGGGATAGAGACAGTATTGCTGAAGCCAAATCTTGTGGCGCCCGATCCCCGGTGTACTACTAAACCGGAAGTTATAAAAGCTGTAGCCAGGCTCATGCAAAAGTCGGGGAAAAAAGTAATGATCGGAGAAGGCTCAGCTGCGGCTGAATCTTTCAATGTGATAGGGAATGACACCTACAGGACAAAGAAAAGGGATATCCTCGACAGGATGCAAAAACATGTATTTGACACACTCGGATATACCGAACTGGCAGAGTCGTTAAATATTCCCCTTATAAACCTGCATTCGGGGGATATTGTTGAAGTCCCGTTAAAAGAAGGTTTTGCAGCAAAATCTTTGAAAATTCATAAAGTACTCTCTGATGTCGATTTAGTCTGCTCAGTACCTATGATGAAAACGCACGTTCTGGCTACTGTCACACTGGCTATGAAAAACCTAATCGGGCTTTATCCCGGAACTGAATATTATTCTGTAAGATCCTGGTTGCATGACCGGGCTGCCGAGAGGGGTTCCGAAGGAGTTGCTTATGAAGTAATAGATATGAACCGTGCTGTCAGAACAGGTTTATCGGTTATCGATGCAACCAGTGCCATGGAGGGTAATGGTCCATCCGATGGAACCCTGGTGAATATGGGATTGATCATTGCCGGCACCTCTCCGCTTGCAACAGATATGGTTGGAGCCAATATAATGGGTTTTGAAATGGATGCGATTCCTGCTATCAATCTTGCTCATAAGGCAGGCATGGCACCTTCATTAATTTCAAATATTGAAATCCGGGGGCTGACCATGGAACAGACCAGGCGTAATTTTGTAAAACCGCAAATTTCAAAATGGACCGATGTAAATAAATTCTGGGGTATTAAAGAGTTATAGAGTTCATTGATTTGTCATAATACCGAATATTTGGATATAAAGGCATGTAACTTTTTCAGCTGATATTTAAAATTATATTATGTCTGCTTCCTTTGCTTATTTAAAAAGATATATTTTCTGGAATAATGTAACCAGTAAGGATTACAAAAAATTCCCTAATAGGGAAATCGGTTGTGATAAACCATACTTTGTATTCAGAAGAGATGAATCCGGGGAATTTTATGCTTCTGATTTATTCAGGAATATTGAATACAAATATAAAAATGAGGCAGTACGTTCTTCATTGAATGAATTTCTAAAATCTACCGGAACCACATCTTTTATCGTTATAAAAGATGATACAATTTTGTATGAAGAGTATTTTAATGGTTATGGACGTGAATCGATAAATACTTCCTTTTCAACATCAAAATCATTTACCTCAGCCTTAATAGGGATTGCAATAGATGAGGGATTTATAAAGAGTCTTGATGACAATGTTGTTGATTATGTACCTGAGCTCAAGGGCAAAGTATCAGATTCTTTGTCTTTGAGACATCTAATAACCATGTCTTCAGGCATTAAATATAAAACATCATATTATCCCTGGGCAGATGAACCTAAATCGTATCATTATCCCGATTTGAAAAAACTTGTGCTTAAAAATACAAAACAGGAATATCAGCCGGGTCAGTATTTTAAATATGTGAATTATAATACAATTTTGCTCGGTATTATTCTGGAACGTTCCACAAGTTGCTCTCCTTATACATACCTGCAGGATAAAATATGGAAGCCCATCCAGATGGAATTTCCTGCAGCCTGGAGTATGGATAGCAGGAACACAGGATTTCCCAAAATGGAAAGCGGTATAAATGCAAGGAGTATTGACTTTGCTAAATTCGGACTATTATTCCTGAACCGGGGGAAATGGAACAGTAAACAGATCATATCTGAAAAGTGGATTGAAGAGTCGACAAGTCCTTTGAAACCTCCTGATGATCAATATTATATAGCTAAGAACTTCTATCCCTACTCAATGTTTTTTAATGATAAGCGCCTATATTATAAATACGGGTGGTGGGGACTAAAATCAGACAAAGAAAATTATGATTTTCTGGCAATAGGGATGCTGGGGCAATTCATATATGTTTGTCCTTCAAAAAATATAATAATTGTAAGAAACGGTAGTAAATGGGGCAAAATCAACTGGTGGCCCGGGTTACTAAAGGGATTAGCCGAAAAATTATAAATATTATTTTATTCTTCAGGATCGTCATAATCGTAATAATCTCTCCTTTTATCTTTTTCGTTTATCGGATTTGCATCCATCACCCACATACCTCGTCCGTGGGTTGCTATTATTATCATGTTATCGCGTGGATGGACAGCCAGATCATGAACATAGGCGAATGGCAAATGTCCCAGTATATCCCATTTCCCGCCTCCGTTCTTACTTATATAAACACAGCCATCGGTTCCTGCATAGAGGATATCTTTATTAACAGGATCTTCCCTTATAACGTTTACCGGTCCTACAGGAATATTACCTGATATATCCTGCCATGTGTCGCCAAAATCCGTTGATTTCCAGATGTATACCTGGAAATCATCATCTCTTCTGCCTGTCTGTGTCATATAGACAGTTCCAATATCAAAACCAGAGGCAACAATACGTGAAACGAACTTCTGGGGGACAGTGCCATTTCTTATTTCAATCCATTTCTTACCTCCGTCTTCCGTTCTCCAGATACGTCCGTCGTCTGTACCTGCATAAATAAGACCAAACCTGAGCGGTGATTCATCCAGCACGGAAATTGTCTGGTAATTGATGTCGCCTCGTTTAGCAGGATCGTTGTAGGAAAGATCGGGACTGATAAATTCCCATGTATCTCCCCTGTCTCTCGACATCATAACAAATTGCATTCCATGATAGATAATATCGGGATTATGTTTTGAAATTATTGTAGGTGCTACCCATTGACCTCTTAAAGGAGTTTCACCTGGCAAAGGAGCAGGGAGCAGGTCTTTTATGCTCGCCGGGAAATTATCTAATTCAGCTCTTGAAAGATTTCCATAATAGCTACTGGCAAAAATAGTATTATTGTCTACCGGATTAACTGCCTGTGTTGTACCTTCGCCTCCAAGCGTATATGTAAAATTGGTTTCAGGTACCCTGTCACGGCCTCTCGACAGATCAACTTTCCCAAATAAACTACCATGATCCTGAATTGCACCAAAAACCCTGAAAGGAGTGCTGAAGTCGAATGTAAGATTAAAAAATTGTGCCAGTGGCAGTTCCTCAATAGGCGTTTTCCAGGTTTTTCCTTTGTCATATGAGATAGCAAGGCCTCCATCTTCAACATTCAACAGATAATTGGAATTTTCGGTATCAATCCAAAGACCATGGTGGTCGCCATGTTGTCCGTAGAGTGGCTTAAAGGTTTTGCCGCCATCGACCGACTGGTTTAAACCGAGCCCCATACTATATACAATATTCTCATCATTTGGATCCACTCTTATCTGGCCAAAAACCCATCCATAGGTACCTGATTGTCTTTCCATAAATTTCTTTTGATCCGGAGTAAGCCCACTGACCTGTGTCCATGATTCACCTGAATTATCTGACCTGTAAATTGTAGCTCCTTTGATAACATCTTTCTTTTGACGGCCATATGAGTCTTTTTCTCCCGGCTGAGCTTTATATGCTAGTTCATAATTATCTACATAAGCATACAGCACTTTTGGATTTGAACGAGAGATATCTATTCCTGTTCTTCCACGCTTATTTGCCTCGGGCAGACCATTGTTAATTTTCTTCCAGTTCAAACCTCCGTCAGTTGATTTCCATATTCCTGAATTTTTCGTTTTTTCAGTAGTTCTCGGATCATTCCATTTCAATCTTATCCTTTCCCAGGATGTGCAATAGACAATATCAGGATCTGTGGGGTCTAAAACCAAATCGTAAATGCCAGTGTTTACATCAATACCAAGTACTTTATTCCAGGTCTTACCGCCATCGGTCGTCTTATATAATCCCCGTTCTTCATTGGGAGTATATTCATGTCCTGTAGCTGCAACGTAAACAATATCTGAATTTTTCGGGTTAATCCTGATACGACCAATTGTATAAGTGTTTTCCAGTCCCATTAGTTTCCATGTTTTTCCGCCATCGGTTGTTTTGAAAACTCCGCAACCGGCATTTGAGCTTCTGAAAATGTTTGCCTCCCCTGTACCTACCCAAACTACATCAGGGTTATTCGGGTCAATTGCAATGTCTCCTGTCGAAGCTGTAGGCATTCCTTCAAAAACAGGTTCAAAGGTTGTTCCTTCGTTTACTGATTTCCATACGCCTCCTGTTGCTGAACCAACCCATATGGTATAATTTCCGCCACGGGGAGAGATAGCTTCAACATCGGTGCAGCGGCCGCTTATGTTGGTCGGACCAAGGTATTGCCATTTCATATCCCTGAAAGGAGAGTTAGCCTTCATCTCAGCTTGCTTCTTGGTAAGGGCTACTCTTTCTTTTCCGTCGAGAAGGGGGCTCTTTACCTGCCCCTTAAGACAAAATGACATTAAAATTAGCGAAGCAAAAACGACGGATGTTCTTTTGGAGTATTTCATATTTATGGTTCTTTTGTTATATTTTGTATTGACATGCCTGGCATGTCAATACAGGACTTGAATTTAACCTTTTTAATCAAAGATAGCCTCGAAAACCCTGGATTTTTTTGCTTTAAAACACATTTCGATCTGACTTCTTGTATTACGTTCTGTTGAAAGGGGCGGTAATGAATCTAACAGAAAGAATCCGGCGTCGAGGGTTTCGATATTTTCCCTGAAAGAGTGGTCAATCATGTCACACTCAACAAATATCTTATAAATAGTAAAGGGTAAGTCAGGATTGTTATGCCTGTTTGCCAGCTGAACAGCTATTATTCTTGTTGGTTTAACCCTTGCACCGGCTTCCTCATAACTTTCTCTTACAGCCGATTCGGCTACCGATGTATTTACGTCAGCCCATCCTCCGGGTAATGACCATTTCCCATCTATTTTCTCATGGATCATCAGTATTTTGTCCTCTTTAATGATGACAGCCCTGATATCAACCTTTGGAGTTTGATACCCTGTTTCCGAAGCAAAAATCTCTCTTATCTTACTGTGATCGATATCAGTATATTTGTGCAAGATATCAATTGAAATATTTCTGATCTTTTCATACCTGTCACGGTCATAATCATTTTCGCAGAAAGTTAAACCTGCCTGTGCTATTGATTGAAGTTCAGTAGCCCATTTAAGCCATGAATTATTCATATGCAATATGTTTTCTATTAGGGAATGGAAATATAATCAAAAATTTATATCTCTTACAATTTTGAAATATATGCTAAGGCTTTTAATTTGTTGTGTAATTTTGTGTAATAATTATTTAATCTCAAATAAACAAATGTTGTTCAGGATTTCAATAAAAAATATTTTAGGAATCATCCCATTAATAATCATTTTATCTCTCCCTCAATTAATTTCGGGTCAGAGTAAGGGAGATACGCTAAACCGACCGAAAGTGGCTGTAGTTTTAAGCGGGGGAGGAGCCAAAGGCTTTGTACATATTGGTGTTTTGAAAGTCCTGGAAGAGGAAGGCATCCCGATTGACATTATAGTCGGCACAAGTATTGGAAGTCTTGTCGGAGGGATCTATTCAATTGGTTATACTGCTGATGATCTTGAAGCCTTATGCAAGAAGCAAAACTGGCAGGAACTTTTTTTGGATGATCTTCCGAGATTTTACCTTTCAAGAGCCGACAGGGTGATTCAGCAGCGTTATCTTTTCGCTTTACAGGTGAACGATAAGAAAAAAATCTCACTTCCCCAGGGCGTCATAAAAGGCCAAAATGTTCTCAATTTACTCTGTGGCCTGGCTGCCAATGTTCCGTATAATATGGATTTCAGTAAATTACCAATATCGTATGCCTGTGTTGCAGCTGACCTGGAAAATGGCAAAGAGGTAGATATTAAAAGCGGATTTTTACCGACAGCTATGTTCGCAAGTATGGCGGTACCTGGAGTCTTCCAGTATCTCGAACGCGATGGACGGGTACTGATCGATGGAGGTGCAGTCAACAATTTCCCTGTTGATGTGGCAAAAAAAATGGGAGCAGATATTATTATTGGTGTTGATATAACCGGGGACTTTGTTAACAGGGACAAAATAAAATCTCTTCAGAACGTTTTCGGGCAAATGATGAGTTTTCTTGATCAAAAGAAGGATTCTGTTAATTCCACCCTCTGTGATGTGCTTATTAAACCTGATCTTACAGGGTATTCATTAACGAGTTTTAATAATCAGGCAGTTGATACTCTCATTAAAAGAGGAGAAGCTGCTGCCAATAAAGCAAGATCACAGATACACAAACTGAAAGTTGAAAATAATCTTCAGCCACGTGTAATTTCAAGAGAGTACATACCCCCGGAAAAATGGTTTATAACCAATATATCTCTATCCGGTAAATTTGAAGCAGATGCTGCCTTTCTTCTGAAAAGTATTGATATGTCCACGCCTGGATATTACACCTATGCTGATATTAAAGGTGTTATAAACCAGCTTTATGGTTATGGTATTTTCGATAAAATATATTTCGATCTTACCGATAGTGATAAAGGTAAAACTCTTAACCTTAATATAACTGAAAAAAATGTTATTAATCATTATGTTGGTTTTAAGGTTAATACTACCGATGCCGCTGCTCTTATGGTTAACCTGACAAGCAAAAATTATGGAAAAAGGTTTGGACAGGTCTCAGCCAGCGCAGAACTATCTGCAAATCCGGGCATTACTTTTATTGCTGAAACAAGCAAAGGAAATTTTCCGACAGCCGGTATTGAGGTTAAAGGCAAATACCAGAATTACAATATATATAATGACGGGAAAAAGTTATATGAAGCAAATTTATTCTATTCATCTGCAGCATTTTACCTTTATAAAAGATTTCTTCACCAGAACACAATTGGCATGGGATTAAAAGAAGAATACTACAGGGGAGATATCTACAGCCGCAGCAATATAATTATAGCTGATTATGAGAGAAACAGCTACCTTACAAATGCATACGGCTATCTGTCAGTTGATAACCTCGATGATTATTACTTCCCGCGAAAAGGCATAGAGCTTTATACCGAGTATTCTTTTCAGGGCAATTTCGGATCAAACAGCTATCTGAGTCAGATATTTTTATTCAGGATGAGGAATTATTTTCCGGTATCGGAAAAGGTCACGATTCTTTTTAATGCTTACAACCGTGCTATTTTCAGTTCTGATTTTCCTGCTTTTAAGGTTACCCTGGCTGGTGGCGCACCATATTCACAGTATTTTGATTATAATATACCTTTTGTCGGACTTAATCCGGTCAACCTTATTGACCGTTTTGCACTCTGCGGTCTGACCGGAGTGCGATTCAGGTTCAGCGCTAAACATTATCTTTCGATGATGGCAAATTTCCTTTATCAGAGCAATGATGTCTTTACGTCAACCAATGATAAAAAGTTCTGGGGAGGGGGAATTGATTACTCGGTAAAAACAATATTGGGGCCGATTGATATTTTGTTAGGTTACTCAAATGCAGTAAAAGCGCCCACGTTTTCTGCAAATTTCGGATACTGGTTCTGATAATCAGGCAGCTTCAGCGCTAAAATCATAAAGCATGATTTAATATTATATTTAAGTCAAATCTGAATAAGTGTATTCATTACACTTTTAATACAATAAAGGCATGTTTGAAGAAAAGTCAGAACTGAGGTATGCGATCTGAGATCAATATCATTTTACTCTTTAGCTGTATATCGGGGAAGACTGAAAAGGAATTCAATTCCACCCGACTCAATTTTCCTGACAGATATTTCTCCCTTGTGAAGTAATATGGCATTTTTAACTATAGATAATCCCAGGCCTGTACCACCTTGCTTTCTGGATCTTCCTGAATCGACCCTGTAAAATCTTTCAAAGACACGTCCGAGGTGTTCTTCAGGAATACCAATACCATTATCGGAAAAAGAAAAATGGTAGTATTTCTGATCTTCGTTATACATGCTTATTCTGACAATGCAGTGTTCACCCGCATACGAAATTGAATTTTCCAGGAGATTCTGAAAGACAGACATTAGCAGGGATCTGTTACCATTTACCAATATATTGTTTTCGACAAGGCATTCGACACTCATTTTTTTCTGTTCGATAGCCGATTTGAAATTGTCTCTCACTTCACATATGATGTCGTTTATCCTTACTTTCTCAAAAGTAAAGTTCCTTCCTGCTTCTTCTATCTTGTTTAGCACAGCAATATCATTTATAAGCTGTGATAACCTGTCGGTCTGGGCAAGAGCCCGTTCAAGAAAGTACCTTTGCTTTTGAGGGTCTATTTCAACATCTGAAATTATTGTTTCGATATACCCTCTTATTGAGGATACAGGTGTCTTAAGTTCATGCGCGATATTTGAGGTTACCTGTTGCTTTATTATCCTGTTGGTTTCAATTGTTGTTATATCGCTGAGGATAATTTCAAAACTCTCATCATGGAACATAACACACTGTACCCGGAAATATTTTCCGCTCTTGGCTATCTGGTATTCCAGCCGGGGAAGTTCTGTTGATTTTACATCTGTTGCTCTCTGTTTCTCAACGAATTCTATAACAGGTTTAAAATCGCTTATCCTGAAAAAGTTTTCCGGGTCAATGGTCAATTCACCGGAGATCATATTCATATACTGAATAAAGTGGCTGTTTGTAAGTATTTTATCATTCTTGTTTGTATAGAAGGCTACCCCCTCATTAAGGACATTCAGGTGATTGAAGAGTCTTTCCTTTTCTACTGCCAGGTCATCTTTTGTTTTTCGAAGGTTATTATAAATGCTTATTATTTCTTCGCCGATTATGCCAAGTTCATTTTTAGGGAATGGTATATGATTGTCAAAGGTTTCGTTACGGCTTACAGTGACAGCGAAATCCTTAAGCCTCGTTACGGACTCACTGAATTTATTGGTAACCAGCTGTAATACAAGCCAAACTATCAGGAACAGGGCAAATATTACAACCAGGAACATTTTTTCTGTGGTAAGAAAATTGACAATATTTATATCATAAACAACAGCTGCCCTTACATAGTATTTATTATAGAATCTTGCATAATAGTAATATGAAACCCCTGTAGTAGCTGATTTTCTGATATTGGTCCCAAAATCAGAATAAGTTGACTGCATTATTTCCGGTCGGGTCTTATGGTTGACCATTATGGACCAGTCTTTTACATAGCTGTCATAGAGTACCTTTCCTGAAGGGTCAATAATAGTAATACGTAATTCCTGTTGTGGAAGAATCCTGACCAGCGAATCTATGATCCTGTAGTCTTCCTTTTCATTTATATTATTGGCGTTTATGAAATTGTTTGTTGTGAGGGTAATATTATAAAGCTCATCATTGAGTGTTTCAATCCTGTATTTTTTCTCACGGTGATATAGATAGGTAACTATAACCAGGGTGAATAAAAGGAATACTCCGAAGTAGTATATGAAAAGCTTATTACGGAATCTGCTTCTAGTGATCATCAGAAATATTATTTATGTGGTTCAGAATTCAAAAAAATATCCATAACCGGTCTTATTCTTAAGGTTTGCGCTGTAAACACCAATTTTGCTCCTGATCCTGGCAATATTTACATCGACGGTCCGGTCAGTAACAATTACATCACCGCCCCAAATTCTTCTGAGAATATCCTCTCTGGAGAAGACCTTTCCATTATTCTCCAGAAGGAGTTTCAATATTTCAAATTCCTTTCGTGTCAGATCGATCTTCTCAGTGTCGATGATTATACGTTTTCTTATATTGTCAAGTTCAATATTTCCAAACTTCTGAATTTCATTTTCCTCTTTCAGTTCTTTTTCAGTTCTTTTCAGAACGGCTTTCACCCTGGCAGCCAATTCATTGACAGAGAACGGTTTGGCAATATAGTCATCAGCTCCCAAACTGAACCCTGTAAGTATATCATTTTCGGTATCTTTTGCAGTGAGAAATATGACTGGCGCATTAATTTTATATTCTTTTTTCAGCTTTTCAGCAAACCTGAAGCCCGACATTTGTCCCATCATAACATCGAGGAGAAACAGATCATAATTATGCAATGATTTTTTCAGGGCATCCTCAGCCGAATGGACTGTCTCAGTTTCAAAGCCTGAGTTATTTAGATTATACTGAAGTATTTCGCACAGGTCCTCCTCGTCGTCAACGATTAGTATTTTATATTTTCTGTTTTCCATTATCCGGCGGATTGTTGATTTGAACTATTCATTATCGGGTTTTTTATCGATACCCGAATGTCTTATATCAGTACCCTGAAGTGAATAGATTGTTGCCTCGGCAATATTTGTTGCATGATCGGCAATCCTCTCGATATTTGTAATTATATTTTTAAGATCTGCATAGCTCAGAAGCATTTCCTTGGTTTTTTCACTGATACGGGCTTTTGCAATACTGTTGATGAGGAGTTTTTGATTCATCTCATCTACAATTTGATCATTCTTTATGGTCCAGATAGCAAAGTCCGGGTCACTGTTAACAAAGGACAGTATTGACTTTTCAACCATTATCTTCCCGGATACCAGCATATTCAGAAGCAGTTCTGACATCGATTTGTATTCGGAAGATGAATCCAGCTCCTGCATTGTTTTCATTATATTCATGACCAGGTCACCAATGCGTTCCAGGTTAAGTACCATCCTGTAAACTGCCACAAGCTTGCGCAAGTCCGAAGCTACCGGCTGGTATAGGACGATGGAGTTAATGAACTGATCACTTATTGAGATTTCGAATGAGTCGATTTCCAGTTCATTCTTCTTTATTTTATTAATCAATTCCTCCCGCTTTTCCTTATCATCTGTCGACATCAGTTTCTCTATCAGGGTCAACTGCGAAAGGACCAGGTTGGCCATGTCATTAAAACTGTTCATAATTTCCTGAATTGATTGTTCTTTTTTCGTATACATCTTTTCTAATTTATATGCAATTTAGTTAATTTACGTGTTACTGGTCTATCAACCGAATTTACCTGTAAGGTAACCTTCAGTACGTGAGTCTTTAGGATTGGTGAACATAATGTCTGTCTTGCCGTATTCGACAAGTTCTCCAAGGTACATGAACATGGAATTGTCACTTATGCGTGCAGCCTGCGACATATTATGTGTTACAAGCATTATCGTGTACTTTTCCTTCAGATGAACAAGCAGGTCTTCCACTTTTGCCGTTGCTACCGGATCAAGCGCCGAGGTTGGTTCATCAAGCAGAAGGACTTCAGGGTTAAATGCAATAGCCCTGGCTATGCACAGTCTTTGCTGTTGCCCCCCCGACAGGAAAGTACCTTTTTTGAACAGTGAGTCCTTAACCTCATCCCATAGTGTCACATCGGATAATGACTTTTCCACTATTTCATCACGTTCATTTCTTTTTAATTTGATCCCATTGAGTCTATAACCTGCCAGAACATTTTCGTAAATGGTCATAGTGGGAAAGGGATTAGGCCTCTGAAATACCATGCCTATTTTCCTCCGTAGCTCTATTGTCGACATATCATGTATATCCCTGTCATGAAGAAGGATAGTGCCCTGGGTTGTAATATTGGGATACAGTTCGTGCATCCTGTTGAAAGCTCTCAACAGGGTACTTTTGCCACAGCCTGAAGGACCCATGATTGCTGTAATAGACTTGCTTTCAATGGCAGCATTTATTTCTTTTACCGCGTACTTGCCGGCTTCATAAGCAATAGCCAGGTCCCTGACTTTTAACACAGGGTTATTAATTTGTAGTTGGTTTTCTGTCATCTTTTTCTTCCAGTCTTATGTTTAGCAGCAAGTCTGCCTGAAGTAATATTTAGAGTTAGTATGAAAGCCATCAGGAAAAGTGATGAGCTCCATACAAGCTTCACCATATTTGGATCATTATAGAACTCCCAGATAAGCAAAGGTACAGCGCTGGTTGGTTTAGTAATATTATAATTTATTGCTGCACTTCCAAGGGCGGTCATCATCAGTGGAGCTGTTTCACCCAGAATACGTGAAACAGAAAGCAAAACACCTGTCGACAGACCACTGAATGAGCTTGGGATAAGCACCCTGAAGATAACTTTGTGATAAGGAGCTCCCAGGGCAAATGCAGCTTCCCTTATCTCGTTTGGGATCATTTTCATTGTCTCTTCAGTCGATCTTATTATCATGGGCAGCATCATAATGGCCAGTGCAACACTTCCTGCCAGAGCAGAAAATCCGTTGGTGATGTTTTTTACAATCCACATGTATGCAATAATACCCAGAACGATAGAAGGTACTCCCTGGAGCACTTCACTGATATTCCTTACAAAGTCTGAATAACGGCTGGTCTGATTCTCATAAAGGTATATTCCTATCATAATGCCTGTGGGAATTGCCATCAATGACGCAACAATAACTATCAGAAATGTTCCTGTTATACCATTGGCAATACCACCAGGTATGGTCTGGTTGTTTGCAATAGCGGTCATAGCCTGGAGAGAATCGGGCGATGGTTGTACGAAAAAATTGAAATTTATCTGGCTTATCCCGTTTACAATTATTTTGCCTATGATAAATACTATTGGTATAATGGTAATCAGCGACAATATAATTATTGACACCTTCAGGAGATCATTTCTAAGGTTTCTCCTGCTTATGTTATCAACAAGAACGGGGTTTGTTGCAGCTGCCATTTTCAATTATTTTGAAAATCTGTTTATAATAAATTTCCCAATGCTGTTAACAATGGCTGTTATTGCAAAAAGTAACAGTCCGATGGCGATCAGCGAGCTTAACTTTAACCCGCCGGCTTCCCCAAACTGGTTTGCTATAATACTGGCCATTGTATTTCCGGTAGAAAATAATCCCTTAGGCACGACATTGGAATTTCCTATCAGCATCGTCACGGCCATGGTCTCACCAAGCGCTCTACCTAAGGCAAGTATATAACTTGCTATTATACCGGAACGGGCACTGGGCAAAATAATATTGAATATTACTTCACGGCGTGTAGCTCCCAACGAATATGCAGCTTCTTTAAGTTCATCAGGCACCATGGCAATAATTTCAGTGCTTAGCGAGGTGGCGTATGGAACTATCATTATAGCCAGTATTAGTGATGATGTAAATATCCCGAATCCCTGATTGCTGACACCCAGTGAGATGAGCAGTGGTCTCAGAGTGTAGAATCCCCATAAACCATAAACAATTGAAGGGATGCCTGCCAGCAGGTCTACAAGGGAACTCAGGATGCGTGCTATGCGGGTCCCCCTGAAATATTCGGCCATGAATAAGGAGGTTGAAAAAGCAAGCGGCAGACATATTATCAATGCCAGGACAGATGTTATGAGAGTTCCTGCAATAAATGGCAGAGCTCCGTATGATTCGCGTCCTGTTGTTGGATTCCACACATCAGCAACAATAAACCGCAGACCGAATGTTTTGAATGCCGGAACAGAACCCCTTACAAGAGTGAATACTATACCGGCTGCTATCATCAGTATCAGAAGTGATGATGCAAAAAGAAATACCCGGGTTAATCTGTCGCTGTTCATTAGTAAACCCGGTGTTACTGGGCAAGCAGGGGTTTATCGTCGTATGTTACAGACTTCAGTATGTTCCTGGCAACAGATACTGCATCGGCTGGTAGGGGAGCGTAATTGACACTTTCTGCAATAGCCTGTCCGTCGGGACTGATGAGCCAGTCAAGAAACTTGACAATCTCTTCCGCCTGTTCTTTTGTACGGCCATTATAATTCTGCTCCTTATAAAGTATTATCCATGTAAAACCGCTTATCGGATAAGCGTCAGGATCTGATGAGTTGGTTACCATTATCCTTGTGTCAGCAGGGATACCGCCTTTGGCAGCAAAGCTTACTGTTTTGACGTTGGGATTGATAAATTTGCCTGAACTGTTCTGCAGACGGGCATATTGGATTTTCTGTGCAAAAGCATATTCTGACCCGATATATCCTATTGTACCTGTTGTCTGACTGATGGTGCCTGCAACACCCGGATTACCTTTTGCCCCCATTCCTGTTGGCCAGTTAAGCGACTTGCCGACACCTATCTTATCACTCCATTCCTTACTTACTTTTGTCATATAGTCGCTGAAGATATTTGTTGTTCCGCTTCCATCTGATCGGTAAACTACTGTGATCTTCATGTTGGGAAGCTTAAGTCCCTTATTTATTCCTTTAAGTTCAGGATTATTCCATTTTGTGATTTCTCCCAGGAATATTTTCACAAGAACCGCAGGAGTCATCATCAGGCTGTCAACACCGGGGAGATTATAGGCTATTACAACTGCTCCCATACAGGTTGGAACATGGACTATTGCAGCGGGCATTTCCGAAAGTTCGGCATCGGAAAGAAATGCATCTGATGCACCAAAGTCCACAACTTTGTCTTTAAGACTTCTTATGCCTCCACCTGAACCAATTCCTCCGTAATTCATTGGTACTCCTGTTTTTTCTGTATATTTCTTAAAAGCCAGGTTATAGAAAGGCATAGGGAAAGTAGCTCCTGCAGAAGTCAGGGACACTTTATTATTACCACTGGTGGCAGCAGATTTGTTGCCTCCGTTGTTGCATGATACCGCTAGTGTAAGTATCATGGCCAGGATTAATAGATTTTTCATGCTTAATAATTTTATATGATTCATTGATTTTATTTATTCTAAAACTTTAATTCAAAATTTAATGCGATCGTTGATGTAAATGGAATTGATTTGTCAGAAGGCGACCAGCCCTGGAAGTTTGGTGCAATTTTCACACCAGGTGTCGGCGAGTAATCAAATCCGGTCATAAACAACTGTCCGTCTTTACTGTAATTCCAGGGATCCGTCTGACCCGCCAGTGTGGCAGACCAGAGATTATCATACCTTGCAAATACGCTGAATTTCTCTGCCACTGCAACAGAGGAATAAACCGATACGCCCGAAAAATTGTGACTATTCAGCATTCCGTTGTTTTTCTGTGTGTTATACTCAATAGCCGCTTTAAGAATCTTATATGTATAACCGGCAAAAAGTGCAATTGTTGATTGGTTATAATTATGGTCCATCATGTCATAATAACCCCTGAGCACAAATCCTTTAAATGGTTTAAGAGTAATGCCGAATGTGTATTTAAAGGTACTGTCGGTCTGAATTTTTTTATAGCCTTCCCCATTTAAGGCTGAAAAGTCAAAGGATATAATTTTAGCCGGCGAATATGAAATTGCGGCTCCAAGGTCCGCACTTGGGCCCATGTTATGTGCATCCTGAAAAGACTTGTAGATATAACGATAACCCCACTGTTTTTCCTGCACGCTAAACTGGTCGGTCCCTATCATTCCAAACCGTGCGGAGAAATTTTTATTTTTATATTGTACAAGAGCATTTTTAAGATAGGCTGTCATTTGCAGTTTCCCAACGCCGGGATCAGCTACATCAAGATTCACTTTGGCTGATATGTTTTTGGTGAAGTTATATTCATAACCGAAGTAGGACCTGGTTATTTCAAATGCCTTTGAGTTTCCATCAGAGTTTAACCTGTAGTTTACATCACTGAAGATAAGAGCGAACGGTTTCCCGTTAGGAGTGAAAGCCTGGTCACTTTGAGCTTTTAGATTTCCGTTTTGGATTACTAATAAGACAGTGACAGACAATAAAATGAATTTGTTTGTCATAGTAGCAATTTGGTTTTACTCCGCAAAATTGTAACATTATTATTACACCCATGTTAAACGATTATTACATGATTGTTACAATAAAAGAAGGTGTCCTTACAGGGCACCCTCCAGTGTAAAAACCAAATTGCTAAGAGCCATTCCGATGAATGGTTTGATGTTGATTAATAATCAGTATTCTGAGGATCGAAGTTACACCATCCTGCTGTCCAGTCAGTATCCCCAAAAGCTCCCCTGTAATTAACAGGAGTAAAAAACGAATCAGTCAGCCTGGTATTGGCGAATGAGGCGCCATTTAAAAGCGGAGAACCTGAAGCAGGTAAGAAATTCGGGCTGGTGAGGTTGAATGGATCAGTGACCATGAGCAGATCATTGGTTGCCATAACTTCATTGTTTCTTGAAGGATCGAGGTACCATGCTTCAGTGCCCTGCAGGGAAGTTGCATTTTCCTTATAGAAGGTGCCCATTCCTGACATAACACAGTTCTCAATCTGAAGAACATTGGCTTCTGCCTGTGCAGGTGAATCTCCGAGGGTGCCATCGACATATAATCCATAAGGCCAGCCTGCGATCAATGAATTATAAATCGACAGACGTGATCCGCGGCGGATCTGCATTGCATGTCCGAAGAGAGAATTAATAGTCGTCGATAATGTAACTTTAGGACCAAATACACTTCCGTTTACAAAAAGAGCAGAGGTATATGGAGAAAGAGTTGAACCATCAGCGTCATTATCAGATTCAAAACCATTCGAGGTTGACTGGTCTGCAACTGCAGGATCGCGAAGGCTTACAAAGAACTGAACTTTGCCTGAGAAACCGTTATCTGTATCCCAGTCATCGTCCCATCCTCTTAAAGCAACAAGATATTTCATCTGAACTGTTCCGCCGAACCATTCGTATGAGTCATCACCTGAATAAGAAACCTGGATATGATCGATAGTAGTTCCTGCACCAACTGCATAGAGTGTGAGACCGTTTATTTCACTGTTGGGAGTTGCTGTAAGGCCAATACCCGGGAATTCGATCCTTACATACTGTAAAACACCTGAATTATCATTCGGATCAGTTCCACCATATTCTGAACCAATTCCTCCTTCAGCTATTCCAACACCGGCTCCATCATCATGTTTATTGGTAGGTGCTTTTCCACAAAGTACCAGGCCGCCCCAGTCGCCATATGATCGTTGACCTTTTGGTTTGTCTGATGTAAATACAATTGGTTTGTCAGCAGTACCGGCTGCATTTATTTTAGCTCCTCTTTCAATCATAAGAGCAGCTTTGGTCCCTGATACACCCTTAATAATTGTACCTGGTTCAATTGTCAGGGTAGCGCCGCTTTTTACATACACAAATCCGGAAAGCATATACTTTGCAGCAGCATACCAGTGTGCGTCAGAAGTGATATCTCCTGATACGGTAATCTCCTGCCCGGTTGAAGGAGTAACCAGCACAGTACAGGTGGCAGTAACTGTCGGATCTGACTCAGATACGGCGGTAATTGTGGTTGTCCCAAGAGATACGCCGGTTACAACTCCATTATTGACTGTTGCAACTGCGTCGCTGGCCGAACTCCATGTAATATTCTTGTTAGATGCATCCGCAGGGTTAATAAATACTGAAAAAGTTGTCGTTGCTCCTACTTGCACTGTGGCGTCATTCTTGTCCAACAAGATACTACTGACAATAATCGGATCCTTCTTACATGCTGAAACAAGAAGTAATAATCCTGTTACTAAAACCAGCATTTGTTTTGATCTTTGAGTAATTCTTTTCATGTTTAAAATTGTTTTTAGTTATTAAAATTGTTTTTACTGTCCAAATTTTTTTATCGATAATCAGAATTTATAAGAAACGGATAAAGTTGCATACCTTCCTGGCTGAAATGATTTTGTAATCTGCTTTTTGTTAAAATGTTCGGTTCCGGTTATATCACCATTGGTAAGACCAGTCATATCAACAGCAGTATTCACTGTTTGTGTCAAAATCGATTTTTGATTAAAAAGGTCTTTTATTCCTGTTTTTATTTCATAGTGCTTTCCTATCTTTTTACTCACTGCAAGGTCTACCACATTCCTTGGCATTTCATAAATGTTTGGAATATCCTCCCAGGAGTTGGGAGAAGGTCTGCCAACAGCGACTATCCTTTTCCCGATAACATTGTATAATGCAGTTATCATCAGACCATTATCGTCATTATAGTAGAATATTCCGGCATTTATCATATAAGGAGACTGTCCCTGGAGAGGTCTGTCACGGTTAAGATCACCCGGGTTGAAAAGCACCTTGCTCCTGATAAGTGTGGCATTAAGTATTATTGAAAAATTTTCGGCACCTGATATGAATCCGAGTGATTTTCTTACATCCGTTTCAATTCCGAAACTGTACGCTGATGGAACATTTTCAAAAGTATACTGAGTGGGGTTGTTTCCCATAATAACCATTTCGATAGGATTTTTGAATAGTTTATAAAACAAGCCAATATTGAATGTCTCATTGGGGGACGGATAATGTTCAAACCGCAAATCGAAGTTTTGAATATAGGCCTGCTTAATTGAAGGATTTCCATAGATTCCTGCGTTAAGATCAAAATCGACGAAATAAAATGGAGCTAATTCCCTGAATTCAGGCCTATTAACTGAAAGACCATAGGCGGCCCGGATCATGTTTTTTGAATTCAGGTTTATTGCAAGGTTGGCAGATGGAAACAGGTTTAAGGTATCCCTAACAACATTGACCGGAATGCTAGTTCCCTGTCGATAGCTGTTCAGACTCTGGTTGTCTTTCTCAATCCTTAAGCCTGTGTAAAGGCTGATCATATCTGTGAAAGGTAATTTTGCTGCAAGGTAACCCGCAAGTAATTTATTGGAGGCATTGTATGAATCTGATAATGCAGTAATTTCTGCCAGCTTTATACCTGTAGTAAGATTAATATTTTCATTCATGAAGATCTCATTTATTGGAAGAGCGGTGATCCCAAAATCAGATAGGCTACTGGCTTTCTCATATCCGAAGTTCCTTGCAGAAAACTGCCTGTTCTTGTCTTCAAGATACAGTCCTAACCTTAATTCAGGCTGGTATCCTGATATATCAAGCTTTTTAACAAGATTTATTCCTCCTGAATATAATGTCTCCCTGAGCTTAAACCACATTCTGGATTCTGATGACAGGTCGGCATTGTCGGCAAAAACAATTACGAATGGTGAATTATCCTGTGCATTATTTATGTATTTGTAACGTTTGTCATCAGGTTCATTTTTATTCGAAAATGAATATCCGGCCACCCAGTCTATTTTTGTTGAACCTTCACTGAATGAATGTTCCCCCGCTATCTGACCGGAATATATCGACCTGCTCAGATACTTTAATTCTGCAGCTTTAATATACCTCCCATCATTATACCATTCCCTGCCTGTTCTCAAAGTGGAACTTGACATACCAATCTGGTTGAAAAGGTTACGGAATTCGATCTTTTGACCATCAGACGGATACCAAGTCCAGTTGTGCATAAGGCCCAGCTTTACCGAGTTTGTATACCGATCATCAAGGAACTGATCGATGTAGGTCGATTTATCATCTTTAAAATCGTATATGGAATAATTGTTGCTGGTTATCAGATCGTGATTATAACCATTGCTATAGGTAAAAGAGGTGACGTTGCCAAATGTCTGCGATCCCATTTTAAATCGTTTGTTGAATCCCATCGAAAGCTTCTGGTCAAGAGGTGCGGTGGTCGGTTGTGTAGTCCAGTTTTTATTCATTGCCTGACCGATTTCGGTGATCCTGTTATGTATTTCAGGATTTGTTGCTGTTTCCAAAACAGAAAGGTGTGAGGGAGTACCAGCAGGCAATGATCTCAATCCGTTATCAAACCCCAGCCAGTCAGTACTGCTCCCATTATGTTTTTCATAATTCTTAAATGTAATACCTTCTGATATACCTGTTCCGTATGAAATAAAAAATGAATTTTTTTCGGGAACATTTACAGTAGTTATCTTTACAAAACCACCTGAAAAATCAGCCGGTAGTTCAGGAGCAGGCGATTTAATTATTAACATATTCTCAATCATGGAAGCCGGAATGACATCAAAAGAAAAAGATTTTACATCAGCTTCGGAACTTGGAGTTGCCGTATTATTCAACCATACTGAATTGTACCTCTGACCAAGTCCTCGCACTACAATGAACCTGTCATCAATAATTGTAGTTCCGGGAAGCCTTCTTATTACCTCGGAAGCGTCCCTGTCCTGCGATCGGAGTATCTGTTGTCCTGAAATGCCGATAGAGACGAGCGGACTCATCCTGGTAGTGTTAATCATGGAAACATCAGTATTTGTTTTCCTGACACCGGTTACAGTAACACCATCTAGTGTAACAGTATTTTCCGAAAGCGAAATTGAAATCTCCGATGTTTTATCAGCAATAACAGTTACATCTTCAAGTATGACAGGATTATATGAAACGTAGGATGCTTTAATCCTGTATTTGCCGGGTTTTAAATTTGGTATTATAAAATGTCCTTCGAAATCTGCTGCAGTTCCTATGGAAGTACCGTCAATTAAAACGATAACGCCGGGAAGAGCCTCTTTACTCTTTTTGTCTGATACCAGGCCTTCAATTACACCTGTCTGCCCAAAAATCTTCAGTGAAGAAACAAGAATACATAAGGTTATCAGATATTTCCTGTTCTTTAAATAAATTAATTTCATCTCTTTGCTTGGTTTTTTACAATAAATTCTACACTGCAAAAATCTTCAGGCTTTGTTACATACCGGTTAAGGAGCGATTAATAAAACATTACAACTGTGTTACAAATAATCAAACAATTCTGAATGAGGAATCTCTGCAAGTTTTGAAGAAACGAATAAATGGTTATGGGCTAATAATTTTATAAATTGCAGTTTTTAAATTCAGCCAATTATGAAAGAAAGAAAATTGTTTTATGTATTATTTTTTCTGACAGCAGGCATTGGGAATATCTTCTCACAGACCTATAATCAACCCAATATTGGGTTGAAAAGCCACGAAACACTTGCAATTTTAAAAGCAGAGTTAACAGCTGATAGTACTGTTTTATACCTTTCAGTTGAGAACAGGATTACAGGCGGGGCATTTTGTGCTGACAGGAATATTTATATAATTTACCCCGACGGAACAAGGATAAAAGTGATTAAAGCTTCAGGGATACCTCAATGTCCAGAATATTATAAGTTTAAAACAATAGGAGAGAAGCTGGCATTTACCCTTACCTTCCCGCCTTTGCACCCCGGAACAGAGTGGATTGATCTTATTGAGGATTGCAACGACAACTGTTTTTCGTTTTATGGGATCCTTCTTAACAGCGATCTGAATAAAAGGATAGATGAGGCCGTTGCTGATGTAGACAATGGAGAGATCGACACTGCAATCAGTCTTTATAAAGGCATAATAGAAAACATTGGAAGCTCCGGAAATGGGATAACGGGATCGTTGTATTCCGATTTGATCTCTCTGCTTGTCAGGAAAAACTATACTGCCCAGGCAAATGAGTGGTATAAGAAGTTACTAATATCCAATGTTCCGCAAATGCAGCTTTACATAAAAAATCTTAATTCCAGGGGGATTAAATTCTGAAAAAAGAGGCTGATTTAGATAAATCAGCCTCATATAATAAAATATAATTTCTGTTTATTTTTTACCGAAAGAGAAATCGAGTCCGACTCCTATGAGCCAGGTCTTTTTCTTGTATGTTTCAGTATAGGGAGCAAGATCTGTAAAATCTCTTGAAGCGTCAGCATAGAAAGTATACTGGCCTCCAATATTCAGGTCGATCATATCCGTGATCCTGTAACCGAATCCTGCGCCGAAAGAGTTGGTGTTTGCACTGTACCTCTGATCGCTCTGATAGTATACATTAACTCCGGTAGAAGTATGTACCCAACCGCCGCTTATTCTCAGTTTATCACTTAATCCGTATTCTGCACCCAGACCAAATTCGAGAAAGTTCTTATCGATTTCATCAGTATTAACTGTTTCACTGCCATCATAATCGACGTTTTTGTCGAAATATTCGTTAAAACTAGCGGTAAGCATAAGCTTATCAACTGGTTTATATTCTACTCCGAAAGATAGCATTGCCGGCATGTCGGCTATGACTTTTTCTCCTTCAATAAATATACCTCCACCCATGTTATTATTCACTTTTGTGGTAAGATCGAGTTTTGTTTTGAACTCATATTTAACGGCAATATTAAGATTGTCTGTTGGCGAAATATTAACACTGATAATTGGAGTATAACCTGTACCTGTTTCTTCAGCATCGACACTAATATCTTGTGTCTGAGCTGCATATCCTGACATGGTATTTGCATTAGCTGTAAAAGCAGGCCCGGCTACTGCAAGTGTTCCCTGAGCACCTGCAATGGAAATGGCACCGATCTGAGCAGGAGTTAAACCGGCTGCTCCCAGAAGTTGTTGTATTTGTCCAACCTGTGCTGTGGTTAATCCAACAGCTGTACCATTTGCAAGGGGTGTAGCGCCGGCACCGGCATCTACAATTGGCTGAAGTCCTGTAACAAAGGCAGCTGAGCCAGCGGCTAATGTATTTAACATAGTTGCACCGGCAGTAAAGAAATCGCTGGCAAGAACCATTCCTCCTGTAAAAGTTGATCCAAATGCAGGATAATTTGGATTGACACTGATATCTTTTAAGTATCCGTTATAAGTATTTTTTGCAGAGACAAGACGTAATCCTGCTGCAACAGAGATTTGGTCATTGATTTTATATCCAACATTAAACTGGTAACCAAAATATACTGAAGTGCCTTTAAAGTAAATATCAGCAGAATATTGAGTAGTTGTAAATCCCTGGCTGGTTAACAGAGGTACCAGATCAGCAACACTTGTCTCAAAAGACGGCAGGCCTTTCTTATATGTAGCACCGCCACCTCCGCCAACAGGATTAAATCCGGCTGAAAGAGACAACTTCCCGGTATTGTAAGCAACATATACTCCGGGATAAATTGGAGCACTTACATTCCCGATGTATTCTTTAGGTGATCCTGAAAGAAAAGAATAATCATTAATGATAGTCTGTGTCTGGCTAATTGTCTGATTGTTAATCGAAGCAAAAAAACCATCTCCCAGCCTGGTTACACCGGCCGGATTGAAATACACTGCATCAATCGCGGTTGAAGCATTGCGATTCTGAAGCCTTGTAAACATAGCGCTCTGGTTGTTATTTGTAACCAGACCACCTGCAAAAACAGCCCCTGAAATGAGCAAGACAGCAACAAAAGTTAATAGTTTTCTCATGGGTTTTGATTTAAGTTTAAGTTTTTTGCGGGCACGATGTAATGAAGCACAATATACCCAGTTTTCAGTTTAATAATAGTTTTGGTTATGGTTGTTAATCAAGTTTACAATTTAATAATTGATCAAATGTAGAAAAATATTTCATTTCTGCAATGTTTCACCCTTTAACAACGTAAAATCTTCAAACAACCCATAATCAACCATCTTATAATCTTCACCTTCCGGATAGGTTTTTACATTACGCCATGTCCACGGAGAGACAAAACCCGGTTGCGGATCATTATGATGAGGACCAAGAAGATTTTTCAGGCTGCCTATGACTTTTATGTCAATTTTATTTCTGCCCTGCCGGATCAATCCTGTGATATCAGCAACGTAAGGAGGGAAGGCTATCAAAGGGCCCGGATGTCCGTTGACAGTGACTTCTGCAATCGTCCCGTTCCATTTACCCAGGCTGACTTCCCATTTCCCATCAGTATTTTCTATGTTATATTCTTTACTATATGTCATTCCCCGGGAATAAAATGGCAATCCCTGATTTTGCCAGCTGCCTAAAGTATAGGACAAAGTGGCTGGCTCAATAACCCAGCCTTTAACGACGGGCTTAACAGAGAAATTACCTGTTATATAAACAGGTTCAATTTCGGCATTTACCTTCATTGGAGAGACTTCCAGGGAGAGTGAATTCTCGCCCGGCCTTATTTCTTTGCCTATTTTAAATACTCCAAACGATCTGTCGAGCCACCATAAGCCGTTCTCAGGTTTAATCTCATTACCGTTTATGGTAACTGTCCATAGCCAGGGTCGTTCAACAACAGCTTTCAGGCTGGAAATATCCGGTCTACCCTTTATTGTAAAATGATATGTAGCAGTGAATCCGGTATTGATACCGAAAGTATCCCTGTCGACAGTATTTGTTCTGAACTGAACTGATGTGTTCCATGGATTGCCATTCTTAAACCCGAAAAACTTATATACCTTATCTGCAGCATTATATGTATGATAATCTTTAATATACTCATTGCCTACCTTGAGATCACAGAAATCAATCATTAAAGCATTTTCATTATCTGGGGTAATGGACAACGGAGATATTGATTTCACCGTTTCAGCTTTGAGCGGCTTATCAGGTAAAGGGTAATTATTCTGTTTAATATCCGGGATGAATAACAAAAGGCTTCCTGCCGGTGGTATGGAGAAGGACAGTGATATCTTGTCTCCCGTAACCCGGGTTGGATAGCCCGTAAGCTCTCCTGAAAAAGTATTCATCTCAATTGCGTCTTTTCCATTTGTATTCAGTGACCCGTTAACCGGTTCTTTCAAACTGGAATTTACGAGAAAAATAATCTGGCCATCAGCCAGTTTTTTCCTGTTATGATAAAGTGAACCGCCTTTTTTTACATCAAATGAGATATTATTATTTATAACATACTGTGATATGATTTCGGGGCTTAGCTTATCTGCATGGATAATTTTACCCGATTTTTTACTAAAAAGTCTTGTAAGTCCTTTATTAACGGAACCATCAACCAGCGTCGGTACTGAAAAAGCTATTAAAGTCCCGCCATGTGAAACAAATTTTTTGAGCAGTTTGTAGGTTGCCAGGTCAAGGTTCTCTGTCATGGGTGGAATAATAACCCTGGAATAGCCGGCCTGTCCCACAATAAACTTTCCACCGGAAACACTTCCGATATCTTTTATAATATTTTCAGAACCCAGGTCATACTCCACCTGGCCCTTTTCGAGTGTTGTAATAAAAGTCTGAAAAGACTGACCAATTTCTTCACTCCTTTTATCTCTGTTTATATAAGAGTCGTAAAGCCATGAAGAGGTTGTTGGCTCCAGTATGAGAATATCATTTATCTGACGGCCGGATGATAATGCCAGCGATAACCTGGCGAAATGATTATTTAAATACTTATAATCGTTCCACCAGGGTTCATGGTAGTCGAATGAAGGAGGGTAATCATATTTTCTTGCTCCTGCAAGGGAGAAGCAAGTAAGGTGCTGGACCATAAAGTTTACACCTAAGGCATACTCCCAATCGCCATTTCGTTTCATATCGGTAAAAGTCAGATCCCAGCCTGATCCCCCATAAGTTTCGCTGAGCTTTCTTTCTCTTCCGGTTTGGTTAGCAGCGCTTGCAAGCTCTTTTACTGACCGTGTATTTCCAAACTGGGCTCCAGTTGTGGAATCATCCCACTGGTTAAAAAGCATATCAATAGCTGGCATCTGGTGCCAGGCGTACATTGCCATATTATCGCCGCCCGGCCGCATATTTGGCCATTCATGTTCCCAGTAATGGCCTGTGAATATCAAACCTTTCTCTTCACAGTAGGCGAACCAGGGCTTTGCCCATCTGTCTACAAACAGCTGCAACAGGGTCTGTGTATAGTTGTGCCTTACCTTTTTCCAGTCGCCAACCTCCTCATAAAGCGATGGTAAATGTGTCTTCAGATCATAATGCCATTGTTTGGTAAATACATCAAACAGATCAGGTGTCCACCTTATGCCACCTGGTGAATTTATCTGCGGCTCATCGGTAAATGTTCCAGGAATGGTTTTTCCGAGTTCCGGACCAAGATATTTCTCATAACCTTTCATAGTGACCTCAATAAATTTTTCGGTTACACCCGGATAAAGAAGGTCAACATATGAAAAACCACCATACCAGTCGCTCTTGCTGTTAAATGTCTTTGAAAAAAGAAGATATTTTCCCGTTTTCCCTTTTTCTCCAGAAAGTGAGTTAGTTATATCGGTGTAAATATAACTACCTTCCTTAAGGCAAAGGTAATACCTGTTGCAGGTATCAGGCAGAACTTCAAACCGGGTCATTTTAAGGCCCTGTCCCTGGTTGTATGATTCAGGCATCTCTTCGGGAACGTGACCTCCGCCAAAGCCACTGGGGTACGAATCTTCATCATATATCCAGATTTTCATTCCCAGTTCTTCTCCTTTTTTGACAGCATGCTGAAAGAGTTCGAACCATTTATCGGAAAGATATTCAGTGATAAGCCCCGGGCGCGGATGGATAAATACCTGGCATGAGCCTGCATTTTTGAAGTCAGTGAGATATTTATCGATCTCCTCTTTTGTGATATCTGCATTCCACACAAAGAATGGTGCAGTTGTATATTCCGCAGATGGTGATTTGAACTGGGAGGAAAGTGAGGTAAAATCGGGCACACTGACCTCATTAATAACATTTTCCCTGCAGGAATTTAAAAGAAAAAAGCTTACAGAGAATATGAAAACAGGGGAAAAATGATTAAGTCTAACAGATTTCATAATAGTAAATAATTTTTTGTTCCTCAAAATGCTCCGGATAATCGGAGGCTGTAGTTACGCTGGGGCTGAATATCTCCGGGACGTCCCATATATTCAGTATTTGTAATATTTTTTACAGCAAGCGAAAGATTTAATAACCTGCTGACCTGGTATCCGACATTTCCGTCAAGCACCATGTATGCCTTATTATCATGCAGCCAGTAATCGTAAAATCCGGGCAGTATGCTCTCCCTTGTAAGCTCATTCAGAAAGACATCATCAATATTCAATATTTTTGACTTCACAAAAAGATCCAATCCTGCATCAAACTTCTTATAGGAAGAACCAAGACTTATCTTAAGGGAATGTTTCCTCCGGTATTTTAAATATGTATCAGTGTTTTTATGGGTTACCTGGTTGTACTGAACAGGATATATATACGTATAACCTCCGCTGAGAGTTGTGTTAAATCCCGCCAATGACCTGCTCAGAAGAAATTCCAGTTCATACCCGTAAACTCTCGACTGTTCTATATTTGCTGCCTGAAATCCGAAATCGTAATTACCGGTGATCTGGTCAGGGTAGGAGCCGAACAGAAACTCTATCATATCTTTGCTCTGAGAAAAGAAAAATGACAGATCTGCCTGGCCTTTAGTTTTACCCATAAGTACTCCCTGTTTAATGCCTATTTCCGAATTCCAGCCTGACTCAGGTTTTACATATGGATTCGGGAATATCTTTATGGAGCCAAGGGTTGTTGATGCAAATTTTTCTGCAATAGATGGGTATCTATAACCCTGACCGAATGAACCTCTTATGAATGTATACTCAGCTGCCTGCCAGTTTATTCCGGTTCTGAATACAGGAACAATTTTATCATGTTCTCCGTCAAGGGTATTTTGTTCAAGCCGGACTCCTGCAACCATCTTTAACCCTGGAATCAGACTTGCTTCCAGCTGGGCAAATCCTGCAATGTTTATTTCCTGATGATCGCCATAAAAGTGTGACAGTATTTTATTATAGCTTTCTGATATCCCCGAAATAACAGTAAAAATATCAGATAACCTGTAATTAAGTTGATATTCGGCATAAAGTGAGAAAGCATCTGAATTTTTATCTTTCCTTACGGGAAACCTGTTATCAGCTAACTGAAAACGGATGCGCAGATCGTGCTTAAGCGGTCCGTTATTATCAAAGGCTATATAGGGATCAATGTCTAAAAAACTTCCATGGAGCAGCGAAACAGTTGATGTATCCTGTATAAGAGCTCCCGTTGCTGCATTATTCCATAGAATGAAATCTCTCTTTGCGGTATAACCTGAATTAATATTTACTCCGTATGAAAGTCCCTTAACGACGAAATTATGATGTTTAAGCCTTACACTTACCCTTGCCAGTTTTTCATTATTATACTTCCGGTAACCATCATTATTAGAAAGATTTATTCCAATACCGACATCTGTCTTTCCAACTTTCTGCAGATGTGAGTAGGATAAATCAGAGAAAATTAATGGAGTTTGAGTCCATATCCAGTTTTTATCTGCCGGTTTTCCATAAATTCCCGTTTCGGCAAAGAACCGGGTAACAGGTATATTTGTTGCATCAGCGGTACGAAAGTTAATAACCCCGTTCAGGGCTGAAGAACCATAGAGTACCGATGATGCTCCTTTGATAATTTCAATCTGCGAAATATTTTCAAGTGGTAAAAATTCCCATTTTATATTTCCTGCATCGGATGATATTACAGGTAAACCATCAAGCAGGGCAAGAACCCTGCTTCCAACACCATAACTGAAACCGCTGCCTCCCCTTATTGAAGCCTGTCCATCCATTACCTCTATGCCAGGTGTTTTGGTAATCAGCTCCTGGGCGTCGGTAATATGAGTGTTTAAGAAATCCTTTGATTTTAGGACATCCATGGAGACAGTAAGCTCGGCAACCCTCTGTTCCGTTTTATTTGCGCTGATTACTATCTGCCCAATCTCGAGGATATCCATATCCAGGCCGATATCTAACTTAATTGTATCGCCTGAACCTACATTTGCTGTTTTTGTAACAGGCTTGTAACCAATAAATCTGAAGATAATATTTACCTTTCCTGTATCTGATTTTAGTAAGAAAGAGCCATTCTGATCGGTGATAGTGCCCTGATTTTTGTAAATAACATATACCCCACGAAGTAGTTCATGTGTATTATTATCAAATACTTTGCCCTCTATCACTCCCTGGGCAAAGGCAATATTCGAAATGAAGTTCAGGAATATTGCTAAAACGATAAAAGTGTATCTCATTATTTAGCCTTAAAGGTCATCCTGATATTTGTAGGAACACCTTGCGGATTCGGGTAAATTGTAGTCACTTTCAGAGAGATTGAGTTTAGTTCGACAATTTTGGTAGTGACCGGAATTGGAAGGGAATCTGTTGATATAACAAGTTCCGTTTCATCAAATGCAAATCTCCACGTGCCTGTGTACACTCCGAAAGTGCCGGTATAGTCTTTATTAAATTTGGCATCTCCCTTGAAATTTTTAAGTATTCCGTCAGGGCCACTGGCATCAACGCCGTTAGCAAGAAGACTGTCGCTGGCCCATGTCGGACCTGTCAAAAATTTGAAATTTTCAGATTGGGAATCTTTTTTACAGGAGGCCAAATAGAAGCATCCCGAAATTATCAAAAGAAGGACCAGGTTTTTCATATTGGCAGAATTTAAGCAGGTTCTGTGAATCTTTTTGTAGAACAATCTCACATTAATTCAGTTCACAAATTATGTTAATACTCAAAGATAGTAAACTTTAATTTATCATTTCATGGCAACATCCCGATTGCTATCGTTATGTGATATGAACCACAGGGAACAAAAACATTATTTAAGTTTCTTCAGGTCCCAGTCGGGGTACCATCTTATTACCGGGTACCCATTTTCCCATTCAATTGGGAGCCAGACATGTCTGCTGTCGGCAAGGTTCCCGGGATTCCACCTGTCGCCCATATAAATAAATGCATTCTTCTTACCGTGAACCTGAAGGATGAAGGTGCTCTGTGAACCAAAAGTAATTTTGTTCTCATCTTCAGAACCTCTGCACGGATTACCTATCGTTTTCCACTCCCCTGTCAGTTTTGATGCAACCGACAATCGCGCCGGATTGGGTTTCCATCCCGTAGTGCCGGAGGTGAACATATAGTATTTGCCTTTTGCAAAAAAGATTGCAGGTGCCTCATTTGAATCACCCGGTAAAACTCTGACGTACTTTCCCGTAAAATCAAGATAATCATCGGTAAGCTCAGAAAACTGAAGTGTCATGTTTTCTTCCGATGCATGGATATGATAAACTTTGCCATTCTTATCCACGAAAAGTGTCATGTCGCGCGACATCTGCCCACCTGCAAAATCACGTCTTACAAATAATCCCTTTTTTGCAGCAGCTTTCCATTCATCGGACCATGGTTTCAGGTCAGACTCACCTTGTACCGGCTTTTTATAGTCATCCGGAAAATTGAGAGGCCATACACCCGCATCAGGCCTGAGGCTGTGCAAATATTTATAAGGTCCTGTCACATTATCGCTTACAGCAACACCTGTCAGGGCTGCTTTATAGCCCTGTCCTTTTAATTCGTGATGAAACCACATTACGAACTTTCCGGTCTTTTGGTTGTAAAGAACCTTTGGCCGTTCGATTACACAACCCGGGACAAGGAGACTGGATGTGTCATTAATGACACGCAATGCAAGACCTTCATTGTTCCAGTTCATAAGGTCTTTTGATGAATAACAGCGTACTCCATAATTGGTTTTGTCTTTATCTGTACGAGGCAGTCTTGATTCTCCGAACCAGTAATATGTATCGTTATAATATAGTATCCCGCCACCATGTGCATTTATGTGCCTGCCCTGTGTGTCGGGCCATACGAGTCCGGGTTTAAATAAGGTATTCTGATCCTGACTTTTGAGCAGACAGAATATTAAGAGCCCCGATACTGTAAAAATTATTCTTTTTAAATTCAATTTCATACCTAAGGAATTAAATTGTTTCATAATAAGTCTTGCAGGTCTTGCGGTCCTGCAGGTCTTGCGGTCTGGTAATTTATTGCACGACTTGCACGACTTGCATGACTTGCACGACTTGCACGACTTGCACGACCTTTCAGATGGTGTTTGCAAAGATACTTATTTGATTATGTTGAGGAATATGTTTTAGAATATGGTTGATTCGTCATTTTTGTTTTATATTTTTGAAATAATAAAGTACAGGAATAATATGCAAAAAAAGATATGTTTAATGAGAAGCTTAATATTGCTATTCTTTTTAATAACTGAGATCACCGCACAGATCATTAATGCGCAAGCTGTGGTGGGGTTGGATAACTGGTTTAATAACGAAACCAATGTAAGAACAGGCAAACCTTTTCATTATTTATGGTCCGATACATCTCTAAGCGGATATTCAAGATGGGGTGATATATTCAGGAAAAGGGGTGCCAGAATCAGCACAATTGGAAAACCATATTCAGGAACGCTCAACAAAATAAATATTTATATCATTGTGGATCCTGATACTACTACAGAAGCTTCAGCTCCGAATTATATTGATCCTGAAGATATCAAAGCCATCAGACAATGGGTTGAGGATGGCGGTGTTCTTGCTGTTTTGGGGAATGATGCACCAAATTGTGAATTCACTCACCTTAATATGCTGATGAAACAGTTTGGTATGTCTTTTAATCATGTAACATTGCATCGCGTTAATGGTACTGCTTATGATATGGGAGCATGCTCTGATTTGCCGGATAATTCTCTGTTTAAGGGAGTTACTAAAATATATATTAAGGAGATCTCTGACATCAACCTGTCAGGGAATGCCAAACCATTACTAACTGAAAAGGGTAAAGTATTGATGGCAGAAAACAAATATGGTAAAGGATACGTTTTTGCTGTGGGTGATCCATGGATCTATAATGAGTATATAGATCACGACCTCCTTCCGGACAGTTTTAACAACCGTAAGGCAGCTGAGAATCTTACAGATTTATTATTGAGTTATGTTAAGAAGAGGTAAGTATACATCTTCCCTTTACAAAATACTTGCCTCTTTATTTAAAAAAAATATTTTTAATCTGAAATGAATAACATGAGCAAAGTCAGCAGACTCAGTGTCAGTATCTTCTTATTCTTTGCCCTGGTTTGGGTAAACAGAGATCTGGCAGCGCAGGAGATATCGAGTAAAACAACAATGGAGGCAATGGAGCTTGCCAACAAATATTTCACGGATAAATGGCCGGATGTCGGCAGGGAAATAGTTACAGATCGTGTCCGACCGAGTAATATATGGACACGTGCTGTTTATTACGAGGGATTGATGGCGCTGTACTCGATAAATCCCGATACTTCATACCTCAATTATGCCTTACGCTGGGGCAAAGCCCACAAATGGGGATTACGCGACGGCATAACAACAAGGAATGCTGATAATCAATGTTGTGCTCAAACATATATTGATCTCTACATGCTCGACAGGTACAAGGAGGAAAGGATAAATGATATCAGAGCATGTGTCGACAGCATGCTTGTAACCGACAAGATAGATGATTGGTGGTGGATTGATGCCTTGCAGATGGCAATGCCGGTCTTTGCCCGTCTTGGAAAAGTGTACATGAATGACAAGTACTACGACAGGATGAATGAAATGTATGAGTATACAAAAACAAAACTTGGCAAAAATGGCCTTTACAACGAACTTGATCATTTATGGTGGAGAGACACAACATTTATTCCTCCCTACAAAGAACCGAATGGAGAAAATTGTTACTGGGCAAGGGGAAATGGCTGGGTTGTGGCAGCGCTGGTCAGATCAGCTGATTTTTTACCAAGGAACAGTTCCTTTAAAAGGTCTTACATGAAAACTCTTAAAGAGATGGTTGAAGCTATCGCTCCTCTGCAGAGGTCAGATGGATTCTGGAATGTAAGCCTGAAAGATTCCAGTCATTTTGGAGGAAAGGAAGAGACAGGGACAGCCCTTTTCGTTTATGGGATGGCATGGGGAATAAACAATGGGGAACTGAGTAAGAAAGAATATCTTCCTGTTGTAATAAAAGCATGGAACGCTCTTGTAACAGAATCATTGCATCCGAACGGATTCCTTGGCTATGTTCAGGGAACAGGCAAAGAACCAAAAGATAGTCAGCCTGTAGGATACGATATTGTTCCCAATTTTGAAGATTATGGATTAGGATGTTTCCTGTTAGCCGGCACCGAGGTTTATAAGCTTGCCAAATCGATGGAACCGAAGGAAAAGAAAACGAAAGAGCCAAAGAAGCCAAAGGAGGAGAAAGGCAATAAAAGCAGTAAAGGCAGTAAAGGCAGTAAAGGCAGTTGAGGGGATGAGGTTATCAAATAAGGTTATTCGTACAGGAAAAGGACAGATTTTATCTGAATTTTACTAAAGATATTTTTGAATCAATAACTTATAACATCATGAAAAAGCTAGTTTTTATACAGGTAATCATCCTGATTTCAGTAATCGTTTGTTCCTGCACGCAAGATCCGACACTAAGAGAGGCTTCTCCTGCTTCAGCCAGAGTTTCAGAAGAAAGACTGACCCGTATTGATAATATGCTTCAGCAGGATATCGACAGCGGATGGATTGCAGGTGCCACTGGTTTTATTGCACGCGATGGTAAAATAATTTACGAGAAATCATTTGGCGTCAGTGATATTGAGTCAAAAACTCCTCTTAAGACCGATGATATTTTTCGCATCGCATCTCAGACAAAAGCTATTACAAGTGTTGCTGTGATGATGTTATTTGAAGAAGGGAAGTTTCTTCTCGATGATCCGATCTCAAAGTATATACCTGAATTTGCACATCCCAGGGTTCTTGATCAGTTCAATGAAAAAGATACAACTTACACTACTGTACCTGCTTTTCGTGAAATTACAATCAGGGATCTTCTTACACATACATCGGGGATTGATTATGCCGGTATCGGTTCCAGGAATATGGTAGCCATATATGCAAAAGCAAATATCCCGGGAGGGTTTGGTACAGATAAAATGGTACTCGGAGACAGGATCAGGGCCCTTGGCAAATTGCCACTTGTACATCAGCCAGGCGAAAGGTTTACTTATGGACTGAATGTGGATGTGCTCGGTTACCTGGTTGAAATACTATCAGGAGAAACCCTTGATCATTATTTTCAGAAGCATATATTCGAGCCACTTGGCATG
The DNA here is from genome assembly GCA_964446825.1 of uncultured Rikenellaceae bacterium. Taxonomy (GTDB): domain Bacteria; phylum Bacteroidota; class Bacteroidia; order Bacteroidales; family VadinHA17; genus LD21. The sequence continues at coordinate 109,475 of CAYUQR010000002.1, forward strand.
AACGACACCTATTTTTACATTCCTTCATCAAAAGCTGACAGGCTGGTGAAAGTGAGTGCGGAAGATAAAGATCATCACCTGGTTAATGCTCCGGAGGCATTTGTGAGTTATCCTTTGATTAAGGGGACCTATTTTTCAGGCGGAGCCGGACTAAGTTCTACTATAAAAGATTACGCAACCTTTCTGCAAATGCTTCTTAATAAAGGTGAATATAATGGAAAGAGACTGCTTGCAAGCCGCACTGTTGATTTAATGACCTGTAATCAGATTGGCAATCTTAACCTTGGAAGGGACAAATTTGGTCTGGGTTTTGAGATCACCACAAAAGAAGGCCAGGCAAAACTTGGAGTTTCTGAAGGATCATTTGCGTGGGGTGGTTATTTTGCAACAACTTACTGGGCCGATCCTAAAGAACACCTGGTTTGCCTTCTTTTTATGCAGCAATCTCCGCTGGCTCATTCTGAAATACAGGATAAGTTCAGGGTGCTGGTTTATCAGGCACTCGACGACTAGTAAAAACAGACTCATCGCTCAACGCTGAACGCTCAACGCTCAATGTCTTTTCATTGCCGTTATTGTAACCGGTCCTATCAGTCCTGATTCCTGAGGCAGCCATTGTGATGCATCAAATAATCCGTCTTTGCTGTTCTGCCTCAGATGAGCAGGGTAGTTTATATTATAGAATTTTTTCCAGTGAATGTTGTTTCTGTCAAGATAAGCTATACGGTTAGCAGCCAGGTTAGAAACTTTTATTTCAAGATAATTAATTGTTTTAAGTTGTGAATTTTTTATAATTATCTGGAAAGCGGGACCTATTAAACCGGCTATCTCTTTACCATTGAGAAAGATCCGGGCACTCTCGCAGACTTTTCCCAGGTCAAGGAGCCATGCATCTGCTTTCCCTTCAGGCTTTCTGATAGTGATGGAATATTTTGCCGTACCGGAAAAATTCTTCACATCATTGCCACCCAAGGCTGTCCATGATACCAGATTCTCTGTCTTAACCGGATGAGGAAGAACTGGCCCTCCTTCAATAAATTCAACCTTCCATTTTCCCATAATCTCCATCGCTGGTAAAATATCATCATAATATTCAAACTTTTTACCGGTTGGTTCAGAACGGTATGTCTCAATAATAATTGATTCACGTGGCAATAACCTTGCATAGACTTCAAGATTTCCCGAACCTGTTATCCGCGTTTTGGTCAACCCATATTTCCCGGTCATCGGGTTGAATATTGCAGAGGACTTTCCCGTAGCTGTTACCGGTATCCAGCCGTCAAACTTTTTTCCTGACTGGTTAAGGATGAAATAGCAATAGCCATTTTCAGTTGTCCTTCTCGAAAATCTGAGTCCTGCATCAGTCATAGTCTCCCCTGGTATGCCAGCAAATGCCAGCAATTGCTTTATGTCATCTCCTGATATAATTTTACCCGTACCAATATCTGCCTGTTTTATGCCGTTTATTCCCGTTTCTATAAAATTCAGCGTTTTAACGAGAGCGTGAAAATTAACCCGGTTTGAATCAAGATTTGCCCAGCCTGATACATCTTCAGGAAGATTCCTGAAAAAAATAATTGTTGCCCCTTCTTCAGCGAGTCTTATTATTTTGGTAAATGTATTTAATGGAATATACCTGCAACCAGGTACTATTAGTGTTGTGTATATACTTTCGCCACTTGTATGAATTTTTCCGGCATTGACAACTGATCTGCTTATCTGAAGATCCGATATATAGTCAAATAGATGACCCTTTTCATCCATTACTTCTGCTGCGGTTTTGAAAGGAGTTCCGTCAAAAAGCGGACTGACAGCATCAAAATGTTCAAGCAAAGTATTATGGTATTCAGAAAACCTGTCAAAAATCGGGAAATACATCAGTATGTCATTGTCAGGCTTAGAAGATTGTGTAAACGATTGAACACGGGAAATATAGTTATTAATTACAGGAAAATCGTTCCAGAAGCTGTTAGCGGGAGTGAATTCCGTTGAAGCATAAAACAGAAACCCGGGCCATGGCTCATTCTGTGGGGAAAAACATGTACCATGATAGAAGATGTGATTGACTCCTGCTATAAAACACTGATCAACAGCTTCTTTTACATCACCCAGGGTGGACGAAAAATGTTCCCCCAGCCAGGTAGCTGCTTCCGCTGAGGCATATTTCTTCCCTGTAACGTTGGCCGCCGAAGCAGCAAATTTCATTCTGAGAATATCTGTTCCTTCCGTTTCAGGAATATCTGAGGCTGCATAGAGATCAAGGATATTTCCGGGTGAACCATGCGCCTGATCGCGGGTGATCTTACCCTGTTTATGGGCCCAGTCTGTCCATCCTTTTGTGAATTTATCAAGTATAAGATCTGATATTGTCTGGCGATAGTCGCACAACACCCTGGCATTTTTTACTGAATTATCTTGCTGGAACAGGGCTGGAAGATTATATTTAAGGTCATAGCCCCTCCTTGTCTTAAACTCTTTGAATATATCCGGAGTCCAGTCTGCCTGGCCTCGGGCATCGTCAACTTCGTAGGAATCATTGAAATAGCCCCTAAGATAACTTAGGTCATAATCGCTGAAGGCATTACTAAAATGGCTGAGGTAATCATTTATTGCCTTTCCTGAAAAATGATCAATCACATAGCCCTCACCTCCGGGACCGGCCCTTTCCACCATTTTTCCGTGCCACCCTTCAAAAACTGCATAAAGAGTCCATATACCAGCAGGAGCAGTCCAGTCAAGTATGCCGGATATATCTACTCTGTCAGTCAGGTCATCTGCCTTTCCGTCGTCTGAAAATGCCATTAATGCCTGTAATGGCAATTGTTTCTGAAACCTTACCTGGTCAATGGCAAATGGTAGATAAGCAATGCATTGCATATCTACTGCTGAAATATCGGGACCGTCGGGACCATTATACCTGATAAATGGTTTCTGGGTAAATACGACAGGTTCAGTCATGCTTTCACCACCTGTTAATTTCCATGTTTTATAAGTGACATATTTACTGGCATCGTTGTTTGTAACCCAGGGTCCGCCAAAGGGCCAGCTGGAAGAGTTAGCAAGATCAATACCGATATTCAGCCTTTTAGCCTCATTAAGTGTATAGACAAACATCTTCATCCATTCCGGCGAGAGAAATTTGATAAATTTATCTTCTTCTCCTTTAACCCCATAAATTACAGTCAGCTCCAGTCCTCCAAGTCCTGCTTTATCATATTGCTCAAGTGCTGTTGTGAGATCCTTTTGATTAACTATACTCCCCGGCCACCACCACCTGGTCCACGGTTTAGTTTCACGGGTAATCTCAGGCCACGATAAAGGAGCCTTTAATTGCTGGCCATTCAGAACCTGTGATATCAGCAAAAGCAGGAAAATCGAAATTTTATATTTCATTTATTGAAAATTATAAAATTTTCTTAAATATACTTGAAAATCAAAATCATATTGAATACTTTTTGCAAAATTGCGGTTTATTACATAACCAACCATGATAATGAAAAATGTTCTTATATGTGTTCTGATGTTATTGGATATAATATCTGTTAATGCCCAGCTTACTGAAATTGCTTACCTGTCGGGAACTGACAAAGATCATACCGTGCAATGGGATTTCTTTTGCACAAATGGTCGCAACAGCGGAAAATGGGAGAAAATTGCTGTTCCATCGAACTGGGAACTTCAGGGATTTGGAACATATCATTACGGAATGACTGATCTTAATGCCAATGAGAAAGGTTTGTATAAATATGATTTTACTGTTCCGGCAAAGTGGAAGGAGAAGAGGGTTTTTATAGTTTTTGAAGGGTCAATGACAGATACAGAGGTAAAAATTAATGGTAAACTTGCAGGTCCCCTACATCAGGGTGCATTTTACCGCTTTAAATATGATATTTCTGATCTGCTTAATTATAATGGCATGAATCTTCTTGAGGTAACAGTCAGTAAGGAATCATCGAACGAAAGTATCAACAGGGCTGAAAGAATGTCTGACTACTGGGTTTTTGGCGGCATCTTTCGTCCCGTTTACCTTGAAGCTGTCCCATCACAGTTTATCGATCATGTTGCAATAGATGCAAAGGCTGACGGATCATTCTATATGGATGTCTTTGTTAAGGGTAAGGGAAAAGCTAACCGCATCGACGCTCAGATTCAGACGATTGACGGGAAAATCTTTGGTAATGCTCTTTCTGTAAAGATAAGTACTGATACCGCCGGAAGGCTGATATTAAAAGATAAATTCATCAATCCTGCACTCTGGAATCCTGAATTTCCAAACTTGTATAAGGTTGTCGTAACTCTTAATTCAGATAAGAAAGTAATTCATACAATAACACAAAAATTTGGATTCCGTACAATTGAAGAGAAGCCAGGCGACGGATTTTATGTTAATGACAGGAAGATCATGTTCAAAGGAGTTTGCCGTCATACTTTCTGGCCATCGTCAGGACGCACAAGCAGTAAGCAGCTGGCGATTAATGATGTTAATCTGATGAAGGATATGAATATGAATGCAGTGCGAATGAGTCATTATCCGCCTGATCAGTATTTTCTTGATGTTTGCGATTCAATGGGGATGTTTGTCCTTGACGAATTGGCGGGATGGCAGAAATTCTATGATACGCCAACAGCAAAGAGACTGGTAAAAGAGATGGTCGTCCGTGATGTAAATCACCCATCAATTATATTATGGGATAATGGTAATGAAGGAGGATTCAATAAAGAGGTACGAGGTGATTATGCTCTTTATGATCCGCAGAAAAGGACTGTTATCGAGCCATGGTCAATTATAAACGGAACAAATACAAAGCATTATCCGGGATATAAATATGTTGAAAATGCTTTGAGCAAAGGGAAGGATATATATTTCCCTACGGAGTTTCTCCACGGGCTTTATGACGGAGGACTGGGCTCAGGTCTGGATGATTATTGGAAACTAATGATTTCAAAAAAACTTTCGGCAGGCGGTTTCCTGTGGGTTTTTGCTGATGAGGGGGTAGAGCGCCGCGATTTAAATGACTCGATTGACTCCTATGGAAATTCTGCTCCTGATGGTATCCTTGGTCCTTATCACCAGAAAGAGGGTAGCTTCTATACAATAAAGGAAATCTGGTCGCCTTTATATTTTCAGGATAAAACACTTCCGCCTGATTTTTCAGGGCAGTTTAAAATAGCAAACAGGTACCTTTACACAAATCTGAAGCTATGTAAGTACACATATGAGCTTATCCGTTTTGATGGCATTTTCCCGAAACTGGAACAGATTAAAAAAGGTGGTGCCATAGTGCCCCCTGATATTGCCCCGGATTCTGATGGAGTCCTTGCCATCGACCTTCCCGCCGACTGGAAAACATATGATGCATTATATGTTACGGCAACAGACCAGTATGGTCGTCAGATCAATACATGGTCGTGGAATATTTCAACGCCAGCCGATTGCAGTAGTCGTTTTGTGAAATCATCCAGGCAAAATGTAACACTTTCAGAGAAAGATAGTCTTCTTGCTTTGATTTCTGGTTCAACAACTGTCATATTCAATAAGAGTACAGGTTCATTAATCGGAGTCACGAATGACGGAAAACCAATTTCTTTCAGCAGCAATGTACTCTTTGCCGGCTTTAAAAGTTCATTTAAATCACTTAAGCACTATTACAATGGTGACTCATATGTTATTGAACTAACTTATGACAGCTCATGCTATGTCAAATGGACCATGATGAAAGGCGGATGGCTGAGGCTCGATTACCAATACGCACCAAAAGGATCGCTTAATTATGCAGGTATTACTTTCAATTATCCCGAATATCTTGTAAACGGAGCTTTGCTACTTGCCAATGGTCCTTACCATGTATGGAAGAACAGACTCAAAGGTATACAGTTTGGATTCTATAACAAGAAGTATAACAATACCATAACCGGGCAAACATGGGATTATCCGGAATTTAAGGGATATTATTCTAATTTTTATGCGGTTGAGATCCTTACAAAAGAGTTGCCTATAACGGTAGTTTCAGGAACAGGCAGTCTCTACCTGCATCTCTTTACCCCTGAAGCAGCAAAGTACTCAACAGGAAAGGGAATAGGATCAGGAGGGATGGTCAACCCACCCTTCCCTTCGGGAGACATTTCATTCCTGCATGCAATTAGTGCAATTGGCACAAAGTTTTCAAAACCTGAAACTGAAGGGCCCCAGGGAGAAAAAAATTTATATGATGGGAAAGAAACTCTTAAAGGCACTCTGTATTTCAGATTCGGAGAGTGATCTCATCCCGATCACACCTTTAAAAAGATCTTGTTCTTAAATAGTATATACAGAAATACCCATCCAATGGCTGTAATACCTATGCCATTGATAAGAGGAGCCCATGCTTCCGGCATAATGTTAGTCAGTCCTCCGAAAAAGAAATTATTGGCCGAATATTCCTTCTCCTCCCATGATCCAGAACATATCGAATCCGCGTAATGCATCAAGTGAGTACAACCGTTTGGTTGCCGGTTTGTTCACGTTTTCCATTGATAATTTTTTGATTTAGAGTTAATAAGTTTTATGGGTTAAAAGTAATTGGCTGACATGTGGAGAGATTATGGGATCACTCTCAGGACTCATTATGAGCCACCCAAAGATATTATTTTTTACCATTTAACAGACTCTGGTAAACATTTAATAGTTCTTCTCTGATGTTTTCCTTATCGAACTGGGAAAGTAAACGACTGGAAATCATTACCCCTTCATTATAAAATTGCCTGTTATGAATCATTCTTCTTGTTAGTCCGATGAACTCTTCGGTATTTCCTGCTTTAAGATATGGATATTTATACAATAATTCGTATTCTTTTATATCCCTGAAAATGACAGGAATTCCTGAAGCAGCTGCTTCCATTGGAGCCAGAGGGCAGTTTTCCTGGTATGATGGGAAAAGCATCAGGTCTCCTGCAGAATAAACATAAGGCATATCTTCCAGTTTTATGGAACCGGTACTGATAAAATTGTCTCCTGCCTTACTTATTTTTTCATTTATTCTGATAATCCCTTCTGAAAGACCTCCAAAAGGTCTTCCTCCTACCCATACAAATTTTATTTCAGGAATAGCTTCAGCAATATCGATGAAATCATCAACTCCCTTTCTTCCAGTCAGCTGACCTACTCCTAGAACAACAAATTCGTTTTCTGATAAACCAAGCATCTTTCTGCCATGCTTTCTTTTTTCTTTTGTCCTCTTCCATGTATCAATATTAATAGGATTATAAATCTTTACTATGCGGGTTTTGGCACCGGTATCCATTATTGCTTTTTCAACTGAAGGTGATATGGCAATACAAACATCAGAATATGAGTAGACTATCTTTAAACCCAATTTTACAGCAGGCATAAAAACCCGCCAAAATGGTAAAGATCCTTTTATCGAATCAGGTATTACATGGACCGTGAAAACTCTTTTGCCTTTGTATTTTCGTCCTTTCCAGATATAGTAAAGCCCATAGGTATGACCGTGGCAGATATCACCTCTGCCTTCATTATTTATAACTACTTCAACATCATTTTTTTCCCTTAGAAGCTGGATATGGTCTATGAAAGCCGTATGTACACCTGTTGCTTTCATAATGAACGGAGTTTCTGAAATTACATGAATTTTCATAACTCTAACCCGGTTAATGAATGGTGTGCTCTTGTAGCTTAAACTATTTCAGTGAGCATCAACTACTTATTTTTATTTATAACTAAATATTTTCCTGTAAAATAACCTTAGAAGTACAATGCATAATAATATCACAAGAACAGCAACCATAATATATTTGAAATCGCCAATATTCTTTATAAAAATGTTCCAGAAAGGGCCAATTAAATGACCAGTCAAAACATAAACTGAGGCCCAGGTCAAAGCGGAAATAAATGCTATTGGTAAAAATATCCTGGGTTTTACCTGTATCAAACCTGTAATTACTGAAGTATATCCTCTTGTAAAAGGGGTAAGCCGGAAAATATATATACTAAAAAGACCTCCGGAAGAAATTTTTGAGGAAAGCTTATCAATCAGACTGGTAGATATTGGTATCCATTTTGGCTTCTTTTGAATAATAACGGTTCCGGTTTTATAAAAAAGAAAATAAAGCAAACTGGTTCCAATAAAATCGGCAGATATCGCAGTAAGAATTACATAAGGCAGAAAAAGTAACCCCTTAAATGACAGATAACCTGAGAATAAGAGTAATAGCTCATTAGGAAATGGATTTGGCATGCCTATCTCCTGAAGGAAAACCAGGATTAAAATTGCTAAATAACCGTATCTGGTAACATAATAAATTAATTCTTCGGGCATATCTCAATTGGAATTTCTATTTCGATTATTCTCAATATGCAAGAGCTTTTATTAACCTTTTATTCTAAAACATATCATCCACGAAAAGATTCTGAAACATTATCTGAAAGAAGAATTACATGGAATAATTTGAACAATATTCTTATCTTATAAATTTAAACAAAAATTTTAAACATATTAATACATATTAATGCATGGGGCAGGTTCCTGTCCATTCGGGGTAACTTTATATAAATTTTCAACATGGCATAGAAATATAATATCTGAAAAGATTCTATATTGCAATCTTTTTTAAGATATGATACTCCATAACTGTACAAAATCCCAATTGTGTAATTAATTAATCTTGTATAATAGTACAATGAAATCACATAGAAATATCCAATGCCTGATATTTACACTTATTATTGGCTTTCAGAGCTTACAAGGACAGATTTTAAGGGATACTGCTGATATTAATCTGATAAAAAGAGGGGTAGATTGTATATACAATATGCAGTTTGAAAAGGCAAATGAAATTTACAGAAAGATCAGTCATACTTTTCCTGAAAGCCCAATTCCTTATCTTTTTAAAGGCCTGATCATTTATTGGGAAAATTATCCTCTTCTTCCGTATTCACCTGAACGTAACTCCTTTGAAGATAATATGCGCAAAAGCATGGATATCTGCGAAAAAAAGAGCGATAAAGATGAAGATTATGCGGAATATCTGCTTACAGATCTTTGCGACAGGGGAATGCTATTAATGTTTTATGCAGATAATGGGCTAAGTATGGATGTGTTTTCGCTGGCTAGAAGTACTTATCATTATATCAGGCTTAGTTTTGATCATACTTCAAAATATAGCGATTTTTATTTTTTTACAGGTCTTTATAATTATTACCGCGAAGAATATCCTGATGATCATCCAGTTTATAGACCTCTGGCCGTCCTTTTTCCAAAGGGGAATAAAGCAAGAGGCCTGAAAGAGATACAAATAGCTGCAAAAAATTCTATATTCCTGAAAGCCGATTCATATTCCTACCTGTCGTATATATATATCAGTTTTGAAAATGATTTTGATAAAGCCTTATTTTTTAACAGGACTTTGCATGATTTGTATCCCGCAAATCTTTTATTCCAGTCTGAATATATAAAAAACCTCTTACTGGAAAAGAAATATTCTGAGGCTGAACACCTTATTAGCATTTGTGATCTTGAAAAAAGTAACCAATACTTCATTGCTCAGTTATCAGTTTTGAATGGGATTATACAGGAAAAGGTATATAAAGACATTGAAAGAGCTAAACAGTTATATGACAAAGGGATAACGTACCTTCAGGCATATGGGGAGTTTGGCAATGAGTACCAGGCTTATGCTTATTTTGGACTCAGCAGGATCAGTGCTATTAATGGAGATAAGAGCAACAGAAAGAAATATAGAAAAAAAGCTGTTAGCATGGCCAGCTATAAGAAGGTGAATTTCGATGATTGACAGCCATAGCCATCTGAAAGAAATAAATTATTTTGATTATTTATTTTAGAAGCAGGTTTTCAATCTCTATCCACGATTCTACTCTTCTGTGCCTTGTTTCTGTCACGTTCATATTATGAGGCTGGGTGAACAACAGAGTCTCCCCAATGAAGTTATCAAGATTTTTAAAATGATCGTCTATCATCAGATCGCCTTTGATGATTTCTTTTCTTCCGCAGAACACAACCTGTTTCCAGCTGATATACGGATAGTGTTCTTCAAGCCATAGTTGTTTGTCGGTCAGGCTTACCGGAAATTCGGTTGCCATCGAAGTAACTATTACTTCATATTTATCGTTAAGTTCCTTAAGAACCCTCTGACTATCAGACATAACAGGCATCCCGCGGAAAAATCCCGGGGTATTAACCCAATTGAGAAGATTTGGAAATGCTTCTGCTTCTTTCAACCCGATTATATTCTGAAGAACTATCCTTTTACCTGATTCTGTCTCATGAAGATCCAAAAATCTGTGATAAACATCCGCCAGTACACCATCCATATCCACCAAAATCCGTTTCATCCTTTTTAATTTAAAGTGCCTGGATTGCCAAGAGTGCTCAGAGTCTTTGACATTTTGGTAATTTTAAGTTGCAAAATAGTTATTTTTTATGATTTTAAGTTTTGGAATATTTGCATTATATGAGAACCTGTTAGGGGCTGTTGTAAAAGTCTTTTTTAACCGCAAAGAGCTCTAATTAGGCGCAAAGTGCGCAAAGGTAAAATATTTATCTCCAGCTCTTTGCGATCTTCGCGCAAACCTTTTGCGACCTTTGCGGTTAATGGATTTAGTTTTTTTAAAAAATATAACATATATTGTATCAATGCTTTGTATTAATTAATTATTTAATAACTCATATAATGAAAATAAAAAAATTTTCCTTTTTAATTTTTATAATAATATTTCTTTCTCAATGCAGGACTAAAGAGGAGGGAATAATAATGACTGTAAACGGACCTCTTTCTACAAAGGATATGGGAATAACACTCACACATGAACATATTCTGGTTGATTTTATCGGGGCAGATTCGATTAATGAAAGCAGGTGGGATAAATCACAGGTCATTGAAAGAGCATTGCCATTCCTGAAAGAGATCAGGATGGCAGGCTGTAAGACATTAGTGGAATGCACTCCGGCATTTCTTGGAAGGGATCCACTTCTGTTAAAGGCGCTGTCAGATTCTTCAGGCCTGAATATTCTGACAAATACAGGGTATTACGGAGCCGGTAATAATAAGTATCTGCCTGACTTTGCTTTTACTGAGACTGCCAATGAACTTTCCGGAAGATGGGTCAGAGAATGGACAGACGGAATCGATGACACTGGAATTAAGCCCGGCTTTATTAAGATAGGTGTTGCAGGCGATAGTTTATCAGATCTGCATAAAAAGCTCGTAATTGCTGCAGCCCTGACGCATCTGGCAACAGGACTGACAATTGCATCACATACCGGACCTGCAATACTGGCCTTTGAAGAGATTGATATTCTGAAAAACGAAGGAGTATCGCCTGAAGCATTCATTTGGGTTCATGCCCAGAATGAAAAAGATCACAGTAACCATGTAAAAGCTGCAAAGATGGGAGCATGGGTCAGTCTCGATGGTATTAACGATGATAATATTGCAGAATATATAAGTATGTTAAAGAATATGAAAGACAATAACCTTCTTAAAAGGGTTCTTTTATCGCACGATGCCGGCTGGTATCATCCGGGTGAGGAGAATGGAGGAGATTACAGGGGATATGCAACACTTTTTAAAAAGCTTATCCCAAGGCTTAAGGAAGAAAAATTCTCCGATACTGAAATCCATAATCTGTTAGTCAATAACCCGGCTTCGGCTTTTCTAATTAAAGTCAGAAATCTAAAGGACACAAGGCAGTAAAAAGTATAAGTTAGTTTACAGTTATTAGTCTGATTTATTCTATTTTTACCTGTAATTAGGTGATTTTTGACATAATGAATGTTTAATATTGATAAATCCAGGGTAAATTATGAAAACAACCAGTCATTCAGTTTATTGCCAATACCGGGTATCATTTAAATGTATTGCTCTTGCATTTTATCTATTTTCATGTATAATCGTAAATGCACAAACAGAGAAGGATTCAGGAGTAAAACTTGTTCGGGTTGATGAAAAGCATAAGGTTGATATATATGTAAATGGAAGTTTTTTCACATCATACCAGTATCCTGGCAACATTGAAAAACCATTTTTGTTTCCTGTGCTAGCCCCTGACGGATCAGTTATCACCAGGGGATATCCCGTTGAGCCAAGGAAAGGAGAACGTGTTGATCATCCTCATCATATAGGGATTTGGTTTAACTATGGCAATGTCAATGGTCTGGATTTCTGGAATAACTCATCAGCTATACCGTCTGATAAAAAGGATCTTTACGGGCATATCGTTCATCAGAAGATTGTAAAGGCAGAAAGCGGGAAGAAAGGCATTCTTGAGGTGCTAACGAATTGGGATGACAACAAGGGAAATACCCTTTTAAGAGAGGATGCAAAATACATTTTCTCAGGTGATGAGAATTCACGCACAATTGATCATATCTCAACGCTGACTGCCATAAATGGGCCGATCACTTTTGGTGACAGCAAGGAAGGGATGTTTGCAATAAGAGTAGACAGGGCATTTGAGATGTCTTCAAATGAATCGTTGATATTTACGGATGACAAGGGTAATCCTACAACGGTAAAAGCCACTGATAACGAAGGCGTAACTGGTATGTATACTTCGAGCCAGGGATTAAAAGGAGATGCTGTTTGGGGAACCAGGAATAAATGGGTTTTATTGTCAGGAGTGAAGGACAATGTTCCCATATCGATGGCCATCTTCGATAATCCTAAGAACATCGGTTATCCTGCCTATGCTCATGCAAGGGGATATGGACTTTTCGCCTTCAATAATCTTGGACAGAACTCTTATGACCCTAAACAGGAGACAAAGAGTTTTAAACTTGAAAAAGGAGAATCAATTACTCTCTACCATAGATTCTATGTGCAATCGGGTTCTGTTCTTACACCCGAAAAAGCCGATAAAATTTTCACCGAATTCTCAAAAACCTATTAGTATGAAAAACCTGACAAACCCTAAGTGGAGCCTTGCTCTTATTTTTGTATTTCTTCTTATTTCTGCATCTGTAAAAGGGTACGGTGCAATAACTGAAAAACAGCAGTATTATGAGATAAAAATTTACCGTGTAGCTGATAAAACGCAGGAAGCCAGGGTAGATGCTTATCTTAAAGATGCTTTTCTTCCGGCGCTTCATCGTGCAGGTATTGCAACAGTGGGTGTATTTAAACCGGTTGAGGCCGACACTGCTTTTGGCAAGCTTATTTATGTATTCATCCCGTTTAGTACAATGGATCAGTTTAAGCAGCTGCCGGATTTACTTGGTAAGGATAAGGTTTATGCTGAGGCAGGAAAATCATTTTGCGATGCTCCGTGGGATCAGCCTCCTTATGTAAGGCTTGAAAACGTTCTCTTAAAAGCCTTTATTGACATGCCGCAGTTTGTTGCTCCAAAGTATTCTTCACCTGCCTCTGAAAGAATCTATGAATTACGTAGTTATGAGAGTTCAACAGAAGCGAAAGCCATTAAAAAGATTCAGATGTTCAACCAGGGTGGTGAGATCGCATTGTTTAAAACCCTCGATTTTAATCCTGTATTTTTTGCAGAGGTACTCGTCGGAAGCCATATGCCGAATCTGATGTATATGACTACATTCTCTGACATGAAATCACATGATGAACACTGGAAAGCTTTCGTAAGTTCCGATGGCTGGAAGAAACTATCAGGAATGGATGAGTATAAAAATACAGTTTCGAAAGCAAATCCGTACCTGCTTCATCCTACATCGTATTCGGATTTTTAAAAAGACATGAACTCACCCCCTTTGCCCCCCTCTCTGCGTTGCAAAGAGGGGGAATAAAAGGGGATGAGTTCATGAATTGTTAAACAGGAATGTCTATTTGCGAAATTGCCTCTTCCACTTCGGCATCTGTTAGTTCATGATCAGGAAGATTATTCTCAAAATACTTCTCATAAGCAGAGATGTCGAAGTGCCCATGTCCGCTTAAATTAAATAGTATAGTTCTTGACACACCTTCCAGGTCGGCTTTTCTGGCTTCATCAAGCGCTCCCGCGATGGCATAGTTTGATTCGGGAGCCGGCAAAATACCTTCAGTTCTTGCGAAAAGAACTCCTGCTTCGAAACATTCCCTCTGCATTTTGGCTTTTGCCTCAATAAATCCGTCTTTGAGGAGCTGACTGACAAGAACACCTGCCCCATGATACCTCAAGCCACCAGCGTGTATCTTTGCAGGCATGAAATTATGACCGAGAGTGTACATAGGAAGTAAAGGAGTCATCCCGGCTGAATCGCCAAAATCGTACATGAATTTTCCTTTAGTAAGTTTAGGGCATGAGGCAGGCTCAACTGTAACGAGTCTGATATCCTTTCCGTTAACCAATTTTTCTCTTAAGAATGGAAAGGCAATCCCGGAGAAATTTGATCCTCCGCCAAAACAACCTATTACAACATCAGGGTAATAACCCGCTTTTTCCATTTGAATAAGAGCCTCTTGACCGATTATGGTCTGATGGAGGATAACATGGTTGAGGACACTACCCAGGGAGTATTTTGTATATGGATCCTGAATAGCTACTTCCATGGCTTCAGATATTGCTATTCCCAGGCTTCCCGGTGAATCGGGATCCAGTTCAAGTACTTTTCGGCCGGCCACTGTCATCGTGCTTGGTGAAGCAACTACTTTGGCATTATATGTATTCATCATTAATTTACGGCCCGGTTTCTGGTCATAGCTGACCTTTACCATGAAGACCAGCAGTTCAAGGTCGAAGTGATTGCATGCGTAACTCATTGCAGATCCCCACTGACCCGCTCCTGTCTCTGTTGTTATTCGTCTTACTCCCTCTTTCTTGTTGTAATAAGCCTGAGCGATGGCGGTATTTGCTTTATGAGAACCTGAATAATTTCCGCCTTCATATTTATAATAGATTTTGCTTTTTGTCCCAAGAGCTTTTTCAAGGTTTGTAGCCCTGAATAGAGGAGAAGGACGATAGCTCCGATAGAGGTCGAAAACCTCATCAGGTATATCGATATACCTTTCAGTCGACACCTCCTGTTTAATTAATTCCATGGGAAAAACTGCGGCAAGGTCCTGCGGACCAACTGGTTGCTTTGTGACAGGATGAAGTGGGGGCAAAGGTTTATTGGGCATATCGGGTTGGATATTATACCATTGCCTCGGCATTTCACTTTCGGTTAATAAAATTTTTTTTGTTTTTTCCATTGTATATAAATTTAAGGTTAGTAAATAAAAAGGGCACGCTGTGAACAGCGCGCCCTTATAAATATATAATAAATGTTTTATAATGGCTTATTTCACAGCATCATTCTCAGAGCTGCGCCAAGACCAGATATAAAGCATTTTCCGTATCATGAAATCAAAAATAATAAAAAATCAGAGATAAAGACAAAAATTCGGCTTTTTTTAATTGATTTTTTGACAAATGACAAAAAGTTAAATATTAAAGCCCGGTTTTAAATCATTATTGAACCAGTGCTCCAAGATTATGTAAATCGTCAAAAAAACCCGGATACGATTTGGCGACACATTGTGAATCCCTTATTGATACTCCGCCTTTTGCTCCAAGGGCTGTAACTGCAACAGCCATTGCTATGCGATGATCTTCATGAGATTCTACATGTGCACCTGAAGGCTGACCTCCTGTTACAGACATAATATCATCCTTTATTTCTACCCTGATATTCATTTTCCCGAATTCCTCTTTTAGTGTTTTCGCCCGGTCACTCTCTTTATATATCAGGCGTGACACCCCTTTAATGTTTGATATACCATCGCAAAACGATGCCAGTGCAACGAGCGGAGGAAAAAGATCAGGTGATTCTGTGGCATCAAAATCAAATGCTTTCAGCACTGATCTGGAAATTTCAATCTTTTCGCCATCGATTTTCATCTTTGCACCGGCAGCCATAAGTGCCTTGATAATTGCCTTATCACTCTGCATACTGTCAGTATTAAGCCCCAGTATTGTTAATTGTCCGTTAATAGCACCGGCGACAAGTAAAAAAGAGCCACCGCTCCAGTCGCCTTCCACAGTATAATCCCGAGGTATATATTTTTGATTACCAGGTATCTGAAACAGTTTATAGCCGGTGTTGTGAACAGTTATTCCGAATGATTTAAGTATCTCGATAGTCATATCTATGTAAGGCCTGCTCTTCAGGTTATTGACTTTTATCTCGGAGTCTCTGGCCGCAAGCGGAAGGGCCATCAGAAGGCCAGTCAATAACTGACTGCTTACTGATCCGTCAATCTCGCAATTACCGCCGGATACTGGTCCATGAATTGTGACAGGAGGAAATCCTTCGGAGCTGGTGCATTTTGCGCCCAGCTGATTCAGAGCTTCTTCGATCATGTACATTGGTCTTTTTTTAAGAGAGCTTGCACCTACCATTGTAACCTCAACAGGATAAAGAGCAGCAATGGGAGAGAACATACGTATAGCCAGACCAGATTCCCCGCAATTAAGTTTGGGTTCTTTCAGAACTACCGAACCGGTTATTTTCAACTCATCGGGTTCCGGTTCTACTTTTGCTCCCAATCCCACAGCTATACTCATAGCTGCTAACGAATCGTCGCAATAGGAGGGGTTGTGGATAACACTCTGACCGTCAGCCAGTAGGGCGGCTGCGATAGCTCTTTGAGTCATGCTTTTTGATGTTGGAGCTTTTACCTGGCCTTTTATTGCAGACGGTTCAAGATGTCTTTCCATGTTTTTATTTATTATCGGCGGTGCTTTGAACGCCATTATTCATAACCTTCATCTGGTGGTTAATTGACTCCTGGTGAATTGCTTTGAAAATAGTGTCAATCAGTTCAGCACTAAGTCCTTTTGCAAGTCCCCTGGCTACAACTTTTTTAATGATCTCATCCCACCGGGTACTTTGCAAGATAGTGATATTATTTTCCTTTTTATAATGCCCTATAGTTTCTGATACTTTCATTCTCTTCTCCATCAGATCAAGCAGGTGGTCATCGTACACATCGATCTGTTGTCTGAGTTCCCCGAGAACATCAAGCAATTTAGGATCGGAAGTGTTCGGACTCCTGAGGATTAGTCTGCTTAGCAACTCTTTCAGGTCGTTAGGTGTGATTTGTTGTGCTGCATCTGAAAGAGCTTTTGAAGGGTCGATGTGAGATTCAAGCATTAAACCGTCGAAGTTCAGGTCCATTGCCTTCTGGGCAATCTCATGAAGATATAATCTTGATCCTGAAATATGACTCGGATCACAGATCATAGGGAGATCGGGGATACGTCTTCTCAGTTCAATCGGCAATTGCCAGTTAGGCTGATTACGATATAAAGTTTTTTCATAGGAAGAGAATCCGCGATGAATTGCCCCGATTCTTGTGATACCTGCCCTGGCAATACGTTCAATGGCACCAATCCATAATTCAATGTCGGGGTTGATTGGATTTTTAACAAGGACCATAACATCCACACCATTCAGGGCATCTGAGATCTCCTGTACAGTAAAGGGATTTACTGAAGTACGGGCACCTATCCATAACATGTCAACCCCATATTTTAAAGCTTCATACACATGTTTTTCATTTGCCACTTCAGTACCGACCAGAAGACCTGTTTCCTGTTTCACTCTTCTAAGCCATTTCAGTCCTTCGGTGCCCACACCTTCAAAAGAGTTGGGACGTGTCCTGGGTTTCCATATACCGGCACGGAATACGCATACTTCATTTATTCTGGCCAGCTGTGTTGCCGTTTCCATTACCTGTTCTTCGGTTTCTGCACTGCACGGTCCGGATATCAGGAAGGGTCTTCCCTTGTACCCCCTCCATTCAGTAATCAATGAGTTTCCAATATTTAATTCCATTTTTCATTAAATTTATTAATTCAATATTTTTCTGATCTTGTTTGCTTCTTCCATAAGATCTTTTAATCCTTCAATATTATTTTCAGATATCATTTTTCTGAACGAATTCATTTTTTCAATAAAGGTATCCATCACTTCCAGTATATATTCTGCATTCTCAATGAAAATAGGAGCCCATGTGTCGCCGCTGCTTTTTGCCAGACGAACAGTGCTTTCAAAACCTCCGCCTGCCAGGGTAAGGATGTTCTGTTCCTTTACCTCTTTCTCAAGAACACTTAAAGCAAGGGAGAATGATGTTATATGTGAAATATGAGAAACATATGCAACATGAATATCATGATCGCTCGAATTCATATACACTTTGCGCATATTCAAAACCTCAAGCATCCTTTCCACTGTTTTAAGCGCATCTTTATCACTGAGCTCCCTGTCGCAAATAATCGCAGGCTTATAGTCGAAAAGTTTTCCGATAGCAGCAAGCGGACCTGAAAATTCAGTTCCTGCCATAGGATGGACGGCAACATATCTCCCTCTGCCGTGATGATCTTTTGAAGCTCTCGCAATACTCCCTTTTGTTGACCCCATATCTGTGACCACCTTTGAAGTACCGGCAATTATATCCAGTATTCCGGGCAACATCTGGCAGTTTGAGTTAACCGGAGTGGACAATATTATTAAATCGCTTTTGACAACTGCATTTTCAAGTGTATCAGTCTCATCAACTAACCCGCTCAGAAGGGCAATATTCCTGTGAGTTACATTATTCTCAACCCCTATAATTCTGTCGGCAAAACCTCTCTTGCGAAGATCAACCATCATGGAGCCACCTATAAGCCCTGTTCCTACAACTGCAATTGTCATTTTCTTTTAACTTTTAAATTCATCAGCCTTTCTTTTGCTTCAAGCAACCTGTTTTCGTCTGCGCATAAAGATATACGTATATACTTTTTTCCATTTTCTCCGAAAATGAACCCGGGAGTTATGAAAACAAGCGACTCATTTAATATTTCTTCAATATATTCCTCGCAGCTGGTTATCTCCTCCGGAATTCGCCCCCATACAAATAGTCCGACTTGCGATTTATCGTATCTGCAGTTAAGGATATCCATGATCTCTTCGACTATTTTACGTCGTCGGGTATAGACCTCGTTAACTGTATCATACCACGATTCAGGATTCTTGAGAGCTTCAACTGCAGCCATCTGCATTGCCAGGAACATCCCGGAATCCATATTGCTTTTAACTTTCAGAATATTCTTTATATAGTCGGTGTGACCCGCAACCATTCCGACACGCCATCCGGCCATATTATGCGACTTGCTCAGGGAGTTAAGCTCGAGAGCCGTCTCTTTTGCACCCTCAACTTCAAGGAGGCTGTGGTATTCATTATTCTGGATAAAACTGTAAGGATTATCATTACATAAAAGTATCCCATGCCTGGCTGAGAAAGAAACCAGTTTTTCAAAAAGAGCCAGAGTACCTTTTGTTCCTGTTGGCATATGAGGATAGTTTACCCACATAAGCTTTACCCTGCTAAGGTCACTTCTCTCAAGAGCTTCAAGGTTTGGGAACCAGCCGGTTTCTTCATCGAGAAAATACTTCCTTACCACACCGCCAACAAGGTTTGTAACCGAAGAATATGTTGGATATCCCGGATCCGGAACAAGGACTTCATCCCCCGGATTTACAAAGGCCATGCTTATGTGCATTATTCCTTCCTTACTTCCCATAAGGATAAGGATCTCATTATCAGGATTCAGTTTAACATGGAAGTATTTGCTGTACCATTCCGAGAATCCCTGCCTCAATGCCGCAATTCCTGTATAGCTCTGGTAACCATGCGATGTCGGTTTCCTGGCTTCACCTATAAGGGCTGAAATTGTGTTTGGTGAAGGTGGCTGGTCAGGACTGCCAATACCAAGGTTAATAACATCAGCCCCATCTCTTCGCATACGGTCTATCTGGGCAAGTTTTTGTGAAAAATAGTATTCCTGTACATTGCTGGTACGGTCAGCTGGTTTAACTTTCATAAAGCATATCTCCTTTAAAATAAACACCGAGGATCTCCAGGTTACTGGTATATTTATTCAGGACCCTCTTGATAACATCAGATTTTGTATTTTTATTCAGTTCGAGATCGAGATAAAACATATATTCCCAATCCCCGTTTAGTCTTGGCACTGACTGTATCTTTGATAGGTTAATTCCCATTTCTGCAATTTTTACAAGGACTGCAGCCAGGGAACCCGGTTTATGTCCGGTGGAAAAACAAATTGAGACTTTATTGCCTTTTGTGTTACCTTTGTCTTCACTTCCCACAACAAGAAAACGTGTGTAGTTTTTCTTGTAAGTTTCAATACCGGAAGCAAGTATATTTAGGCCATATATCTCAGCTGATATTGACGGGGCAATGGCTGCCACGCCCCTGGTCTTATTCTCGCTTATTATTCTGGCACTTCCGGCAGTGTCATCACTTTCTATCAGGGTTATTCCCGGAAATTGATTAAGGAATGTCATACACTGCGCAAGAGCAATAGGATGAGACCGTATTTCTTTAATATCGGTTATTTGCTGACCATGCAACGCCATGAGGTTCTGTCGCACCCTCAGGTTATGTTCTCCGAGGATCTTCATTCCTGATTCCCGTATAAGAGTATAATTATAAAGAATGCTTCCGGAACGTGCATTTTCAATTGCCATCAACGCAAAATCTGCCTCTCCTGATTTAAGTGTGTCGAGTGTCATATCAAATGTTGAGCAGGGTACTATATCTATAATGTCAAAATTGAAGTACTGTCTTGCTGCAACTTCGTGAAAACATCCCGTTTCTCCCTGAATAGCTATTTTCATATTAAAGTGATATTAAACAAGCAAGGGTCCCTTCGAGGGACCCTTGCTTTCATATAATTTAAATTATTTGCATACAAAAATCCCCTTATCTTTTTTTAAAATAAAAAAAGAAATAGAAAAAGGAGATAAAATATGTGTACACAATATTCATTCTATCGCTGTATTGGTTTACAAAAGTAATGGAATTATTAATAAATCAAACAAAATTATAGAAATTAATTAAAAATCCAGAGTTATGTTAAAAATTGAAATATTTATTTGCTTTTATGACGGGCCTTAAGGATTTCTTCAACATCCTCAAATCTGACCCCTTTTGCCTTTAATAAGACCAGCAGGTGGTAAAGCAGATCGGCTGTTTCATTTTTAAAGAGATCAATATTTTCATCTTTGGCTTCAATTATTAATTCTACTGTCTCCTCACCGACTTTCTGGGCTACCTTATTAATTCCCTGTTTAAAAAGCCTGTTGGTATAGGAATCTGTCACATCGCCATCTATTCTCTGATCTATAATTTCTTCTAGCTTATAAATGAATCCTTTGGCAGTTTCTTCATTAAAACATGCAGTACTTCCTGTATGACAAACAGGTCCTGCATGATTCACTTTTATAAGAATAGAATCGTTATCACAGTCGGACAATATCTCTACTACGTCCAGGAAATTTCCTGAAGTCTCTCCTTTGGTCCAGAGACGGTTTTTGCTCCTGCTGAAAAAAGTAACCCTCTTCTCTTTTTCTGTTTTCTTCAGGGCCTCCTCATTCATATATCCGATCATAAGTACCTGCAATGTGCTGTTATCCTGGATGACAACAGGTACCAGACCGTTTCCTTTGTTAAAATCTATAGTCATATTCAAATTGTATTATTTTACATATTATTTCTTTTGCGAATAGCCAATTTTTTATCTAACGAACTCACCCCCCAACCCCCTCTCTAATCCCTAGAGAGGGGGAGTAATTCACTGAACAGCTGATAATTTCCCCCTCTTTACGAAGTAGAGAGGAGGATAAAGGGGGTGAGTTCATGAGAAGCATTTTCACAATTATCCTGTTCAAATTCTTACAGGTATATTTTCATTTTTAAGATATTTTTTCAGATTCATTATATCAATTTCTCCAAAATGAAAAATACTTGCAGCAAGAGCTCCGCTGCATCCTGTATTGGAAAATACCTCCCTGAAATGTCTCATATTCCCTGCACCTCCGGAAGCAATAACAGGGATATTCACATTACTGCAGACTTCAGCCGTGATTTCAATGGAAAAACCCGATTTGGTCCCGTCATTATTCATCGAGGTTAAAAGTATCTCACCGGCGCCAAGCTTCTCAACTGTTCTCGCCCAGCTGACTGTTATCAGATCTGTGATTGTGCGTCCGCCGTCAACAACAACTATCCATTCATTGTCGATAAGCTTTGCATCTATAGCAACCACCACGCACTGACTTCCAAACTGCCCTGCAATATCCGAAATAAGTCCGGGTCTTCTGACAGCTGATGAGTTTACAGTAACCTTATCTGCTCCTGCCTTGATCAGAACAGCAACATCCTCAACAGTATCAATTCCTCCACCAACGGTAAATGGGATATTGATTTCCGCAGCAATTCTTTCAACAAGTGAGGCCAGTGCTTTCCTGTTCTCAACTGTCGCCGTTATATCAAGAAAAACAAGCTCATCTGCCCCTTGCTTAACATATACTTTAGCAAGTTCAACGGCATCTCCTGCATCTCTGAGATTCAGGAAATTAACACCCTTGACCGTTCGCCCGTCTTTAATATCAAGGCACGGGATTATACGTTTTTTTAACATTGGGTTCCTAATTCTTTTAAAGTCAACCTCCCCTCATAAACAGCCTTGCCTATTATTGCTCCTTCACAACCAGCTTCTCTTAAACTTTCAATGTCTTTTATTGATGAAATACCTCCGCTGGCAATAAGATTGATTTTTACTGCTCTCAGTATCTCTTTATACAGAGTTAATGATGGACCCTTCAGCATACCGTCTTTTTTTATATCGGTGCAGATGGTATATTTTACACCTTTCGATTTATAATCAGAAATGAAACTGATTATATCTTTATGAGAGTGCTCAATCCATCCCTCGGTCGCGACTTTTTTGTCAACAGAATCAGCACCCAGGATTAACTTTTGCTGTCCGAGTTTTGCAAGCCAGTCGAGGAATAAATTCTGGTCTGTTACTGCTATACTTCCGGCTGTAACCTGTCGCGCTCCTGCATTGAATACAGTTATAAGGTCATCGTACGACCTTAATCCTCCTCCATAGTCTATTTTCAGATTTGTCTTCCATGCAATCTTTTCCAAAACACTTATGTTTTCCATCTTTTTATTCCTGGCACCGTCAAGATCAACAAGATGAAGATAGTTTAGTCCGCTGTCTTCGATAAGCCTGGCCACTTCCAGAGGGTCTTCGTTATACACTTTTTTCGTGCTGAAGTCCCCGCGTGTGAGGCGGACACATTTTCCTCCGATTATGTCAAGTGCTACAATTATTCTCATAGGCTCAGAAAATTTTGAAGTATTTTTTCACCAGTACCGGCTGATTTTTCAGGATGAAACTGTGTTGCATAAAAATTTCCCGATTCCATTGCTGCACTGAACGGAAGGATATAATCGCAAATAGCTGAAGTACATGATGATATTTCAGCAAAGTAACTGTGAACATAATATACATCATCATCACTATCAATACCATGGAAGAGGTTTCCCTTAATACTGAGGAAATTATCCCAACCCATGTGGGGAATTTTGCCTAAAGGGGGGAATAGCTTTACTTCCGAATCAAAAATTCCCAGGCATCTGGTATTTCCCTCCTCGCTATAATGGCACATAAGCTGCAATCCCAGGCAAATACCTAAAACAGGTTTTTTTAGCAAAATAATGGTCTTATCAAGGCCTTTTTTCCTGAGATACTTCATCGCCGAACTGGCCTCTCCAACACCCGGGAATATAACCTTATCAGCACTCATTAATTCGTTCGGATCATCAGTTATTATATTATCATGGCCGAGCCGGTTAAGCGCATTCTGTACGGATTTGATATTTCCGGCATTATATTTAATAATTGCAATCATAAACTGCCTTTAGTTGTAGGTACGATAAAGTTATCTGTTTGTTTTACAGCCAATTTAACAGCTTTTGCAAACGCCTTGAATACAGCCTCTATTTTATGATGTTCATTTTGCCCTTCTGCCCTGATATTCAGGTTACATTTTGCATTATCGCTGAATGATTTAAAGAAGTGAAAAAACAATTCCGAAGGCATCTCCCCGATTTTCTCCCTCGTGAATTCCAAATCCCATACCAGCCAGGGTCTCCCTCCGAAATCAAGAGCAACCTGCGCCAGACAATCATCCATCGGCAAAACGAAGCTGTATCGCTCGATTCCTTTCTTGCTTCCCAGGGCTTTCAGGAAAGCATCACCAAGGATAATTCCTATATCTTCAACGGTATGATGTTCATCAATATGGAGATCGCCTTTCACTTCTATTAACAGGTTCATATTTCCGTGCCGGGCAATCTGTTCAAGCATATGGTCGAAAAACCCGATACCTGTATTAATCGAGTATTTCCCTGATCCGTCAAGGTTAAGTTCGACCTGTATATCTGTCTCGCTGGTCCTCCTTTTTACTCTCGCAATGCGCGGTATCTTTCTGAGATAATTATAAATGTCATTCCAATCGCTTGTCGACAACACAGCATCCTGCGAAAATTGACTGCTCACAAAAATAGCATTACAACCAAGGTTTTTAGCAAATTCAATATCTGTCAGCCGGTTACCGATAACAAATGAAGAATCGAGGTCTATTCCATTTGCAAGGTATCTGACAAGCATTGAAGTTCCGGGTTTTCGTGTTGGAGCCATTTGGGCAGGGAGAGTTCTGTCTATAAAAACTTCTGAAAAAACAACCCCCTCGTTATTAAGAATTTCAAGTATCTTGTTATGGACCGGCCAGAAAGTGTCTTCAGGAAATGATTCTGTGCCCAACCCATCCTGATTGGTTACCATTACCAGATCAAAATCGGTCTCACGGGCAATCCTGGACAAACATGTTATGGCACCCGGAAGAAAAGACAGCTTTTCAAAACTATCAACCTGTTCGTCTTCCGGCTCAGCTATAATCGTTCCATCCCTGTCAATAAAAAGTACTTTCTTCATATAGAAATTGTTTTCAATGCATTAAGCAATTTATTATTCTCCGTTTTTTTCCCGACCGTTATCCTGATACAATTATCTATAACGTTCGTACGGTTTCTGACTATTATATTATTGTTAATCAATTCCTTATAAATAAATGTTGCATTTTTTACCTTAACCAGGAGGAAGTTTGCATCTGATGGAAATACTTTTTCTGTAATATCCATCTTTTTCAGGTTAGCTGCAAGTCTTTCCCTCTCTTTTCTTATTTTAGTGACCTGATCTTTATATTCTTTTATTTTCCCAAGTTTGTCCAGAACAGTTTTCTGGTTTATACTACTAATATTATAAGGGGGTTTCATCTTGTTAAAGTACTTAATAATAGAAGGAGCGGTGAATGCCATTCCGACTCTTGCGGCAGCCAGTCCGTAAGCTTTGCTGAATGTTTGCATTAATATAAGGTTTGGATACTTGTTTACCAGATCAATAAATGAAGGTTTTTCGCTGAAGTCAATATATGCTTCATCAATAATGACTATTCCTCTGAAACTGGAGATAATATACTCGACATCAGAATGGTTCATTGAGTTGGATGTTGGATTATTTGGAGAACATATGAAGATTAACTTCAGGTTCTTGTCCGATAAATATGGTCTTACCTTCTGCAGATCGATTTGAAAACTCTCATTAAGAGGGATACTTATTACTTCAATATCATTTATGGCAGCAGATACTTCGTACATTCCGTAAGTAGGGGAGAAGGTCAGTATTTTATCAGAACCCGGATTGCAAAATACTCTGAAGCACAGATCAATGATCTCATCACTGCCGTTTCCAAGGAATATTTTATCCTCGGAAATTCCTTTCAGCCTTGACACGGCTGCTTTCAACTCTTTCTGGTATGGATCGGGGTAACGATTCAGCTTTCCGTATGGATTTTCATTTGCATCCATGAATATTCCGGTTTTTCCACTGAATTCATCTCTGGCAGATGAATAGGGTTTAAGCCTGATTACATTTTCTCTTACCAATTTATTCAACTCAATCATTTGTTTAAGCTTTTTAGTCGTATGTTTACTGCACTCTTATGACCCTCCAGCGATTCTGCCTCTGCAAGAGAACCGATAACAGGTCCAAGATTTTTAATTCCTTCTTCGCTGATGTCCTGAAATGAGATCTTTTTTAAGAAACTGTCGGTGGATACCCCGCTATAATTTTTTGCAAATCCATTTGTTGGGAGAGTATGATTGGTCCCGGATGCATAATCACCGGCGCTTTCACAACTGTACTTTCCCAGGAATACCGATCCGGCATTAATTATCTTATCAGCCAAAGCTTCGGCATCAGCAGTGTTAATAATCAGATGCTCAGGCGCATAGATATTGCTGAAATCAATGCAATCGCTTAATGAGCTTAAAAGAACTAAATTGCTATTGTCAAGTGCTTTCATTATAATTTCTTTTCTTGGCAGCACCTGTACCTGATTTTCAATTTCTGATTTTACCTTATTTATCAGCGGTTGATTATCAGTTAATAATATTACCTGGCTGTCCGGCCCATGTTCGGCCTGCGATAGCAGGTCAGCGGCAATAAACTCAGCGCTGGCACCCTGGTCTGCTATTACAAGAACCTCACTGGGTCCGGCAGGCATGTCGATGGCTATGCCATCTTCCTGCACCATCTCTTTTGCTTTTGTAACATACTGGTTTCCGGGTCCGAAAATCTTGTAAACCTTTGGAATGGTTTCGGTACCATATGCCATGGCTGCAATAGCCTGGGCTCCTCCAACCTTGAATATTTCAGTTATTCCTATCAGGCTTCCTGCATACAGGATCAGTGGACTTATTTTTCCGTCTGTTCCGGAAGGCGTGCATACAATTATTTCTTTGCAACCTGCCAATTTAGCCGGAATGCCCAGCATCAGCAATGTTGAGAAAAGGGGAGCAGAGCCTCCGGGAATATACAGTCCTACTTTTTCGACAGGTACATTTTTTCTCCAGCATCTGACCCCTGGTGTTGTTTCGATAACCGGCTCTGTAACCATCTGTGCGGAATGAAATTTCTCAATATTGGCTTTTGCTATATTTATGGCATTCTTTAATGATTCCGGTACCTGTTCGTATGATTCTTCCAATTCATCCGATGATACTTTAAGGTTGCCAGGGACCAATCCGTCGAATTTCCTGTTAAAGTAAGAAACAGCTTCATCAGATTCAGATTTTACTCTGTCAATGATGTTTCTGACCACACCATCAAGATCTGTTTTATTCATTCCCGGACGTTGGCATATAGTCTCCCATTTATTTTTATCAGGAAGTATTATTGTTTTCATTACAATATCATTTTCTCGATTGGTATTACCAGTATTCCTTCAGCCCCTTCTGCTTTTAGCTGGTCAATTCTTTCCCAGAATTCATCCTCCTTAACCACTGAGTGCAAACTGCACCAGCCTTTTTCAACCAGAGGCACTATTGTAGGGCTTTTCATACCGGGCAGTATGGCGCAGATCTTTTCAACAGCAGCTTCCGGGGCATTAAGCAGGATATATTTATTTTCTTTCGCATTCTTGGCTGCTCTTATTCTGAAAAGCAGCTTATCCAATATAGCATTTTTTTCCTTGCTGAGGTTCTTGTTTCCTATTATAACAGCCTGGCTTTTAAGAATGGTTTCCACTTCATGCAGCCCGTTGGTAAGCAGGGTGCTTCCCGAACTGACTATGTCGCAAACTGCATCAGCGAGGCCTATGCCAGGGGCAATTTCAACACTACCGCTGATCTCTTCTATTTCAGCAGTCAGGTTGTTTTTCTTTAAATATCCGGAGAGTATATGAGGATAACTTGTTGCAATCTTCTTATTCATCAGGTACTTTACACCTGTATAAGTCTCCTCTTTTGGTATGGCCAGGCTTAGCCGGCAATGTGCAAAACCAAGTTGTTCTATAATGTTCACATCTTTGTTCTTTTCAAGTACCATGTTTTCGCCCAGTATGCCAATATCGGCTACCTGCTGTTCAACATATTGAGGTATATCATCATCGCGAAGGAAAAGAAGTTCCACAGGGAAATTCCTTGCCATGGTTTTAAGAACGCTTATTCCGTTCGAGAATTTAATGCCGCACTCTTCAAGAAGCTTTTTTGAATTTTCGCTTAACCTGCCGCTTTTCTGGATTGCAATTTTCAGTTCACTCATTTTTTTTTACGATATGCCTGAGCAAACCGGCAGGGAATAAAAAAACCCGACTGATCTGCTCAGACGGGTTTATGATATTTTCATTTGCAAATATATCACTATCAACTCGCCCGAGAGGAAACATGAAAATGATGATGTGATATTTTGTTATTCATTTCTTTAAAATATAAATGCAAAGGTATAAAAAATTTAATAAATAGAACTATATATTTTGGAATGCAATATTTTTTTGATTTTGACCCCAGTGTGGCTTTACACTCTTTCGGCAACCAGATCTCCCACTTCGGTTGTTGAGAATCCCATACGTCCGGCACCCATGTCTTTTAATTTATGAGCGGTTATATCCATAATAGCATTTTCAACAGCAATAGCGGCTTTTCCTTCTCCCAGGTGATCAAGCATCATTGCCCCGCAGGCAATGGATGCCAGGGGATTAATGACATTTTTCCCTGTATATTTAGGAGCTGAACCACCGATGGGTTCGAACATTGACACTCCTTCAGGATTTATATTTCCACCGGCAGCAATTCCCATCCCGCCCTGTGTTATTGCACCCAGGTCGGTGATTATATCACCGAACATGTTCCCTGTTACAATAACATCGAACCATTCAGGATTTTTAACCATCCACATAACGGTTGCATCCACGTGGTAGTATTCGCGTTTGATTTCCGGATAATCAGCTTTCCCGACTTCATGAAAAGCCCTTTCCCATAGATCATAAACATAAGTTAGTACGTTAGTTTTACCACACAGTGCGAGAGTATTTTTCTTATTTCTTTTTTTTGTGTATTCAAATGCATAGCGAAGGCAACGTTCAACCTGCATACGGTTGTATACCATACTTTGAATGGCAACTTCATGTGGAGTGCCTTTCTGTGATATTCCGCCGATACCCGTATATATACCGCCTGTATTTTCTCTTACAACTACATAATCGATGTGTTCAGGTCCCTTATCTTTAAGCGGTGTACCCACACCGGGATAAAGTTTGATTGGCCGGAGGTTAATATATTGATCCAGCTCAAACCGTAACCTGAGAAGAATGCCTTTTTCAAGAATTCCCGGCTTTACGTCAGGATGACCAATAGCACCAAGGAAAATTGAATCAAACTTTTTCAATTGTTCTGAAGCAGAATCAGGAAGTATTTCACCTGTTCTGAGATACCGGTCTCCTCCAAAGTCGAACTCTTCGAAATTAAGTTTAAATCCGTACTTGTCAGCAGCAGCGCTGATAACTTTTTTTCCTTCCCTGACAACTTCCGGACCAGTTCCATCACCAGGTAATAAAGCGATATTATACGTTTTGCTCATGAGTTAATTTTTATTTACATGTAATTATTGTGACTGTTTTAAAAGTGTTTCTTATCTAAATCTGAGCAACAAACTGCTGGCTTTTGACTTTCTCAGCCAGCCCTTCCATTATATTTAACATTTTCTCAGTTGCCTTTATGGCTGATTCGGTCTGATCGGCATCTAACCCTTTTGTCTTGAATTCTTTGCTGTTGTAGTCCCAGGTAATTATTGTTTCCACGAGCGCATCAGTCTTTCCTCCGGGCGGAATTGATACCTGGTAATCAGTAAGTAATGGAAATTCCTTCCCGAGTTTGTCGTAGATATTATGCAATGTCTTCATGAATGCATCATACTGGCCATCGCCCGATGATGTCTCCTGGTAAAGGTTCCCGTCAATTTCTACCTGCACACTTGCAAAGGGCTTCAGTCCATAGGAAAGAGAGAGGGAATAATTTTTAATAAATATTTTATAATTGATCTGTTCGTTTCCAAGCACATCCGCTATTATAAAAGGAAGATCTTCAGTAGTGACATTTTCCTTTTTATCACCCAGTTCAATTACTCTTTTGGTCACTTTTGCAAGTGACTCCGGATTAAGGAAAAGTCCAAATTCCTCAAGATTCTTTCTGATAGTTGCTTTACCTGATTGTTTGCCTAGAGCATATTTTCTTTTTCTTCCGAAACGTTCAGGCAGAAGATTGTTAAAATAGAGATTGTCTTTGCTGTCCCCGTCAGCATGCACCCCTGATGTCTGGGTAAACACATTTTCTCCCACAAGAGGTTTATTGACCGGTATTCGAATGCCGCTGAAAGTCTCAACTATTTTACTGGCTTTTGTAATTTCAAATTCATTTATACCTGTTTCAGCATGAAGAAGATCGCGCAGGACCCCTATAATGCTTGAAAGAGGGGCATTGCCGGCTCTTTCTCCCAGTCCGTTTATTGTAGTATGAAGACCTTTTACTCCGGCTTTGACTGCAGAAAAGACATTGGCAACAGCCAGATCATAATCATTATGTGCGTGGAAATCAAAATGAAGGGAAGGATAACGATCCACTGTTTTTTTGCAGAATTCAAATGTCTGATCGGGGTTTAGAATGCCCAGCGTATCGGGAAGCATGAATCTCACAATATTTTCGTTCTTCAATGAGTCAATCATATAGAAAACATAATCCTGTGAATGTATCATACCATTCGACCAGTCTTCAAGATAGATATTTACATGGATATCCATTTTCCCGGCTTTCTCGATTATTTTCCTGATGTCAGCCACATGCTGTTCGGGCGTTTTTCGGAGCTGTTTCTCAAGGTGTCGGAGCGAACCCTTGCAAAGAAGGTTGACAACCTTGCCGCCTGCATCATTGATCCATTTTAGGGAGATATCTCCGTCAACAAAACCAAGGACCTCCACTTTTCTGTGCAGATTATTATGTCGTGCCCAGTCGGTTATCTGTCTTATAGCCTCAAATTCCCCCTCAGATACTCTTGCTGATGCGACTTCAATGCGGTCAACTTTCAAATCTCTCAGAAGAAGTTTGGCTATATGAAGCTTTTCAAGCGGTGAGTATGACACTCCCTGAGTCTGCTCTCCATCCCTGAGGGTAGTATCCATTATTTCAACTCTCATTTTACAAAGCTTTTGTTGGTCTCATAACCTGTTATTAATTCTTTCATGCTTAGAAGGAAATCGATATCATCGAGTCCTTTCAGGAGACATTCCTTTTTATACGGATTAATATTGAACTTAACAGAATCGCCGGTGGATATTATAGTAAGAGTTTGTTTATCGAGGTCAATTCTGACTTTGTTCGATGGCTCTTTCTGTATCAGGTACTGAAGCTTCTTTAGGAAATCATCAGTTACAACAATAGGAAGGAGCCCGTTATTCAGAGAATTATTCATGAATATATCGGCAAAAAAGCTCGATACAACAGCCCTGAATCCATAATCAAAGATAGCCCATACAGCATGTTCACGACTTGACCCGCTCCCGAAATTTTTACCTGCGACAAGTATTTTTCCGCTATATTTTGAGTTGTTCAGGACAAATTCAGTATTCTTTTCGCCTGATTTTTTATACCTCCAGTCGCGGAACAGGTTTTCTCCGAATCCTTCTCTTGAAGTTGCGCTCAGAAACCTGGCCGGGATAATCTGATCGGTATCCACGTTTTCCAGAGGCAAAGGAACACATGTTGTCTCAAGTATATCAAATTTAACTTTTGCCATATCAGACTATTTTAAGTGTTATATCTTCATTAATAAATTCTCTCGGATCAGTTATCTTTCCAGTTATAGCAGCAGCGGCTGCTGTCAGAGGACTGGCAAGCAGTGTTCTTGCTCCGGGTCCCTGCCTTCCTTCAAAATTTCTGTTCGATGTGGAAACTGCATATTTCCCCGGGGCGATCTTGTCCTCATTCATTGCCAGGCATGATGAACATCCTGGCTGTCTAACTTCAAATCCGGCATTTTTATATACTTCAGTAAGACCTTCAGCGACCATCTGCTGTTCAACTTTCTTAGAGCCCGGAACGATCAGTGCAGTAACGCTGGCTGCTTTTTTCCTTCCTTTTATTATTTGGGCAAAGGCTCTAAAATCTTCAATCCTTCCGTTGGTGCAGCTGCCAATAAACACATAGTCGATAGGGTGACCAAGAAGTTTCATGCCCGGTTTAAACCCCATATAATCAAGCGATTTAATGAATGATGCAGATGCTTTACCGTTACCAGTCTCCGACATTGGAATTGAACCGTCAATAGCCATTCCCATGCCTGGATTGGTACCATAAGTTATCATTGGCTTTATCAGACCAGCATCAAAAACCAGTTCTTTATCAAATTTTGCATCAGCATCGCTTTGAAGTTTTTTCCAATCAGCAAGTGATGCTTCAAAGTTGCTTATTCCGGGAATTGAAGGCAGTTTTCTTAAATAATTAAAAGTTATTTCATCGGGAGCTATCAGTCCGCCTCTTGCGCCCATCTCAATGCTCATATTGCAGATGGTCATCCTTGCCTCCATGCTCAGGTTTCTTATTGCCTCTCCGCAGTATTCGACAAAGTACCCCGTAGCACCGCTGGCTGATATTTCAGATATAATATACATGATTATATCCTTTGATGTTACCCCTTTATGAATATTGCCATTAAGTGTGATCCGCATCTTTTTTGGTTTGGGCTGAAGTATACACTGGGTAGCCAGGACCATTTCCACCTCGCTGGTACCAATACCAAAAGCTATCGTGCCAAAGGCTCCATGAGTTGATGTGTGGCTGTCACCGCAGACAATAGTCATACCTGGAAGAGTGTAACCCAGTTCCGGTCCGATTACGTGGACTATCCCGTTTTTTGAATGGTTCAGGCCGAATAACTCTATCCCGTTTGCACTGCAATTTTCGGCCAGTCTTTCAACCTGGGTCCTGGATAATTGGTCACGAATCTGAAGATGCTGGTCTTTGGTCGGAATATTATGGTCGGCTGTAGCAATCGTTTTTCCCGGCCTGAATACAGGAATACCTCTTGTTTTCAAGCCATTAAATGCCTGAGGGCTGGTTACTTCATGGATGTAGTGCCTGTCGATATACAGTACATCAGGACCATCTTCAATTGACCGGACTACATGTCCGTCCCAGATTTTGTCGAAAAGTGTTTTTGACTCCATTAATAAGTATTTTGTTCGGTTACTACTCTGTGACCCTCTGTGTTTTCTCTGTGCAACTCTGTGTAAATTAGCATTTTAAGAACTGACACAGAGTTGCACAGAGAAGGCACAGAGTTACACAGAGGTACTCTTAATTAATTTTTGCCAGGGCATCAATAAATGCTTCAACCGAAGCAGTTATAATATCGGTATGAGCTGAAAACCCGTAATACATCTTACCCTGATGTTCTACCTGTATATGCACCTTACCCAGGTCGTCGCTGCCTTTTGTTATAGCCTGAATCAGAAATTCCTCAAGATGGACTGTTTTACTTATAAGTTGTTTTACAGCTGTAAATGCAGCATCTATAGGTCCGTTGCCCGATGAAGTAGAAAAATGAACTTCTCCGTTGATTTTCATGCCCACTGTAGCGACAGGTATCAGTGACTTGCCGCAAGACACCTGAAGGTGATCGAGTTTAAGAGATTTTTCTCCCTGGGAAACGACTCCGGCAAGTACCCTGATATCTTCATCGTTAATCTCCTTTTTCTTGTCTGCCATAACAAGGAACCGATGGTAAATATCATCAATCTCCTCTTTCCCGAAATTGAACCCCAGCATTTCAAGGCGATGATTAAGAGCAGCTCTTCCGCTTCGTGCAGTAAGTATTATTGAAGATTCTCTTACTCCAACCTCAACAGGGTCTATTATCTCGTAGTTTTCTCTGTTTTTAAGAACGCCATCCTGGTGAATGCCTGAAGAATGTGCAAAAGCATTTCTGCCTACAATTGCTTTATTTGCCTGTACCGGCATGCTCATCAGAGTTGAAACAAGCCTGCTGGTGCTGTAAATAAGTTTTGAGTTGATATCTGTTCTCAGATTAAGGCTATGGTGACTCTTAATTATCATGGCTATTTCCTCAAGAGAGGTATTTCCCGCTCTTTCCCCGATACCGTTTATTGTCACTTCTACCTGTCGCGCCCCGTTTATGATCCCCATCATAGTATTGGCAGTGGCCATACCCAGATCATTATGGCAGTGTGTTGATATTAATGCTTTGTCTATATTAGGAACGTTTTCCTTTAGATATCTTATT
The DNA here is from genome assembly GCA_964446825.1 of uncultured Rikenellaceae bacterium. Classification (GTDB taxonomy): domain Bacteria; phylum Bacteroidota; class Bacteroidia; order Bacteroidales; family VadinHA17; genus LD21. Next base: position 143,469 of record CAYUQR010000002.1, read on the forward strand.
TTTTCTCCATATTCTTCCGGCAGGCAATATCCGGTGGTATCAGGAATGTTAACCACCGTAGCACCAGCCTTTATTACAGCTTCAATAACCCTTGCAAGATATTCATTTTCACTTCTGCCGGCATCTTCTGCATAAAACTCAACATCTTCAACGAATTTCTTCGCATACTTAACTGCATCAGATGCTCTTTTAATTATCTCCTCGGGTGTTGTTTTGATTTTGTATTTTATATGGTATGAGGAAGTACCTATCCCCGTATGGATCCTCTTTCTTTTTGCATACTGAAGAGCTTCAGCGGCCACTTCAATATCTTTTTTAACAGCCCGGGTGAGGGCGCAGATAACAGGATTTGAAACAGCCTTGGATATTTCGACTACAGATTTAAAATCTCCGGGACTTGATACGGGGAATCCGGCTTCAATTATATCTACACCAAGAGCTTCAAGAGCCTGTGCCACTTCAATCTTTTCAATTGTGTTTAACTGGCACCCGGGTACCTGTTCTCCATCCCTGAGGGTGGTATCGAAAATTATGACCTTATCGTCCATCTTAATAGTTTATTTTGTAAAAAATTATTCTTTAACCGGCCTTAGTTTTCTGACTGCTGCCCCTGCTCTCCATAATTCTGAATTACCAAGTTCATTAAGCTCTTTGTCAAGCAATTCTTTATAGTTTGCTGAGCCTGTTGACTGGAGGACTCTTACACATTCCTCACCTGATTTGACTTTTTTATACAGATCTGTAAAGACAGGAAGTGTGGCTTCTTTAAATTTTGGACGCCAGTCAAGAGCTCCCCTCTGTGCTGTAGCACTGCAATTAGCATACATCCAGTCCATCCCTTTCTCGTCAACCAGACGTATAAGGCTTTGTGTCAATTCTTCAACTGTTTCATTAAATGCTTCGGAGGGACTGTGTCCATTCTCACGGAGAACCTGGTACTGGGCATCCATAATTCCGGCGAGGGCACCCATTAATACTCCTCGTTCACCTGTCAGATCGCTGAATACTTCCTGTTCAAAGGTGGTCGGAAAAAGATAGCCTGAACCTATTGCAATACCAAGTGCAAGGGTGCGTTCTTCTGCTCTTCCTGTAAAATCCTGAAAAACTGAATAGCTTGAATTGATACCAGCCCCGGCCAGAAAGTTTCTTCTTACACTCGTTCCCGAACCTTTTGGGGCTACCAGTATAACATCAACATCGGCGGGAGGTATAACACCTGTATGTTCTTTATATGTGATTGAAAAACCATGCGAAAAATAAAGAGCATCGCCTTTTTTAAGACATGTTTTAACTTTTGGCCAAAGTATCCGTTGTGCTGCATCCGATACAAGGTATTGGATTATTGTGCCTTTTTTCACAGCCTCTTCAACAGGAAACAGTGTTTTTCCGGGAACAAACCCATCTGCCAATGCTTTATTCCAGTCTGCCTTAAACTCCGGAGCCTGGCCGATTATTACATTTATCCCGTTATCTTTCATGTTCATTGCCTGGGCTGGTCCCTGAACCCCGTAACCAATAACAGCAACTACTTCATTTTTTAAAACTTCGCGGGCTTTCGAAAGAGGAAACTCCTCCCTGGTTACAACATTCTCGACTACACCGCCAAAATCAATTTTTGCCATGATCTTAAATATTAATTAAATAAGTGATTAATGCGTATTATTAATTCATTACCTCTAAAGTTTCGGTTTTAACCCTGTTTGCCTCATCCATATCTTTCAGATAGGAAGTAAGTTCTTTTACCTGCTTCGTTATTGCCACACGACCCGACCTTGCAAACTGCAAAACACCAAAAGGTTCCAGTTGTGTCAGCAGTTCAGTTATTTCTTTTTTATGTCCGGTTTTCTCAAGGACAATATATTCAGGAGAAACCTCAAGAATACGGGTATGGTGGGTCCGGACAATCTGATCAATTATGTTCCCCGACATCAAACCCTTTGTTGTTACCTTAAAAAGCGCTATCTCCTGGTAGATTATCTGATCGGATGTATGGACAAATACTTTCAGAACATCCACAAGCTTCTCCAACTGCCTGGCGACTTTCTGAATCATCTCACTGGTTGTTTTAACGACTATTGTAAGTAAGAATACCCCCTTCACAGCTGATTCAGATGCTGTTAGACTGTCAATATTTATTTGCCTGCGGGTGAGAATTATTGTAATCTGACCAAGGATACCAATGTGGTCCTCAGTAAAAAGCGATATTGTAAATTCCTGTTTCATATTTTTATATATATTGCATTTTCAATACGTTAATCTTATCTCGGAAACGGATGACCCCGGTTCAACCATTGGGAATACATTTCCTTGTTTTTCTACAATTATATTAAGCAGATAAGGACCTTTTGAATCAAGCATTTCTTTGAGAGATTCTTCGAGTTCCTCTCTTTTTGCAACTTTTCTGGAAGGTATTCCAAATGCATTGGCAAGCATGCCAAAATCAGGATTTACAAGTTCAGTGGAAGCATATCGTTTATCATTGAACATCTCCTGCCACTGACGTACCATTCCAAGGTAAGTGTTATTAAGAATTATTATTTTGAGACCTATGTTATAATGAAGAATTGTACCCAGCTCCTGTAAGGTCATCTGGAACCCGCCATCTCCGATGAAGGCAATAACCTGTTTATCCGGCCTGCCTATCTTAGCTCCTATGCCTGCCGGCAGGCCAAACCCCATAGTCCCCATACCTCCAGAAGTAACTAAACTGTTAGGATGGTTGAATTTGTAATATCTGGCTGCATACATCTGATTCTGACCGACATCTGTTACAACTATAGCTTCACCATCGGTCAGGTCCGATACCTTTCTGACTACTTCACCCATTCTTAATTCACCTTTTTCAGGTTTTGTTTCCGGTTTAATAACTTTATCATATTCTTCCTTGTCGCATATCCTGAACTCCCTTATCCATTTCTCATTGGAATTCTCATTAATCAGTGGCATAAGATGGTTAAGAACTTCTTTAGCATCATTGTTAATTTCAACATCCACAGGCACATTTTTATTTATTTCGGCTTCATCTATTTCAATATGAATTATAGAAGCTTTTTTAGCGTACTTCTTTAGATTGCCGGTTACGCGGTCGTCGAAACGCATTCCGACAGCTATTATAACATCAGCTTCATTGGTTAGAAGATTCGGTCCGTAGTTTCCATGCATACCCAGCATTCCGGTGAACAACCTGTGATCGGAAGGAAAACCTGATAAGCCAAGAAGTGTGCATGCTACCGGTATCCCTGCTTTTTCTGCGAAGGCTTTCAGCTCATTCTCTGCTTTTGCTAAAAGTATCCCATGTCCGGCAAGAATAAGTGGTCTTTCGGCATGATTTATCAATATTGCAGCTGATTCTATTGCCTTGGTATGCAATGGAATATTGGGATTATAACTCCTTATATATTCACATTTTCTGTATTTAAAATCAAATTTTTCAAGCTGTGCATCTTTTGTTATATCAATGAGTACAGGACCGGGACGACCGGATTTTGCTATATAAAAAGCTTTGGCTATTGTATCCGGGATATCCTCAGCCTTTTTTACCGGGCAGTTCCATTTTGTTACCGGCATTGATACCCCGATAATATCAGTCTCCTGAAAAGCATCTGTCCCTATCAGATTTGATACAACCTGCGCGGTTATAAACACAACAGGTATTGAATCGAGGTATGCATTGGCAATACCTGTCACCAGGTTGGTTGCGCCTGGTCCTGATGTTGCAAAGCAGATGCCCGGTTTTCCTGTAACCATTGCATATGCCTGGGCAGCATGGGCAGCTCCCTGTTCATGACGAGTAAGATAATGTTTCAGCTTATCTTCGAAATCCATAAGCTTATCATACACTGGCATTATTGCACCGCCCGGGTAGCCGAAAATAGTATCCACACCCTCTTCAATAAGGCATTTTAAAAGAGCTTCCGCTCCGGAAATGTGTTCATGCCCGTTTATTTGCGCTATAGCAATTTCTGTTTCTTTTTCAGTCTTCATACTAATTATTGTCTTGTTGTCTTAATGTTTTAATGCTTTGCCCTCCGAAGCTTAAGCGAAGGAGGGTCTTAATCTCTTAATGTCTTTATGTCTTATTGCCTATAGCCTATGGCCTACAGCCTGTTGCCTTTTATACAATTCTTACAGCCCCAAGATCAGCCGAACTAACGTTTACAGCATAGGCCTTAAGTGCCGAAGATATCTCGCGTTTGCGTGAAGCAGGCTTATAAGCCATATCACCTCTTGCTTCTTCCTCTTCCTTCCTTTTTTTCAATTCAATATCAGAGAGTTTTACATTTATCTTCCTGCCTGGAACATCAATTTCAATCCGGTCGCCCGTCCGGAGTAAAGCAAGTTCACCTTCTGCTGCAGCTTCAGGTGAAACATGACCGATAGACAATCCTGATGTTCCTCCCGAGAATCTTCCGTCAGTTATAAGGGCACATTTTTTATCTATCCCCTTTGACTTCAGATAGGAAGTAGGGTAGAGCATCTCCTGCATCCCGGGTCCGCCTTTAGGTCCTTCATACCGTATAATAACCACATCGCCTTCTTTGACATCACCCTTTAAAATACCTTCCGATGCTTCATCCTGGGATTCGAAAATTCTTGCATTTCCGGTAAAGGTAAACAGGGAAGAATCGATTCCGGCGGTTTTGACAATGCATCCTTTCTTTGCTATGTTCCCATACAGGATAGCCAGACCCCCGTCTTTGTTGTAAGCATGTTGTACGGATCTTATGCATCCCGCTACTCTGTCGGTGTCAAGATCCTTATACATCGTATCGTGGGAACCCATAATAAGATTCCTTATTAATGACGGAGCACTTCTGAATGTATCAAATGCGAAGTCTTTTGCTTTTCCTCCCATAATATCCCAGTCAGCGATGGCATCATGAAGAGAGGGATAGTCAACTCTTTTAACAGTGCTGTCTATCAGGTTATTGCGTTCAAGTTCACCCATTATCCCCAGAATTCCGCCTGCACGGTTTACATCCTGAACATGATACTGTGAGCTTGGAGCTACTTTGCATATATTGGGAACTTTGCGGGAAAGATCATCAATATCTTTCATTGTGAAATCAACGCCGGCCTCGCGTGCTATGGCAAGAAGATGCAACACTGTGTTTGTTGAACCACCCATAGCTATATCGAGCGACATTGAATTCATAAATGCTTCCCTGGTTGCTATTGAACGCGGAAGAACAGAATCGTCTCCGTCATTATAGTACCTGTTGGTCAGTTCCACAATTAAACCTGCTGCTTTTTCAAAAAGTTTTACACGATTCTGATGAGTGGCAACTACTGTTCCGTTTCCGGGAAGCGATAGGCCAAGAGCTTCGGTAAGACAATTCATGGAATTAGCTGTGAACATACCTGAACATGAACCACATGTGGGACATGCTGATTTTTCAATCTCATAAAGTTCGCTGTCGCTTATATTATTATCAGCTCCGGCTACCATGGCATCGACCAGGTCAAGATTTTTATTTCTAAACCGCCCTGCTTCCATTGGTCCGCCCGATACAAACACAACAGGAATGTTAATTCTCATAGCTGCCATCATCATTCCCGGGGTGATCTTATCGCAATTACTTATGCAGATCATTGCATCGGCGAGATGAGCATTGACAACATATTCGACACTATCTGCAATTAACTCCCTCGATGGCAGGGAATAAAGCATGCCTGAATGCCCCATGGCAATTCCGTCGTCAATAGCTATTGTATTGAATTCTGCAGCAAAGAGACCCTTTTTTTCAATCTCTCTTTTTACCAACTGGCCAATCTCGTGAAGGTGAACATGTCCCGGAACAAACTGCGAGAATGAATTGACAATAGCAATTACAGGTTTGTTCATCTGTTCTTCAGTCATCCCGTTGGCGCGCCAGAGACTCCTGGCTCCTGCCATGTTTCTTCCTGTCTTTGTTTTTGAACTTCTTAACTGGTTCTTCATCTTAAAAAATCATATTATAAAAAAAGCTTTCCGGTTACCCGGAAAGCTTCTGTATGTTTATAGTATTACATATTATTCCCGGTCAATCGCACTTGGCTAAAATGAGGATGAGGACAATAATATGGATTAAAGAATTTCTCATTTTTTATTATAAAATGACCGACAAATGTACCTATATTTTTAATATATCAAAGAAAAAGTGTAATTTTTCTTCTTTTTAGGATTTTTAAATAAATGAAAATATAAACAACTGGTTTTAATATGACACTGTTAATCACAATATTATCTTGATTAAAATTTTTCCTTCACGGGATATATTTTTTTTCTTTTATTAAAAAACCTGATCATAATTCATTGCACTAATGCATTCTGTCATTCAGACTTTTTGAATCATATGGTTTAGCTAGCATGTCAGTTGACATTATCTCAAATCTTCCCTGCTGACGTATGTCTGTTGATGAGCTTCCTATCATTACCTTAAACCATCCGGGTTCGACAATCCATTTCATATTTCTGTCAAGCATCTGAAGATCTTCAGGTGACAGATGGAAGTCTACTGTCTTTGTTTCTTCCGGAGCCAGATTTATCCTTTCAAACCCGCGGAGCTCTTTTTCGAATCTGATGACTGAACTGACCTCATCGTTAATATAAAGTTGAACTACCTCATCTCCAGATCTTTGTCCAGTATTCTTAATATCAACTGATACATCGACTATCCCTTCAGCAAGTTGTTTTTCGGGAGTGATTTTAAGATTGGAATATTCAAATGTTGTAAAACTAAGTCCATATCCGAAGGGGTATAAAACACCATTAACTGTTGTCGCGGCATCAGACTGCGCGGCTGGTTTTGAGGGGAAACACATCGGTATCTGTCCGACCGATTTCGGGAAAGTTACAGTTAGCTTTCCTCCGGGATTATAATCGCCAAAGACAATATCTGCAATTGCTTCACCTCCGTATTTCCCGGGAAACCATGCTTCAATTATAGCATCACAGTTTTTATCAGCCCAGTTGACGGTTATTGCCCTTCCATTCATTAAAACCAGGATAACAGATTTTCCCGTCTCATAAATCTTTGACAAGAGATATTGTTGATGACCGGCAAGATTAAGATCAGTCCTTGATTTGGATTCACCAACAATATTATTATCCTCACCCAGCACCATGATAACCACATCAGCATTGGCGGCCTTTAAAACCGCATCATTAATACCGGCCATTTGTTTTGCATCAGGTTCAGTCGGAATTAATTCACTCTCCGGCCAGCCAGGATCAGTTATATTGCAGCCTTTTGAGTACAGAATATTTACAGTATTTCCAAGTTTTGCTTTAAAAGCTTCAAGAACTGAAAGGTAGTTTATATTCTTCGGGCCGTATCGCGACAATGAGAGTTCTTTGTTATCAGCATCGGGACCAGCAATGAGTATGGTTTTAATCTTTTCTTTGCTGAGAGGAAGAAAATTATCCCTGTTCTTAAGAAGTATCATTGACTCGTAAGATGCCTGCCTGGATACTTTATTATATTCAGGGTTGGCAAAAACTTTGTCAGATTCATCAGGATTATCAATGTAAGGCTTATCAAATAATCCCAGCCAGAATTTAACCCAGAGTACATCATGTACCCTGCTGTTGAGAAGTTCTTTGGATATCGATCCATCTTTTAAAAGTTCACGCAGCGGCAGCAGGTATGAGTCAGGGCTTCTGAAAGTTGTTCTTACATTCAGTCCCGCTTCAAGTGCCTGTTTAACAGCATCTTTATAGTCCGGAGCAATATGATGTTTCGACCAAAGAAACTCGAGTGCTTCGCTGTCAGAGACTACATATCCTTTGAATCCCCATTCCTGCCTCAGTAAATTGATCAGGAAATGGGATGATCCGGCAACAGGAACTCCGTCATAATCATTGTATGACGCCATGGTTCCGTGTGCATGACCTAAGGTAAAGGTGACCCTGAATGGTTCAAGTAGGAGAGTGTGCATCTCGTGCGGGGCGATTTGTGGATCAGTCCGCGTATTTCCATCTCTCCCCCCGATAGGAATACTGTAAGCCGCAAAGTGCTTTGGTGTTGAAACGACAACATGATCTTTCTGTATGGCAAGCACCTGTTGTAATCCAAGTTGAGAGACCAGGTAAGGATCTTCACCATAGCTTTCAACTGCACGTCCCCATCGCGGATCGCGTGCCACATCGAGAATTGGAGAATAGACATTTGTGAAACCGGCAGCTTTGGTTTCCTCTGAAGTAATTGCTCCGATAGCAGACACCAGGGACCTGTCCCATGTCGACCCGACACCAATTTGTGCCGGGAACAGTGTCGCTCCTGGAAAACACGCTCCATAAATCCCTTCATTAGTGAAATCAACCGGTATTCCTAATCTGGTTTCTTCGATGAACCACCTTTGGACCTCATTAATGGTTTTTGCATGAAGAGAGGGAGGCCATGAAAGCGCCGCGGACCTGTAACCATTACAATGTTCATCAATATTTGCGATGCCGTCCTTCCAAATTTTATTTTTCCATTCTGGGGTGGGCAGGGAATCCATCAGAACTTTCGGGAAACCATACAGAGTCACAAGCTGACAGGTTTTTTCGTCTGTCGTCATCTGACCGATCAGGTCATTGATCCTTACTTCAATATCAAGTCCAGGATTCTCATATGGGTCCATTTTTCCGTTTTTATTAAAATCAATCCAACCCTGTTTATACATCTCCTTATTTAAAAATGGAGTATATTTTTTATTTCTCTGCGCTGATATGATTGTCGTTCCTGATAACAATATGAATAAAATAATTACGAAAATTTGTGTAAATGTTTTCATAGGAATTACATTATTATTTTATAACTAATGAATATTCAAATATACTTTATGTGAGAAATAATGGGCTGCAAAAAAAACTTTTTCAACAACCCGAATATTATTCTGTACCGACGGTTCTTCCCAGAAATATGTCTTTATAATAGTTCTGCCCATTTCAAATTTAGATAAAACTTTTTGTTAGTGATTACTAAGTGTTCATATTATTAATATTTAACATCTTCTGCATCCATCTTCCAATAATTTATTATATTGTACATTAAATTCAAATATTCATAACATGTTGAAAATGAGAATTATTGTTCTTTTATTGGTTATAGTTTTTTGTGTTCCTTTGTCATATGGACAAAATAAACCAGATGAAGATCAGAAAAATCAAAGGATAGAAAAGATCATAAATTCGCAATGGACATTCAATTATTTTCCTAATGAATCTGCTGATAACGGCTATGAGTCAGTGCGATTTGACGATTCCGCCTGGCCAATAGTAAGTATTCCGCATACCTGGAACACTTATGAGACAACAGGTGAGTTACATCCTTTTATAAGAAATGCATCTGAAAGTGACAATCCCTACTGGTGGATAGGATGGGGTTGGTATCGAAAACACTTTTCAATAAACAGCAAGTATTCAGACCGCAAGGTGTTTATTGAATTTGAGGGCGTTCAGAAGTATTGCAAAGTATGGATCAACGGGAAATACCTGGGTGAGCATAAAGGAGGATATGGTTCATTCGATTTTGATGTCACTCCTTATATTAAAAAGGGAGCAGATAATGTGCTTGCCGTTGCTGTACGAAACCTCCAGAATGATGATTTTAAAATACCCCCTATGTCGCAGGGAAAATTTGATGTCTATGGAGGTATTTACCGCGATGTAACTCTTGTCCTTAAAAACAGCCTCTATATCCCTATGCAGGGTTCAGCAGCTCATGAGGGCGGTACATTTGTTTCGACACCTGCTGTCTCTGAAAAAGAAGGAGTTGCAAGGATCAGGACCTGGGTTAAAAATGACAACAATGAAAGCAGGAATTGTATTTTACAAACCTCAATTTCAGATGCTTCGGGCAAAATCATACAGGTCATTAAAACCAGTGCAGAAATTAATCCGGGTCAGATATATGAATTTGATCAGATGTCAAAGTCTGTAAAGAGGCCTCACCTGTGGTCGGTGGAGGATCCTTATTTATATTCTGTTATTTCAGAGGTTATCTACGGGAAAGAGGTTGTTGACAATTATACAAGTCCTCTTGGCTTCAGGCGGGTGACCTGGAATTATAAGGACAATTGTCTCCTGATAAATGGCAGCAAGATAGTTATACATGGAGGAAACCTTCTTCAGGAATATCCATGGATAGGAGGAGCTGTTAATAAGTGGGTAATGGAAATGGATATCAGTGACATAACACATAACCTGAATTATAATTTTTTACGAACTGCTTATTATCCGAATGATAAGGTAGTATATGACCTGACCGATAAATATGGTCTCGCAGTAGTCGAAGAGACTCCGAGTATTATGGACCAGGATTTTGGAGCGGACGTTCAGGAGCAGCAGATGAAAGAGATGATACGGCGCGACCGAAACCATCCCAGTATAATGTTTTGGAGCATGGGGAATGAAACAGATCATGCCGTTGATTCAAAATTTGCCGAAGCAGAAGACACCACACGAATTCTTACAGCAAATCGAGTTTCCAATGCTTCTGCCGGGGCTTATGTAAAACATACCGATAAAAACCTTGCTTTTGAAAGCCTCCCGTTAGAAACGATACGAGGCTGGTATAACATGGATGTGATGGACTTCGACCCGGCTGATTCTAAGAGATGCGGAACTGAAGAATCGCAGGAGGACATGCTGATTGCAAGCGGGCTTTTCGGGACAGGAAACCTTTGCACATGGATCTATGAGGATCATGGATCAGGAAACACTTATTTGAATTCACCACTTCAGCATATTGATCTTGCAGGTTATGTAGATATTTACAGGGTTCCCAAATATGCATATTATTTCTGGCAGGCAAATTTTGCTGAAAAACCTGTAGTGTTTATTCAGCCGCATTACTGGAGGTTGCAGTATCTGGGACAGAAAAAATATATCGTTGTTAATTCAAACTGCGATAAAGTTGAATTAAAAGTCAATGGGGAAAGTAAAGGTTATCTGACTCCTGATGCAGCTAATTTCCATAGTGTCACTTTTAAAGATATAACTGTCGCAAAAGGAACGGTGACAGCTGTTGGAAGCAAAAATGGCAGTACTGTTAGCACCAGCGTTGTAATGGCGGGAGATCCTGCCAAAGTTGTTTTGTCTTCATCGCACAGTAAGCTGACTGCTGATCGTGCTTCAGTTGCCATTCTTAGAGCCGATATTGTTGATCAGGATGGAAATCATGTTTATGGTGCTGATAATACAATAAAATGGGTAGTTACGGGACCTGCAAAACTTGTCGGCCCCACGGTTTATGAATCAGAAATTACCAGACAAAATAAGGCAGAGGGAGTATGGTATATGGATATGCCTGTGTCGAATATAATAAGATCAACCGGAAAGCCCGGGAAAATACATATATCTGTTTTTGGCAGTGGTCTGGCTTCAGGTTCTGTTGATATCGAAACTGAAGTACTTAAACCCGACAATTCAGTTATTAATGAGCCGGCACTGGACCCGGAAGGGCGGAACGAGGTTACAAGGTTAGTTATCAAAGTCGACAGGCTGGAAGAGACGCGTCGTGAAATAAAATTCTCCACTGATGGGTTTAAAATGGATATATCTGATAAGAGGGGATACATGAAGAGCATAAGAGATTATATTGTTAAGAATAATCCTGATGTCGATTCATCTTCAATAGAATTCAGATCGCTGGTAAATGTTCTGGCTTCACAGCTTCTGAATAATAAGGGACATATAATTGCCGATGATTACAACTTTAACGTTGATCATTTCAATAACTGCCGCTTAATATATGGATATATCACTGCTACAAAGCTTCCTCCTCTGTTTAAAGACGGCTTAAGAAATTATTATGCCGATGAAGTGATTAAAAGTGGAAGTGAGAAGGATGCCGGGGATGAGATGAACTGGCTGAACTGGATTCCTTCCGGAGGCACTGTGGTCTATTCGGTCGAAGGTAATGGAGTCGACATTCCGAAGGGGACAAAGACTTCAAAAAGCACTGATTTACCTGATCTTATTGAACTCGTCTATCCTGTTTACAAGACGTTTTCAGATGATGCGAAAGTGCGGGCGCTTACATTTATTGACAAAATGAATCCATATGTCAAAGCAATAAGTGTGAACGGACAAAACCGCGAAGGTGATAAAAAGAAGGTGACTAACATAGTCTATAAAGCTGAAAAAGGAAAGCCTGTTCTTATACCGGAACTTAAGTTTATCGCCGAATGACAGGCAGTCTGTAACTTAGTTATACTTTATTATACTTGTCTTTACTGAATGACTGCCTATTGAAAATCAGCTCCAGTTCAAAATTCAGATTTTTATCAACTTTTTTTATACTGATTATTGAAGTGAAGCTAACAGAGTTATTTTTCAGGAGTTTCAGTATAACATGCAAATTTAATCTTTTCTGCCATTATGGTTTATTAAAAGAATAGGATTCATTCCTTTGGTAAAAATGAAATAATTCTTACTTTTACCCGGAATGTAATAGAATCCATAATATTGTTATTCAGGATATTGAAAAACCGAAATTAAACACTAGTCTTATAATTTTAAACCTGATCAAAAATGAAAAAAAGAAGTATTATTTCAATTGTTCTGTTATTTGTTATTGCAGGACTGGTATCAACGACGTTCTATTCATGTAAACCAGTCGGGAAATACATAGGGTTACAGTTGTACTCTATCCGCGATTCAATTATGAGAGATGTGCCCGGGGCTATAGCCAAAGTAAGCGAAATGGGGTATAAATTTGTGGAACCTGCCGGTTACAATGACGGGAAATTCTATGATATGGCACCTGCTGATTTCAAAGCTCTCCTTGACAAAAACAATCTGCCAATGATTAGTTCACATACCGGCCAGGCACTTCCTGACTCTGCACATTGGGCTGAAACAATGGCATGGTGGGATACATGCATAGATGCTCATGCAAAGGCAGGAGCAAAATTCATCGTTCAGCCATTTATGGGAGATGAAGCGTACAGGAGTCTTGATACATTAAAAATGTATTGCGACTATTTTAATGCAGTTGGTGAAAAGTGCAATACAAAGGGCATCCGTTTCGGTTATCATAACCACGATAAGGAATTTTCAACCCAACTCGACGGACATACAATTTATGACTTCATGCTTGAAAATACTGACCCTGCAAAAGTAATGTTCGAAATGGATCTCTACTGGACAGTTATGGGCGGGGCAAAACCTATAGATTATTTCGACAAATATCCTGGACGTTTTGAACTGTGGCATATAAAAGATAAGTATGAAGTTGGAGGAGAAGGTACAATGATGGATTGGCCTGCTATCTGGGCCGGCGCAGAAAAGTCGGGAATGAAGTATGGTGTAGTTGAAGTTGAAGAGTATAATTTCGATGAATTCACAAGCTGCCAGAAAAGTCTCGACTTCCTGAATAAAGCCCCTTTTGTTATAATGCCTAAACATTAGATTCTTATAAGATATTTTTATTCATATTTAAGGGAGATCACAGAACTATTTTTGTGATCTCCTTTTTTTTATCTTATTTTTATATCATAACAACAATAAAGGCAAAATGATTAAAAGAATGATTTTTGTAGTCGCTGCTGCATTGATCCTGGGCGGATGTAAAAACAGTTACTATTCTATGGATGATTTTCTATCAGTCCCCAAGATCGATTCCCATGTTCACATCAACAGCGATAAAGGAGTTTTTGAGAATCAGGCTGTGAAAGATAATTTCAGGCTTATTACCCTCAATGTTGATCATTCCGATTCAAATGCTGTAAAACAGCAACTTGATTATTCTCTGTTATCTGTAAAGAAGTTTCCCGGTAAAGTTTTTTATGGCGCAACATTTTATTTCGATACTGCCGGCTGGGGAACAGATCAGTGGAGCAAAAGGGTGATCTCCCATCTTGAAAGATCTCTTGCAGGAGGGGCTGTTACAGTTAAGATATGGAAAAACATAGGCATGACTGAAAGAGATAATAACGGCAAGTTTATAATGGTCGATGATCCGGGTCTGGATCCTGTAATTGATTATCTTATTGGCAGAGGATTGCCAATAACAGGCCATCTTGGTGAACCCCGCAATTGCTGGCTCCCTCTTAATGAGATGACCGTGAACAGCGATAGCAGTTATTTTGCAGAAAACCCGCAATATCATATGTTTTTGCATCCTGAATATCCCTCATATGAGGATCAGATAAAAGCAAGGGATCACATGCTCGAAAAACATCCCGACCTTACATTCATTGGCTGCCACCTGGGAAGTCTTGAATGGAATGTTGATTCTCTTGCACTGCGACTCGACAGGTATCCGAATATGGCAGTTGATATGGCTGCGCGTATCTGCCACCTCCAGTACCAGTCGGCCAGAGACCGCGACAGAATCCGTAATTTCTGCATTAAATATCAGGACAGGCTGCTTTATGGTACCGATTTAAGTGCTAGTGAAAACAGTGATGAGGCCGGAACAGAAAAATATGTTCATGATACATGGCTTGACGACTGGAAATATTTTACTACAAAAGGTTTTATGACCTCCAAATTGTTCAAAGGAACATTCGAAGGGCTGCAACTGCCAAAGGAAGTGATAGACAAGATCTATTATAAGAATGCGGTGAAATGGTATAAGTTGGTTGCGGAATAAATTATCGTCTACTGGCTTTTTCCCTTTTGTCATCATGAACTCACCCCCTTCAAGGTTATAGGTGAATCATTATATTATAAATATATTATAAAACTAATGCTCTTGTTCCCCCTCTTTGCGAGGCAGAGAGGGGGTTAGGGGGTGAGTTCATGAAATTTTTTATTCATAATTAAAAAGCTATTAAGTATTTACGGAATTATTCCATTTTTTAAACCAATTTATTTATTTTTACACGTAAAAGTACACGTGTAAGTAATCTTGATAATCATTAAATTATAGAGAGCATAATTTATTGCCGGGTTCTATGAAAACAAATACTCAACCTCAACTTCAGAATACAAACCGGTCTTTTCTTAATAATTTTCTGATGTTTCTTATGGTCCTTTTAATAACATTGTCAACAATGTTAACTCAGTGCCAGTCTCAGAAAACAACCTCTTCAGATTCACCCGTGCCGGCATTTTACAAATGGGCTCCAAAACCACCTATGGGATGGAACAGCTGGGACTGTTACGGTCCGACTATTGTCGAATCGGAAGTAAAAGCCAATGCCGATTATATGGCTGATCATCTGAAAGATTTCGGATGGCAATATATAGTGGTGGATATAAGGTGGTATGTGGCAAACGATAAATCAGGAGGTTACAACGAAAAAGATCCGGTTTACAATATTGATAATTACGGACGATTTTTGCCTGCTGTAAACCGTTTCCCATCATCAGCTGATGGAAAGGGTTTCAAGCCCCTTGCAGATTACATTCATAGTAAAGGCCTGAAATTCGGGATCCACGTTATGCGGGGAGTGCCGGTCATTGCAGTAAGGGATAGCCTTCCGGTATTGGGTACAGCTGTCACTGCCAAAGATATTTATTCACCAGATGATCAGTGCATGTGGCTGAAAGATATGTACACGGTAGATTATTTAAAAAAAGGAGCACAGGATTACTATAATTCAATACTGAAACTTTATGCCTCCTGGGGTGTCGATTTTGTGAAGATTGATGACCTGTCTTCGCCGTACCACGCGGAAGAAATTGAAATGATAAGGAAGGCAATTGACCAGACTGGCAGAAAAATAGTTCTCAGCACTTCCCCCGGACCAACTCCTTTTAAGGATGTCAATCATATAAAACAAAATGCCAATATGTGGCGTACCGTAGGAGATCTCTGGGATAACTGGCCGCAGCTTAAAGAAGAATTCTCCGTCCTTGAACGCTGGGCTCCATATGTTTCTGAAGGAGCCTGGCCCGATGGTGATATGTTGCCCCTGGGACATATCGGTATAAGGGCCGAAAGAGGTGCCGGCAGAATGTCAAACCTTACAAGGGACGAGCAATATACCTTAATGACATTGTTTTCAATATTCCGTTCACCTCTTATGTTTGGCGGGAATCTTCCGGATAACGATGACTTTACTTTGTCGCTTATCACCAATAAAGATGTCTTGGATGTAAATCAGCACAGTACAAACGGCAAACAGCTTTTCAGAGATAATGACTTTATTGCATGGACGGCTGATGATCCGAAATCGGGAGATAAATATCTTGCATTGTTTAACGCCCGGGATTCTTCTGCATCTGCTGAGATATCGGTTAAATTTAAACTGATAGGATTAACAGGTGCTCATGCTGTAAAAGACCTCTGGACCGGAGAGAACCTTGGAAATTTCACCGACTCATTTGTCAGTACTATCAACCGGCATGGAGCCGGACTTTACAGAATTCATTTAAAAACTAAATTCTTATAAAAAGGATCATCACAATGAAAAAATCAGCTCATTATCTCAGGCTATTTTTGGCTGTTATAATTATTGTCATTATGACAATAACAGTCCAGGCAAAAGTGGTGTCATTCACAAAAGACACTGACGGTATAACCTGTACACTTGACAGGGGAATAATGAAAGTGAAGATCTGTATGGACAATATGATTGAGGTGAAATATACTACACTGCCTTTATTGCTCGATAAACCTTCACTTGTAGTCACAAATGAATGGAAAACCATTCCATCTTTCACTGTTGATGAGAACACTGATGAAATAATCATTGCAACTTCCAGTTTAAAAACAATTATAAACCGGCAGACAAATTCAATTAAATACACTGATTTAAAGGGTAATATCATTCTTAGTGAAGATGGATCGAATGGTAAAAAAATGGAAGCAGCCACCATTGCCGGCATTCCTGTATATACCTGTACAACTGAGTTTGATTCTCCTGCGGGTGAAGGACTTTACGGACTGGGCTGCCATCCGGAGGATACCCTGTCAATAAACTATAAAGGTCGTAACCAGGATATGGTTATCAAATATATGACCGGGGCTATTCCGGTGCTTTTATCGACCAGGGGTTATGGCCTTATGTGGGATAACTATTCTGCATCAGGGTTCTTTGGGGCAGAGGAAGGGAACACCAAGTTTAAATATGTTTCTGAAAGTGGTAATATGACGGATTATTATTTCATCTATGGTCCTTCCTTTGATCGTATTATTGCTTCATACCGTGGGGCAACAGGGGCCGCACCAATGTTCCCGAAATGGTCATTCGGTCTTTTCCAGTCGCAGGACAGGTACAAGAGCCAGGCAGAAGTCCTGTCTGTAAAAGATAAGTATCGTGATAATAAAATTCCGGTGGATTGCATTGTTCAGGACTGGTTTTACTGGGAACCTGATGTTATCGGATCGCATGTAATGTGGCCTGAGAGGTATCCCGATCCAAAGGCTATGGTCGATGAACTGCATAAGGCAAACATTCATGCCATGATATCTATCTGGCCTGTATTTTCAAAAGGCACGAAGACTTACGATCAGATGGCACATTCCGGAGGATTAACTGATATCTTATGGTACAATGTAATGACACATCTAATGGACAGCTATTATGATGCTCATAGTGCACAGGCACGAGAATTATACTGGAAGCAGGCTTGCGACAGTCTTGTAGGACGATATGGGTGGGATGCATGGTGGGTTGACCAGTGCGAACCCGATAATGGAAACGGGCTTGATCTGAGAAGGCAAAGCCATTTCGCCATAGGGAGAGGTATAGATTACATGAACACATATTCCCTGATGCATTCAGTCGGGTTGTATAAATACTGGAGAAAGGATATTCCCGATAAACGTGCCTTCTTCCTGATTCGTCAGGCATTTGCCGGACAGCAACGAAATGCCACAACACTATGGTCATCCGACATAACCTGTACATGGAGAGCATACAAAAGCCAGGTTCCCCAGGGAATTAATGCTTGTGCATCGGGTATCCCATTCTGGACATCGGATATCGGAGGATATCATTTTCACTGGCAGGCTCCCGACTGGTCTACTCCTGATAACAGGGAATTATTTACCCGATGGTTCCAGTTTGGAACATTCAGCCCGATCTTCAGAATTCATGGAAAAGGGGAAAGGGCGCTGTTCTCAGATAACTGGGATGCTAAAACAAAATCTATCCTTCTGAACTACGATAATTTGCGTTATCGTCTGTTACCTTATATCTATTCTCTGGCCTGGAAAGTAACCAGTGAAGGCTACACTATTATGCGATCGCTTGCATTTGATTTCCCGGAGGATGCTGCCATTAAATCAGTACCTGACCAATATATGTTCGGCCCGGCATTTTTGGTGAACCCTGTTACTGAACGTATGTACAGTATTCCCGGTAGCACCAAAATAAAAATGATCCGCAAAGTATATCTTCCACAAAAGTCCGACTGGTATGATTTCTGGACAGGCAAACTGATTAACGGTGGACAAACCATTGATGCTCCAGCTCCAATCGAACAAATTCCTCTTTATGTTAGAGCAGGTTCAATTGTTCCTTTTGGGCCATATCTTCAGTATGCCACTGAAAAAGCTGCCGATCCCCTGGAAATACGAATATATACCGGCGCCGATGCCGGATTTGTCCTTTATGAGGATGAGAACGATAACTACAATTACGAATCGGGAAAGTATTCCATAATATCAATGAAATGGGATGAAGCAGATAAGTCTTTAACAATAGGCGACAGAACTGGTAATTTCCCCGGGATGTTAAAGGACCGGACATTCAGAATTGTATGGGTTAATGGGAAAAATGGAACAGGAATTGAACCCGCTGAAAAGGCAAAGACCGTTCAATATTCAGGGAAAGAATTAAAAATTAAAAAATGAAAATTTAATTCACAGGTTTATTCAAAACAAAAATATCCTTTATGAATTATAGAATCAAATTTCAAATTCTTCTTTTTGCAGGGCTGTTTTTCTGGGTCTCTCTTATTGCTCAAACGAAACAACCAATTATTGTTGATGTTGACAAACCCTCAGCAGCTATCCAGCCTGCAATGTGGGGTATTTTCTTTGAAGATATCAATTTCGCTGCCGATGGAGGGCTCTATGCCGAAATGGTAAAAAACAGATCATTTGAATTTTACAAACCCCGAACCGGATGGAAAGTGGATGTTGCAAGCAAGGACTCATCTCATTTTGTCATTCATAACAGAAAAGATGAAAATCCTGATAACCCTCGTTTTGCGCGGGTAACTCTTAAACAAGGAATCAAAAAGTTCTCAATAACAAACTATGGCTTCAGGGGTATGGGAATCAAACAGAACAATAAGTATAACTTCTCAATAAAGGCATCTCTTCGTGAAGGCAGCAATATCACAATTAAGGTTGAACTTCTTAATCAGAAAGGAGAAAAAACAGGAGGAGCTGAAATAGTTCCAGGGGGAAAAGAGTGGAAAAAGTATACTGCCTCTTTTTTATCTTCAGAATCGGATAACAAGGGTTCCCTGAGGATTTGGTTTAAAGGATCCGGTTCAATAGATATTGATATGGTTTCTCTTTTCCCTGGCGATACGTGGAAAGGACGTCCCAATGGCCTTAGGGCTGATCTTGTTCAGTTGCTTGCAGATATGAAGCCGGGGTTCATAAGGTTTCCCGGTGGATGTATAGTTGAGGGTTATAACCTTGATCTTCGTTACCAGTGGAAGAAGACTATCGGAGATATTGACTCACGTAAAACCATCATTAACAGGTGGAATACTGAATTTGCACATCGCCTCACTCCTGATTATTACCAGTCCTTTGGACTTGGTTTTTTTGAATACTTTCAACTGGCTGAAGACATAGGCGCAGAACCGCTTCCGATACTTAACTGCGGAATGGCGTGCCAGTTTAACAGCGCAGAAGTTGCTGACCTTGTCGAGATTGATCCCTATATACAGGATGCTCTTGATCTTATTGAGTTTGCCAATGGTGCTCCTGATACCAAATGGGGTAAAATAAGAGCACAGATGGGACATCCTGCCTCTTTTAATCTGAAATACCTTGGCATTGGTAATGAACAATGGGGACCGCAATATTTTGAACGATATGTACTTTTTGAAAAAGCTATCAAAGAAAGATATCCTTATATAAGGCTGGTATCCGGAACCGGTCCCTCACCCGACGGCGACCTGTTCAATTATGCTCAGAAAGCTTTGAAAGATCTGCATCCTTATGTTGTTGACGAGCATTATTACCGTCTTCCTGAATGGTTTCGTAATAATGCCACAAGGTACGACAACTACGATCGCAACGGGTATAAAGTGTTTGCAGGCGAATATGCTGCCCAGAGCAATTATACCGTCAGTCCCGAAAACAGGAACACCTGGGAATGTGCTTTGTCCGAAGCAGCATTCATGACAGGCCTTGAACGCAATGCCGATGTGGTTTACATGTGCTCTTATGCTCCCCTGTTTGCCCATGTTGATGCCTGGCAGTGGACACCCGATCTCATATGGTTTGATAATCTCAGATCGTTCGGAACGGCTGATTATTATGTGCAGAAATTGTTCTCTAATAATAAGGGAACAGAGATTTTATCAATAGTTATGGAAGACAAACCTCTGACAGGACAAAATGGCCTGTATGCTTCGGCTGCCTTTGATAAAGATTCAAATGAGATTATCCTTAAACTGGTCAATACGAGTCAGAAGGCTCAAACCGCTGATATCGTTTTCAAAAGCTCTGAAAAGCTTGGGACTTTAGCTAAAATGGAAGTTCTGAAAAGCGAAGACCTTAATATGGTCAATTCGCTGGAAAAACCAACCCTGATTAGTCCGGTTGAAAGTGAAATTGCACTTAAAGGGAAAAATTTAAGTCCTGCACTGGCGGAATATTCATTTTCCGTTATTCGTATTAAGGTTTTAAAATAAAATTAAGCAAACCTGTTTGGGGTTCGGTTGATCCTTGTAAATTGGTTGACAGTAATTGTGAGCCTTTTGACAAAGCCAAAGCCGGAATCGCAGTTAGTTGGATTGGTGAGAGGTTGCACCCCTTTGCCATCCGAGGGTGATCTGCGTTTGCATCAACGCCCGATTTTCTGGGCTGCAGTTGTACTTATTGTTTTCATTGCACTTAACATAATATTCTGGTAGGAGGTTACAATGCAAAAACGTTTTATTTCCATATGGTTTTTTATCGGCTCTCTTCTTCTTCTTTATGGGGTAATTATTTTAACGGCAAGTATTTATGAAGCAGTTGCTCCTTCATCAAATAGTCATGTTGTTTTAAAAGAACTTAACTTTGGAATCTACTGGGGAGTGCTGTTAATACTGACAGGCTTGTTATACTTTATTAGTTTCAGACCCTGGAAGAAACAATAATATGACTTCTTTTGTCCTGTTTGGGCAAGGTGAAAACGATATATCCGGTTCATTAGCTGGACAATATTGCTGGCAGAGGGTCATAGAGTCCTGTGCAATGAGAAGTTTATAATGAAATTTATCTCCGAAAGACACTGTATTCGGAAGAATAATATTAAATTTATGTTGTAAAGTAATCGCGAAAGTTACCGTGTAAGTAAGGATTAAAATTAATAATTATGAAAAAGATTGTTGTAGCAGGTGCAGGTGGTTTTATTGGCGGACATCTTGTCAGGGAGCTGGTAAAAAAAGGAAACAGTGTGAGGGCTGTTGATATAAAACCGCTTAATGAATGGTACCAGGTTTCGGAAGATGTAGATAATCTCGTACTCGACCTCAGGTTAAGGGAGAATTGTTACCAGGCTGTTAATGGTTACCATGAAGTATTTAATCTTGCTGCTGACATGGGAGGAATGGGTTTTATAGAAAATAATAAGGCGGCCTGTATGATCAGTGTCCTTATAAACACACATCTTCTTCTGGCAGCCAGGGATTGTGGTATTGAGAGGTTTTTCTATGCTTCATCTGCCTGTGTTTATAATGGAGAAAAACAGACTGAACCGGATAATCCCGGTTTAAAGGAATCTGATGCTTACCCGGCTCTTGCCGAGGACGGATACGGATGGGAAAAACTATTCAGCGAGAGAATGTGCCGTCATTTCAGGGAAGACTTTGGACTCAACACCAGAGTGGCAAGGTTCCATAATGTATATGGTCCTTACGGGACATTTGACGGTGGAAGGGAAAAGGCTCCCGCTGCCATATGCAGGAAGGTAATAGAGGCAGGTATAACAGGAAGGAAAGAGATTGTGATATGGGGTGACGGGCATCAGACAAGGAGCTTTATGTATATAGATGATTGTATCAAAGGAATTCAGGATATTATGTACAGTGATATTGAAGAGCCGTTAAATCTTGGGAGTAGTGAGATGGTTTCAATAAATCAGCTCGTCGATATAGTTGAGAATATAGCAGGATATAAACTTAACAGGACTTATGATCTTAAAGCTCCGAAAGGTGTAAGAGGCCGCAATTCGGAAAATACTTTGATTAGAAAATATCTGGGCTGGGAACCCTCAATTCCTCTTAGGGAAGGGATCAGGAAAACATATGACTGGATAAGTGAACAGCTTGTTGAGGAGAGCAGCAGAAAAAAAGGAGCTAATCGGTTCAATAAATAAGTTTTCTCATCGAATGAAACGCAAAAAAGTTCTGGTAAGCGGCTGTTATGACCTCCTCCATGGAGGACATATTACTTTCTTCAAGACGGCTGCAGCCTATGGTGATCTGTATGTCAGCCTGGGAAGCGATGAAAACATAAAGATGCTGAAAGGAAAGCGGCCTGTATTTTCGGAAGATGAACGTATGTACATAGTCAGATCAATACGCTATGTGCATGATGCCTTTATAGCAACCGGAACGGGTTCGCTTGATTTCATGCCGGAACTGAAGAGGATCGGTCCCGATATTTTTATAGTTAATACTGACGGACATACTCCTGAAAAAGAGAAGTTGTGTAATGAGCTGGGAATAGAATATCTAATTCTTGACCGTCTTCCGGAACCAGGTTTGCCACCACGTTCCAGTTCAGGGACAAAAAAGAATATGAGGTTTCCCTACAGGTTATGTCTTGCTGGCGGCTGGATTGACCAGCCATGGGTATCAAAAATACATCATGGTTCTGTCGTTGTGGCCCAGATCTGGCCTACAATGGATTTCAACAACAGATCAGGGCTTGCTACCAGTTCACGCGATTTTGGCATAAAGATATGGGGAGACAGGTATCCTGACGGAGATCCGATAGAAAATGCAAAGATTTTATTCGGAGCGGAGAACCCTCCGGGAACGCAATATGTTGCAGGCTCTCAGGACCATCTTGGCTTACTTATGCCCGGGGTGAACAGGCTTCACTATAATGGAGGATACTGGCCTGATTACATTAATTCTTCCGTTGATAAAGATATATGTGACTGGCTTACAGATGTGATTCATCTGGTGCCTCTTAATCCACGACCTGATGGATATGATCCGTTAAAAGAGATGCATCTCGAAAAACATTTAATCAGGGACCTTGGAGAAGCTGGAGACAGATGCTGGGAGAGCGTTATTAAAAAAGATATAACTGGTTTCGGTAAATCATTATCCGATACCCTTATAGCTTGGAAGAAAATATTACCCCTGACTGTACCAGATGATATAATGAAAGAAATGGAGACAGTCTATTTTTCGAATTACCCTGGTGCTATTACTTCAGGTTGCGGTGGCGGTTATGTCATTGTTGTATCAGAAAAGGAAGTGCCGGGAGCGATCAGAATTAAAGTGCGGTATTAACAGGATCATTTTTTTGACTATTTTAAATAAAAATTTGAATCCGGGGGAAAAGATGGTTAATATTAGACAATCTGATATTGCTAAGGAGCTCAATATTTCAAGGGTCACTGTCTCCAAAGCATTACGCGATCATCCTGATATTTCACGGTCGATGAAGAAGAAGATTATTGAGACTGCCGGAAAAATGGGATATGTTCCGAACCTGATCGCACGTCAGTTGAATTCACGGCGGACATTTACAATAGGGATCGTTGTTCCTGACCTCGAAAACAGCTTCTTTTCATATATTGTTGACAGCATGATAGATTATGCCACTGAGCATAATTATTATGTTATACTTACTGTTTCCCGCGAGAAGGAAAGCATCGAAAAACAGAATATCGAAAACCTGATCGGCATGAGGGTTGATGGCCTTTTAGTCTGTCTTTCCCAGGAAACAACAGACAGACAGGTGTTTACGAAAGTAAGCAAAATGAATATCCCCCTGGTGTTTTTTGACCGTGCTTTTGAGAATATGAAATTTTCAAAGGTTGTGTTTAATGATAAACCGGGAGCTGTGAATTCCCTAAACCGGATTATTCTTGAAGGTTATACTAGAATAGCAAATTTTTCGGGATATTCAAAAACCAATATAGGGAAAGAACGACTTGAAGGTTTCTTGGATACACTTACCAGTCACAAAATTCCTGTGAGAAAAGAATGGATTCTAGAGGGTGGTTTTGAACTTAACGATGGTTACCAATCTTTTAAAAAATTAAATAGTGCGGGAATCCTTCCTGAACTTGTCTTTACAGTTAATGACAGGGTTGCACTGGGAGCGTACAAAGCTGCAAAGGAAGCCGGACTCAGAATACCAGAAGATATTGGAATCTTTGGTTATGGATTCAATGAAATTACTGATTTCTTTGATCCTCAATTAACAGTTATTAATCAGGATCCAAGAAAAATGGGTCTTGAAGCCTGCAAGCTGCTTATTAATGAAATTGAAAAAGAAATTAAGAGCGGCAGTAAAATTTACATCGAAGAGGAATTCCTTTGGAGAAAATCGATCCGGCGTAAAAAGTAAATGGACACATTGTTTAATAATTAACATCAAATCTTAAAACATGAAAACCAATCCTATGAAACAAAGCATTCTATCAGGTTTGCTGGTTGTCGTTTTGACATTTTCTGCTTCAGCACAACTGCAAAATCCATTAGTTGCCGAAGGTCCGTTCAAACCTTCCGATGAATCGCTTAAACAATACAGCTGTCCCGAGTGGTTCCGCGATGCCAAATTTGGTATCTGGGCACACTGGGGACCTCAGGCAGTCCCTCGTCAGGGCGACTGGTACGCCAGGAGGATGTACGTGGAAAATGACCCGGCTTATAAATATCATATTGAGCATTATGGTCACCCGTCAGTATTTGGCTATAAGGATATTATTCCTCTCTGGAAAGCAGAGAGATGGGATCCTGATAAATTAATGGCACTTTATAAAAAAACAGGAGCAAAATATTTTGTCAGCATGGGATCTCATCACGATAATTTTTTCCTTTGGAACTCAAAGATCAACAGGTGGAATGCAGTTAATATGGGTCCGAAAAAAGATGTAGTGGGTATCTGGCAGCAGGCTGCAAAAAAGCAGGGATTGAAGTTTGGTGTCTCGGAACATTTAGGAGCCAGCTACACCTGGTTCCAGGCTGCACATGGATCTGACAAAGAAGGCCCTAAAGCCGGAGTCCCTTATGATGGCACTAACCTTGATAACCAGGATCTTTACCATGCAAAAACGTTGCCTGATGATAAAGACTGGCTCACAAATAATCCTGCTTTTCAGCTTGAATGGTACAGGTGCATTAAAGAGCTTGTTGATAATTATCATCCCGATCTTCTGTATTCCGACAGCAGGATGCCTTTTGAAGATGTTGGAAGAACACTCATTTCTCATTTTTATAACCAGGACATAGCTAAGAATAACGGTCAGCTTGAAGCGGTTTATACCTGTAAGCAGGCCTCAGGAGGCTTATGGGTTGAAGACCTTGAACGTGGGGTAAAAGATACTGTAAGTCAGTATCCATGGCAAACAGATACTTCCATAGGTGACTGGTATTATCGTACAGGTCAAAAATATAAGACATCTACAGAGATTATTCAGATGCTTGTCGATATTGTAAGCAAGAACGGGAACCTCCTGATCAATGTTGTGCAGACACCGGAGGGCGACCTGGAACCGGATATGCTTCAGATACTGGATGAAATAGGGATATGGACATCAGCAAACGGAGAGGGGATATATGGATCACGTCCATGGAAGCTTTATGGAGAAAAGCCTGAAGGAGAACCCGTAAAAAAACTAGGCAGATTCGATGAGAACTTCGGCTATACTTCAAAAGATATCAGGTTCACTTCTCAGGGAAATACACTCTATGCATTTTGTCTGGGTAAACCTGAAACGGATATTATGATCAGGTCGCTGGCAAAATCCTCAAAGCTTGCTGATAAGCCGGTTGCATCAGTTACAATGGTAGGAAGCAAAGAGAAGATCAGCTGGAAACAAACCACGCAGGCGCTTACGATTAAAAAACCGTCGAAAATGCCTTCATGGCAGGTTATCGGATTCAAAATTGAATTCAGGAAATAATAACAAGCTCATATTTTTTTAAGATACTGTCACATTTGCTCTGAGCCCTGTGCCCTTTGCCCTGAGCCCTGAGCCCTGAGCCCTGAGCTCTGAGTCCAGCGTCCAGAGCCCAG
>CAYUQR010000003.1:0-5041 GCA_964446825.1 uncultured Rikenellaceae bacterium
AGTCCAGCTCTCAGGGAAATAACTCATCAATCCCCCGAAGAAAAATTTCGCTGTGGAATCAAAATTTATTATTCGTCCGGCAAGATATATTGTGATCGGATTCATTCCGATTACAACAAAAAAGAATGCCCATTTCCTGTAATTCCAGATATCAATAACAAGGTAGAATACACAGAATAGTAACAGGCTCAGCCCTCCTACAAAGCATACAAATGAACTTGACCAGAGGTATTTGTTGATTGGAAATACCAGATTCCAGATCCTTCCTATAATTATCAGAATTATTGCAGCTGCGACCATGTAAAGGACTTTTCGAACCGGCTTCTCCTTTAAGAATGGTGACACAAGAAATTGTCCGGTCAGCATACCAAGCAGCGCTGTTGATATAGCCGGAATTGTACTGAGTATTCCCTCACTGTCGCCATATGTATAGCAACAAAAACTACCAGGTAAGAAATGACGGTCGATAAAGCCTGCCAGGTTTCCCTGCTGCGAGAAAGGGTCGAATGTCCCAAGGTCGTGCGCCGGAAACATTAACAGAAGTAACCAGTAAAAAATCAGAATGCCACCGGTCCATATTATCCTGTACCTTGGGTTGCTGTTCATAAAGATCAGGGCGGCAAACATCCATGCAAGTCCAATCCGCCCAAGAACACTGGCATAACGCAGTTGAGAAAAGTCAAAATTGACAGCATTGTTATATAAGATCCCTAAAACAACCAGAATGAGTCCTCTTTTTATTACATGACTGTAAATCGATCTTCTGGCATCTTCCCTCTGAAGTCTCTTAGCCAGTGAGAAGGAGAAACTAATACCTGCAATAAAAAGAAATAGCGGAAAAATCATGTCTTCAAAATGAAACCCGCTCCAGGGCATATGTTGCTGTTGTTCTGCCCACCATTTTAATACCGGCCATCCTGTAATGGTAGCAAGTCCGATAAAAATAAATTCCCCGCCCATAATCCAGAACATATCGAATCCCCGAAGAGCATCAAGAGAATACAGTCTTTTAATTTCAGGTTTTGTCTTAGAGTCCATGTTTTAAGTATTTTGAATTAGTTAATTGTTTTATTTACCCGGAATCAGTTTTTTTAATATGCTATTTACAAATTTATCCTAATCAATTTTATAATTCCTGATAATAAAAATCCAGAGATGGTAATTTCGTTTTATATACAAGGTAAAAACTGATTTGAAGCAGATGTCTTAAATTTGATTTTTATAACATATCAACTTTATCATTATCTTGCGATTAAAATCAACCTGTTTAACAATGGAATATGATGATTTGATCCGATCAAGGGAAAGTATTCGCAGTTATGATCCTAACCGACCGCTTACCAGGGAGATCCTGGAAAAGATCCTCGATGCAGGAAGGCTTGCTCCTTCTGCAGCCAACTATCAGCCATGGAAATTTCTTGTAATCTCTTCCACGCCGATGCTTGAAAAGGTGAGAGCTAGTTATAACAATCAATGGTTTAAAGATGCTCCACATATTCTTATAGTACTTGGATTGAAAAATCAGGCCTGGGTTAGAGGTTATGATGGCTATAATTCAATAGAAACCGACGTTACCATTGCAATGACGCACCTTATTCTGGCTGCAGAAAACGAAGGTGTTGGAACATGCTGGATTGCGGCCTATAATCCTGTAATTCTTAAAGAAGCGCTTAATCTTAAAGATAACCAGGTTATTTTTGGAATAACACCACTGGGCTATCCGAAACCTGGATTTAGAAAGGCCTTCAGTAAAAAAAGGAAACCCTTGCGAGATATAGTTGATTTCCTTTAGATATTAAAAAATACTAATACTATTTGTGAGAAGCCGGTCCTGATTGAGATATTTTTCAATGCGAATGCTATTTCTTTATACAGCGAACCGATTCCCCGCGTTGTTTGGGACTGTTGCTCCTGCCTAAGCTGCCGCCCAGATAAAGATAGTGATCATAGGCACTGAGAGAATTGTTTTCAGTAGCGGTCCACCAGATGCCGGTATTGCCAGAATTTTTAAATATGCCGTTTTCAACCCGATAGCCTCCGGGGAAACCTGTAAAGCCGGATTCATTGGTACCATTATCACCATCTTTCCATCCGGTTGTGCTTTTCAATTTTGTACCTGCTGCTTCCTTGCCTGTCAGATAATAAGTCAGCTTTGCCCAATCTTCATCAGTTGACAAACTCCATCCCGCCGGAGCCAGCTCTCTCGGGTCGTTAACTGCGTACCAGTTATATAGTCTGCCGTATTTTTGTCCCATTGCAGGGTCATTATTATAATAGCACCAGGCAGGTTTTTTAGCTTCACCGGCTTCCACCCATTCTTTGTTCGTTCTTGCCTCAGGAATTGTATCACCATTCCGGAATGTCATGACATTAAGATTTGCTACAGCCCAGGCTTGCGTGCCGATCATTAGAACTGAAGGATCTTTGATCTTCTTAATTGGTACAGCCTTTGGACTCACCGGTTTAGCCTTGGTAGCCGGTTTCTTAGATTTGGTATTCGTCTGCTGGGGTTTCTTTTTCACCTGCTGTGGTTGTGTACTCTTCTTTTGTGTCTGTGTACTCTTCTGCTGAGATTGTGTATTTGTCTGCTGCGATTGTAACCCGTTCTGGCCAGAATTTAAGCTACCCGTGAGTTCATTATTGAATGAAATACTTCCATAAGAAAACAGAAGTATAAAAACTCCGGCTGATGCAACTATTGTTTTTATTTTTTTCATTTATAAGCAAATTAGGTATTTGTCCTACGTGGTTAACAGATAGTAAACGTGCTAAGAAATAGTTTATTATCTAAGATTAGTTTAAATATTTTCTGAATGAAATGTTTAAAGAAAGCTGGTTTTCAGGAAATTTCAACAGACTTAAAGATAAAACATTACTTAAATGGTTAATTTGAAAACTGATCCATTTTTTTGATGCCGGATACCAAAAATAATGTATTCCGTTAAGCTGATCTGTTCCACCCATAGAGGTAATGAAATAGAGGTTTCGTGCCACACTAATTTTCGCAGAAATTGAGCCGGAAAAGATTGTGGCATTTTTATTTGTAAACTCAAAAATTGTGTTTATTGATAAACTACTATTCCTGGTAAAATTTATTAAAGTATTCGTTATTGCGTCAATAGCCGGGGTTATAAAACAAATATTTGATAACAGCACAGTAGGATTTGGCGAGAGCAATCTGATATCATTTGGCAACGCACAACTTCTTCCCTGAAGAGTAAATGAAGAATAAAATGATTTATTATTCGAATAGTAATCGATATTAAACCCATTGCTGAAAGAAAGGTTTCCGTCACCCGAATGTGAATTTTCTTTATAGTCTGTACTATCTGTACTATCTTTAATATAGAATTTACTAAATATTAGAAAAATATCAAGCTGCTGATTAAAATATGTATTAAATGTAATGTTTCTGGCTATTCTGATTTTCTTTGTTTCAAACTTGGAAATGATTCGCGGAACAAACATTAAACTATGAGCTGACTGCCAGTCTCTTTGAGGATACAATAATTCTTTCTTCCAGGTATCTTCATGAATTATCGTCTGCAAAACAATTAAATTGGAATGATTCAGAAACTTAATTACTCTTTTCTTTTTAGTATGTAAAAGGTAGCTTGTCAAAAGATACCTCTGATCAGGGTAATATGTCCCCATGGAAAAATTCAGATCACCATATCTGCCCATTCTTTTTATATACCTGATGTTTGAATAATACTCCTCATCGTAAATGCCATTAAATTGCTGGTATTCTTCCGAAGTGAGAATATCCTCATCAAGTATTTTGCCAAATTGTGTCCGCTTGAAATCAACAGGCATACTGATTTGCTTTTCCTTGTTATATTGCCAGATCCTGAAGGTGTTGCCATACAATCTTCCATTATTATACCCATTAATATTCTTTCTTTCTATTACTCTACCCCAGTCAAGTTCATAGACCTCTTTTGTATTCAGGGGATTAATTAATGATAGAGTCACGTGCTGCGATGCATCTGTTGTCCACGACTGCAGGAATAAATAATCATCAAAATCAATTTTCTTGTCAGGATAAAAGTGATCAAAATAGACCTCGCACATAGGTTTTAGCAAGTCTCTTCCTGTTTCGTGAATATCCCTGCATACACCGGCCTTATTTCTTGAATCCTGTGAGCCTAAGGCATTCAGAATCTCAACGGATGTTAATATCCCTTTTGACCCGTTTCTGAATCCATATGTCCTTGTAACATCATAGTTCATTATATGTTCCTCTTCCATTAAACCGGTTATAAACGGTAGAAAGTCATTCCCCAGGTCAGAATAACCTAAATCAATTAAGGTGTTGGTCCCGTCTTTCATTGATTGCCTTATTTCAAATTCCGAAGAACTTTTTGTTAATTGGCTTCTCCATATACCATAAAATAGTTGTTTATCGGAAATTGGATTGTATGAAGCTAATTCTGAATATAGCCCTTTGCCATTTGTTATGTTTTCTTTAACCAGGTAAAAACTGTTTAATAGTGTAGAATCGCTATAATTCTCTGCTTTAAGAAAGTTCTGAAGAAAATAATTGATCTCTATCGGGCTTTCATCTGAATTTACACTGTTGAATATTTTATATCTGGGAGCATATTTAGCAACCTCAGGTAACATCCTGTAATTAACGCTAACCAATGAATCCTTAAAGAAATGATCTCTAATAACCGAATCCAAAGCCACATTTGAATTACTTATCTGTGAATAACTGCAATCCATCAGAAGAATAGAGATAAACCAAAAGAAAAAGAGACGCATATAATTCATAAATCAAAGGATATGGCTAATGGCAGTAGAAAGGTATTATTTTTTGTTCTAAATCTATTCTTTGATTTTTAGTTTATTCATATTGATTATTAATTATTTGGTAAAGTTGTTTCTCATCCAGGGATATTCAAACATATTTCTTCGGGTTTTCATATTACATTTTAAATCCAATTAATGCATATTTCATTTATCTGAGTATGAGCCCTGAAAGGTTATTAACATCTGATCCTGATTAGCAGATATCATCATACGTGTATCGCTTAAG
>CAYUQR010000003.1:5141-149647 GCA_964446825.1 uncultured Rikenellaceae bacterium
GGTTATTAACATCTGATCCTGATTAGCAGATATCATCATACGTGTATCGCTTAAGAAAATAATATTTGCTGAATTTGTACAAGTCAGTTGTTAAGTGAATATATTTAAGGGCTAATAACCGCATTTCACAATGTATAACTTAACATAATATTTTATGGTCACCAACCTGACACCTGAAACGGATACAAGCAAATTAAACGTTTATTACTATGTTGTATTGATTTTGTGGCCTCTCTATCTTTTCCTTCTTCCCCCCGTATTTGAATATGGCCGGTGGTGGGTCATGCTTTATTTGATTTTCCCCGGTATTTACCTTTTTACATGGTTGGGATATCTGATGCACGAAAGCTGGCACAGATATGTTCCAACAGTTAATAATAAATTCTTCTATAACGCTTTTGCGTTAATGATTTTATCTGACCCCCAGGTCTATTTTATTGTTCACAGCACACATCACGTTTATATACATACCAACCAGGATGCAGAATTTCACCCTATTGGTGAAATAAAATCTCATGTGCTTCGTGTTATATATAACTGGCTGGAAGTGCTGTTTGGTGTTGCATTCCTTGTCGGATTGGCAAGTATTACCCTGCCACATGATGTACGGTTTGCAAAGAAATACAGGTTTTGGAAATTTCCAATATCTGTTGGAGTTTGGGTGGTTTATATCGGAGGTATTGGCTATTTATCGCACCTTGTTTTTGGAGTCACATTGTCTCAAACACTTCTGGCTTATGCATTGACCTACTGGCTGGGCTCATTTCTATTACATCAGTCCCAATTGATAGAACATGGTAACCTTATAATAGACGGGCCAATTCAGCAACGTAATTTTGGTACAAGGAATCTCAAGCCAGCAGGGCTCGCCGAAAAAATATTCCTGTTTTTAACTCACAATGATTCACGCGAACATATTCTGCATCATACCATGACGACTATTCATTCACGTCCTTTTCCGGGTAAGTTTACTTTGCAGAAAAATGCTGTAATGATTACCCTGTGGGACTATCTTAAAATTCTAAGCCGGATGTTGCTGGGAAAAGTTGACCATCAAATCATCCGTTAATAATTAAATAACCCCCTTGGAATTTCAAACTATCTGAGATGATATATTCTGTATTTTAAATCAGTTGAGTAGTTGAAGAAGATTATTGAAGTGTGATTTCGCTTTAAGCATCACTCTGGAATATAGACCGTCTTTGTTAAAAAAGAGTCATGGTGCGGCTTACCGAAGATAGTATTGAGAATTTCATCCGTGAAAACAAAGATAAATTTAGTGTCTGCCGACCCCCCGCCAACCACCTGGAAAAATTCTTTCTTAAAATAAACTTAAGGATCAGACATATCATCAATATCGTACCTTATCTAATCAGAGTTGCTGTTGCCACTGTTATTATATTTATAGCATCGCTTTTAATCTGGAATAATTATATCAGAAAAGACAGGGATGAAGTTACTCTATTGAATAAAATTACAATAGTTATTAATAAAATTACATCACATTAAAATAAATGATGCGGCTATTACTTATTAAAAGTGATATCGATTTCGACGGTAATGGTTTCAGACACTGCATCCCCATTAAGATCTTGTTCAACAGTTTGCGTCATCTGAACATGCAGTTTATTCGCGGTAAGCTCAAGAATATCAATAGTCATCGGATCTTCACCAGTGGGCGTTATAGTCAGTTCTTTACCATCGGCACTCAGGCTCCATGTTCCTGAATCAGTTGTTCCGCCAATATCAGATGTATAGGTACCGTCCGATTTTATTTGAATAGTCCCCGAAAATTGTTGCTGAAACATCAGGTTAAAAAGAGCCGTATACTGCGCAGCTTCAGCCTCTGTTAGATCCATTGCAGTAATAAAGTATTGAGTAAGAGTAAGGTCGCCAACCTTGGCATCAAAAGTATAGGTTCCGGCAGTCCATGTTCCGATGATATTTTCTGTTGGTGTCGAATCTTTCTTACTACATGCAGATAATATCAATCCTGTAAGGATTATAAGAGCAAAGCTCTTAAGATTTGAAAAATTTGTTTTCATGGTAATTTGATTTTAGGTTATAATTCAAAGTGAGTGAAAAAGTTTAAAAATATATCTATTAAAGGTTTCAGTTTGCCAGTAGAAAAATCTGTATTATCTATATAAACAATAGAATACTGATTTTGTTGTATTCTTTGAGGTGATAAAAAACAAATCCCGGATTACAATCAATCATTGTTGAATTATTGCAATCCGGGATTTTAGCAAAATATCCGGCTTCAAATTAAAAAGAAATCATTTAGCTCTTAATTGAATTTGTATTTCCGTCCCAGTACACTGTTTTCTTACTGAAATATGCTTCGTTTGCCATATGGCATGCAATAGCCGCATGGTTACCG
Organism: uncultured Rikenellaceae bacterium; assembly: GCA_964446825.1. Classification (GTDB taxonomy): domain Bacteria; phylum Bacteroidota; class Bacteroidia; order Bacteroidales; family VadinHA17; genus LD21. The sequence goes on from CAYUQR010000003.1 coordinate 7,525, forward strand.
AAGACAGCATCTTCAACAACCGGGTTGCGCGATTTTACTGCCTTGAAGAAGTTCCACATATGAGGAATCATATCATCCCAGTCGTGACCACTAAAATTCGTCTCTTCATAAATTGGTTCTTTCCCCAGTTTGGGTGCATGCTCCTTGTACCATTCACTCTCATACTCAGCACGCATCTGATGAGGAAATCCGCTGTCATAATAACTGGGAGCCAGATCGATACCGGGTTGAGGAGCATAACGCAGATTGAACTCGCCGGTATCAATTATGCCTTTAGGTCCCATAAACCGGGCCAGCTCAGGAGTTTCTGTACCCAGGCCCAGCCGGCAATAAACGGGAATTCCATGATAATCAAATAGAACAACATGCAAATCTGGCATGTTCCTTCCGTCTTTCCATCGGAAAATTCCTCCAAGAGCCGTAGCTGACCTTGGAGCTTCATTCCATCCTAATGTAACCAGCATACCACTGATCAGATGAACCATAAGATCTCCACCTACTCCGGTACCATATTCTTTCCAGCAGCGCCAGCGGGCAAAACGTTCTTTGTTAAATGGAATCTTCGGAGCATCATTCAGCCATGTATCCCAGTCGAGATTCTGGGACGACAAATCTGTTGGCGGAGGGTATTCCCATGCGCCGGTAGGGTCATTCCTCCCAAGCGTGAGCTCAACCTGTTCTATATCGCCAATGGCTCCGCTACTATAAAGTTCTCTAGCCTTTGCACAAAGGTTTGAACTTACTCTTTGAGAACCAATCTGTACAATGCGGTTGTTCTTAGCTGCCGCTGCCACCATATCAAAACCATCAGAAATGGTATGCGACATGGGTTTCTCACAATAGATATCTTTCCCTGCATTACAGGCATCTGTAACCACACGTTTGTGCCAGTGATCAGGCACAGCAGCAATTATGCAATCTATATCCTTACGATCAAGTAGTTCCTGGTATTTGCGGGTTACATACAGGCCTGGATTATTTGTAATTTCTTTTGCCAGGGTATGCCTGCCATCGTAAAGATCAGCAGCTGCCACGCATTCAACCCCGGGAAGAGTAATAGCTCCGGTTAGCAGGCCGGAACCCTGCATTCCAATTCCTATTATTCCAAAACGCAGTGTGTCGCTGGGGCCGACTTTTTTGGATAAGATACCATAATTCTCAGCATCGAGCTTTATAGTTCTCGATGCCAGCAGACCACCGGTCGCCATTGCACCTGTCTGAATGAATTTACGTCGGGTCAGATTGTTTTTCATAAGTCTTATCTCCTTTGTTTTTATTGAAAGTGAAATTTCTGAAATATCGGGGCAACTTGATTATCAAAACCATCATTGTTCCAGTAAATTTATATCATAGATTAATGTGAAACAAATTTATCTTAACCCGGTCATCCGGGGAAATATAATATGGCTTAATTAATTGTTTGATACTATTTACCAATTATTCAAGTTAAATTGTTATATTTCAATAGGAGGAATGATTAGATTTTAAGCAACAAAATGGCAAAGAAACAGGAGAAAGGAAAGAAAAAGGATGCTAAATCAGAAGTCAGGCAGGATGATGTAATAAAGAAGTCTGGGGAAACATCTGTGGACAAGTCTCCGGACCCATTGGACCTCCTTGATAATTTCCTGAAGCAAATAACCGGGGCTGTTTCAATTCCTTCAAAAGCCGATATCGAAGATCTGAATGATATTCAATCAATTGACTGGTCAGAATACCCTGATCTTGAATTATCTCCTGATCTGGATAAAAAAATATCAGAACTCAAGATAATTGCAAATTCAATAGAAAAAAAGAAGGACCGGGACAGGGAATTATCAGTTCAAATTCCCGGAAACCTTAAAGTTAATTACCTCAATGCTCTTAACCCGGCACAGTTAGCTGCAGTGCTGATTACGGAAAAGCCTGTTCTCGTAATAGCAGGAGCAGGAAGCGGTAAGACAAGAGTGATTGTCCACAGGGTATCATACCTGATCGAAAGAGGAGTGGATGCACAATCGATCCTGATGCTGACTTTCACCCGCAAAGCATCGAGGGAGATGCTTGAAAGAGTTGAAACTCTCCTGCAGGACAAAAGGGTGGGAAATATTACTGGAGGCACTTTTCATTCTTTTGCTGCATTCATTCTCAGAAAATATTCCAATATGCTCGGTCTCCCTCCCAATTTTACCATAATAGATGCAAGCGATTCGGAAGATATTATCGACCTGATAAGGACTGAACTCAAATTCAATACCAAAGACAAAAAATTTCCCCGTAAATCGAGGATCAACGATATTATATCATACTCAAGAAATAAGAATACCACAATAAGTTCTGTAATACATGAGCAATTTACCGGACTTATTGACTACATACCAGATATTGAACTTATTTATAATGGATATTCAAAATACAAGAAACTAAGCAAAATCTTTGATTTCGATGACCTGATGGAAGTTCTGAGAAACAGCCTCAGAGATAATATCAGATTCCGGGAAAATCTTCAGAAGCAGTATCAATATGTAATGGTGGATGAATTTCAGGATACCAACATTGTCCAAAAAGAAATAGTTGATTTCATATCTGAAAAACATAGAAGGATAATGGTTGTAGGCGATGATTCGCAAAGTATTTATGCATTTCGCGGTGCCAACTATGAGAACATTTTAAGATTCCCTGAAACTTACCCCGAATGTGTTGTAATAAAAATAGAAGAGAATTACAGAAGCAATCAGAAGATACTTGATTTCACAAATTCAATTATAGATAACGCAAAGATCGGATACAAAAAAAGACTATTCACAAAAAATTCAAGGCAATTCATCCCGGTTATAAAAAGAGTATACGGACAGCAGGAAGAAGCAGAATTTATTGTTGACAGAATAATGGAACTGGCAGAACAGAATATACCGTTGAATGAGATAGCCGTACTTAACAGGGCAGACTGGCATAACAGGTATATCCAGGTTGAGATGAGCAAGAGAGGAATTCCTTATGTTGTTGTAGGTGGTTTTCGTTTTAATGAAAGGATGCATATCAAAGATATAATCTCATATCTCAGGATCACATATAATCCTTCGGATGCTGTTGCCTGGCACAGAGTGTTAAAATATATTGGCGGTGTGGGACAGGTGACTGCCGGAAGTGTAATAAATGATTTCCGGAACAATGAAGATCCTTTTTCATTTGAGGCTTTTAAACAACGCAAGTTTTATGCTGAACTGCATCAGTTGGGGAAAATGCTGTCAAAAGCAAGTCAACCCGACTATACCCTTACTCAAAAGATTGAGATCATCATTGATTATTACTCTCCCATTCTTAAAGAAAGAGCCGATGATTATTTCATCAGGATGCAGGATGTTGCGGTGCTTAGTGACCTTTCAAAAAAATATAAGACCCTGGATAAATTCCTGTCTGATTTTGCCCTTGACCCGCCATCGAAGAGAGTCGCTGATCAAACCAAGCCTTTAATAGATGAGGGAGAAGAAAATGGAAAAGTAACAATCTCTACAGTGCATTCCGCCAAAGGTCTGGAATGGTATGCTGTTTTTATTCCTCATGCTCTTGAAGGTATGTTCCCTTCGAACAGGGCTACTAATGTTGAAGAGATGGAAGAAGAGCGAAGATTGTTCTATGTGGCCTGCAGCAGGGCAAAAGAGGAGCTTTATATAACTTTCCCCCGTAACATTTATTCATACGATGCTGTATTCCACCTGCCATCAAGGTTCCTGGTTGAAATCGATAAGGAAAAATATTTTTTTGATAAAGATTAAATTACCAGTTGAATTTAAAAAAGATGCTGCCTTTAATTCCAATAGCTGTTTTCCAACTGTTATTCAGACAAACACTTTGGCCTTATATTACGGGAAATCATCACAATGGAGTATGTGCTAAAAAAAACTTGACTTCTAATTAAAGTATTTATAATTTTATATAGATTAAAACTTACAGATTATCAGAATATTTAGTATTGATTTTTTATATCGGATAGAAAATTCAATTATACCAATAATATGAATATAAACAGAACTATGAATTCTAATTAAAGGTAATGGAAGCTCTCAAAAGAATTTAATCAGTACAGTTAAAAATATTTGGTGGTTAAGGTATCCGGCATAAAATTACCACTAATATCTGACAGAATAAACTATGAAAAATACATTTAGAATTTCAGGGGGAATATTATTATTCCTGTATCTAGTTTTTCTTCATGCTTGTAAGAAAGACAAATCTACTAATCCTTTACTAACCACAGAATCCGTTACAAACGTAACACAATCCACTGCTACCTCAGGTGGAAATGTAACCAGTGATGGTGGTGCACCAGTTACAGAACGCGGAGTCTGCTGGAGTACATCAACAAACCCCTCAATTGCAGATAGTAAAACCATGGATGGTACGGGTACAGGATCATTTACAAGTTCTTTAACAGGACTAGATGCGAGCACCACTTATTATTTGAAAGCATATGCTACCAATAGTGCAGGAACAGGCTATGGTAATACCATATCCTTTAACTCAAAAGGCACGATAACCGATATTGATGGCAATGTTTATAATACCATAACAATCGGGAATCAGACTTGGATGCAGGAAAATCTAAACACTACCAGATATAGTAATGGTGATCTCCTTACTAATATAATAGGAGAACAATGGGACAATGTCACTATCGGAGCTTATTGCAGTTACAACAATAACGAGAACAATCGTTTAACTTATGGCCTGATTTATAACTGGTATGCTGCAAACGACCCAGGAAAAATTTGTCCTGTTGGTTGGCATATCCCTTCACTTTCGGAGTGGGAAACCCTTGGATATACAGGATTGGAAGTAAAAGAATCCGATACATTACATTGGATGTATCCAAACGTCTGTTACCCCAATTCATCAGGATTTAACGCACTCCCCGGTGGCAATTGCGGTTATGATGGTAATTTTAATTCTATTACTGAAATGGGTTATTGGTGGTGTGCCGGCGAAGAGGATACAGAAAATGGCTATATAATATTGATCGGCCATAATTCAGCTGGTCTGTCAGGCTATGTTGATTTTCCTAAATGGATTGGTGGCAGTATCCGCTGCATTAAGGATTAATAAGAAATTAATTATCAGTACTGTTCTCAACTTTTTTTAACAGATTTTTAGTCCTTTTTTTTGGTAAGCTCTGATTATTTTTGATATAAAATAACCCCTGGAGAAAGATTGGGAAACCAAAAAGGATCCATGGCCCCGATTCGCGAAATTCAGAGTAGGCAATAGTCCCATAAAGCATTAATGCATACCAGAAAAGGAATATAAGTCCCGCCTGAAATTCCCTTTTCCAAGATAATACAAAACCGAGTAAAAATAACAAAAGCAACAATGGAAACAGAATAAATGGTAAGCCAAAATAGGCAGTAGGATTATCATTTGTCAATTCTGTAAACACCAGGATACCGTACAGAACAGTGTAGTTAATGAGAAGAATGCGAAGAATAAACTTCCACTGCTTTTTTTCAGAGGGCACTGTTGCATTTGTTGTCCTGTACCATTGAAGAAGTAATAATGCGCCGATAACAAGGGCGGGAACAGCCATGAAACTAAGCATCCCACTATCCTGATAACCTCGGTTTAAATAGAGATCATAAATCCAAACACCTGCATTCCAGGCCATAAGAACAATACCTGCTGTTTTTCTTCTTGTCCAGGATAAAACAAAGCCTGAAATGAACATAATAAAAAGCACCAAAAAAAACTTGTGAATCAGATTATAAAAAGTTAACTCCCCATCTATAAATGAGATTATCATACCTGCCAAATAGAATGCAGCCAATACACTTAATATAATCTGAAGAGTTTTAGTCGGTTTCGGTTTCATACTCTATCTGATTAAGTGTTCAAGTAATGATTTCATATATCTGCAAGTATAAGAAAAACGTTTTTTTGAATGATTGACATCACTTTATATTTAATCCATTATCAAAATTAAGTCTTCATGTTAATAAATACAATTTTTTTTGCTTCATACAAACTATGAAGGCAACTATTAACAGACTGGGTCAATTTATAAATTCGAATAAATAATCGGATTTTTTATCACTCAGGCATTCGCATTTATCCAAAATACAGATATATTAATCAAAATCACTTAAAAAGAATATGTCTTTCCCTTAAAATAACCTTATAATTGAACAGGGAATTTTTAACACAAGAGCTGTTTGGCCATAAATTTACATTAACATACCAGTTTTTTGATGACTGTATGCAGGTTTTTGACCAAGATAGTCCCATTGTGAAAAAATAAACAATAGATTTGAATAAGAAATAAGTTAATAAAAATTACAATTTTTCATGACCTCAAATGATCCTACGATAAAGGAATTTAAGAGTCTGATTATAGAACAAACTCCAAAAACTCCACAGATCGATCTTAATAAATTTACGGGCGATCTTATATTCTCCGGCAGATCCATACCTGAAAATGCAGCCAAATTATATGACCCGGTTTTAAACTGGGTTTCAGAGTATATTGCCATGCCCAAACCAACCACCAACCTTAGGATCAACCTTGAATATTATAATAGCGCTTCATCTATATGGCTGGCGAAAATTTTTAAAGTTCTTACACGTATCAGTATTCCTGATTATGTTTTGATTATACATCTCTTTCTGCATGTTGATGATTATGATGAAATGGATGAAATTGATGACATAAAAGATATATTTTTCCCTATTGGAGATATTTTTCATGGCGCCGTGGTCAGTATCGGCTTAAAATTATATGGAATAGATGACGAAGGTAAAACAGTAAAAAACACTTCAATATTCTTCTGACCCTCACAATAAAAAAAACTGATCCCAAAATAAAGATCAGCCTCATATAATAAACTCCTGTATTTTAATGGTGTTTCAGGAATAATTCCAGATCAGGCTCTGATTTCAACCGGTTTACGGACATTTCGTGAATAAAAATATATAAGCCCGTTTATCTCAGTCATGTCGATTACCTTAAATCCATACTTTCCCAGAAGTTCTGAAACATCTTTTTTATTCATCCTGTTATCCGTCTTGAAATCGAGGAAATTAGCGAACCTTATTGACAAACCTGAGAAAAATCCTTCCCAGTTATAATTATTGTCTTCAGAAAAGCAGCCTATAAAATTCATACCCTCACGCAATATCTTACTCAAATTTTGCAGAAACTTTTCCGGATCCCTGATAAGATTCAACTTCCTGAGATTAATCAATGTCCTGACATCCTTCAAATCCTCCTCATCATAAAAATAATGGTGATTAGAAGGAAGTACCAGCAAATTGGGCTCCCTTGATAAATTGAGACTTTTCAGATAACGGAATAAAGATTCACCACCTTCAGCAACAAGATCAACTAATGCAGGGTTATTACTAATTCTGCCTGAGCGGATCCTCTGTTTCCTTACAGCAGGTTCCTCAATATTTTCACCTCTCAAATAATTATTGTTAAGTAGTGCAATATTTTCCATCATCTTAAACTCAATTCGTTAATTCAAATTTAATGAAAATGAAAGGTCTTTTCAAGCCGGATAAGTTCATTTAGTGAGTAAATGAGAAGGGTTTAAAAATCCTTAATCTTCTTATTACTTATGATTAACCACAGGAACCTTACATTGACATATGAAAAGTAGATATTCATCAAAAAGAATTTAATATTGATTGAAAAATAAGCATTACATGGTGTTATTAATACACCACTTTATCATAATACAAAGAACTCCTGATAATTATGAAGATATCCTGATCTGCCTACAGGTTTTCCAATAATAAAATTAGTTTTGACTAATGATTGAATAATATTGATAAAAATTAATTGGATTTTAATTGAATTTCAATTACGGAAATGGTCAGAAAAAGTCTGCCTGAGCAGGGACTGAATTAATAATGAATTATTTAAAATATTTGTCCAGTAAGTCATGAAAACGAGTATCATAGCGTAATAATTCCAGGTCAGGAGTAAGTTTTAACCAGAAAAGGTCGCGATAACCTTTTCCGAAAGCAATTTCCAATTGTCTTAAAGCCTCCGGAGCTTTACCCTGCAGGCATAACAGTTCTGCAAACTTTTCATGTTGCGTGGAATCAACTGCTATTGCCTTTTGAAGCATCTGTTTTGATAACTCCATTTCACCAAGGCGTGCAGCTACTGCACTCATTACAGTGTAGGATGCTACATTATCCGGCTGTTCTTTTATCCATACTACTGCCGCACTATTTTTAAAAGTGGTAAAATATCTAACAGCTTCTTCCCTTTTCCCCATTAAATGAAAATTGACAGCCATATCATAAAGGGCCTGAACCTCATATTGATTCTTAACCTGGATATCCTTCAATATTCCTATTGCTTCATTATAACGCTTCTGCAGACGGTAAGTATGTGCAAGGCGATACAGGTTCATCGGAAGATCAGGAGTTATTTCCCTCGCTTTTATGAAAGCTGCCGCAGCCCTTGAAAGACTGTCAAAACACAGCCAGGCTGAACCCAAATCGATATATCCCCAGGCATTCTGCGGATTATCGGTTATCATCTTTTTTGACCATATTAAAGCGGAATCCGGCTTTCCCAGCTTATCAAGATAAACCCAGATTAAACCGCTGTAAGTAAGGATACTTTTAGGATCAATCCTTACAGTCGTTTTATATTCTTCAGAAGCATCCTCATACCTTCCAAGATTATAATAATACCATCCCAGGTTGTTATGTGCAATAGCCTCATCGGGATACAGTGCAATACGCATCTTTGCATATTCAATACTTTTCGGAAAGTCATGTTCGACATTTGATGCATTGAAAGCAAGAATACCTAGTTTTTCCTTTTCCGTAAGATTGTCAACAGATTTTAATGCCTGCTTTATTAATTCCTTTCCCGTTTTCATGTCACCGAACTTTTCAATCAAAAGGCTTCCTAATGATGCTTTGGCTGATGTGAAACCCGTATCGATCCTGAGAGCATTCTGGTAAAACTCCTTTGCTCCTTTATAATCAAGCTTTACATGGTGCTCGATACCCAGTGAATATAGTTTCAGCGCCTCTAACGATGATGTTGTTGCTTTCTGGAGGGGCTTATCATGAGTTGATATCGCATATCTTGATTCACCAAGGATTCGCCGTATTTTCCTACTCAAACGGTCGAGTTGCGGCAGGATATCATTCCGGGTATCAGCATATATTACTTCAGATCGCAGAAGATCCCCTGTCCTGGCGTTCATGATCTTAGCCGTAATAGCATATCTGTTCCCTACTTCATTTATCCCGGGTACTATATATAAATTCAAACCTTCCCTCTCAGCTATTTCTCTTCCGGTCTTATCATCAATATATTCAGTGTCCTTTATTTTCATCCTTTTCATAGTCTCAATCATCCGCGACTTTGGAAATACATTTATATAACTCGACTGATTGGTGGAAAGAATAAAAGCAGTATAAAGCGATTTGTCAAATACCGGTTCTCCGGTCAGGTTTTCAAAGTCAGTGATGATTACCCAGTCGCGTCTCGAGAATGGTAATGTACTGCCGCTTGAGAAAATAATGATAATAGCCAGTATTAATAATATTAATGGAACCAGCAATATTGATTTTTTATATAAGTATCTGAAGAAACCTGTTTTGTCGCGAGAGCTTCCGTCAGGCCTCATTCCCCGGGTCATTTTGATTTTTTCCTTTTTTTCTACTTCATCAGTCAAAATATCCCTGTCTTTTTCATTATCTCCAATCCCGGTTCCTTCTTTTACCTTGCTTGCGGCTGCAGAAATCTTCATGCTCTCAATGATATCCTTAACTGCCAGAGAGACTTTATTAATCTGATCGCGATAGATGGTATGATTCAAATTGTCATTAGGATTATCTTCCTTCGAACGCAAAGGCCTGTTTACACCGGCCGACCTGTAAATGAAATCGACCCCACGAAGTACACCTCCGATTAACGATTCACACAGTTTAATATCATCACTGTCGAGATCGTGAATCCGAACCGGAAGTATCCTGCTTGCCACATTACCATTTTGAAGTTTAACTTTCAGCCCGAACTTATCCTTTGAAGCCTGTTGTGCAAATGCTTTGAACTCATGTTCCCAGGCAAATGATTTTGGATCGCAAAATGTTCTTGAAAGTATAGGAATAAAGATCAGACACCTGAGTTTATCTTTAAGTGACGCATCCACATCGTGTGTCTCCAGGAGTCCGTCGTGTGGATTAATGTCAAAGTAGACATTGATCTCCTCCTTAAATGTCGACTCAAGTTCCTTTTGCAGATTATCTACAAAATCAGTAACCCAACCGTCGTATTTATTGTCTTTCTGGCGATAGCTGATGAAGATATCATATTCGTAACCGGGTATAATGCTTGCCATGTCAGTTATTTAATATGATAAAGTTATGAAAGACAAGCACACAAATCAAATATAACTTTATAATTACTGAAACAGATTTATTTCTCTAGCAGATATTCCTTTTTTTGTTTTGCGGCTCCTTTTTTCATTGAATCCAAAAAAGAAGACCTTAGTTTCTCACTCATAAGGGCTTTTTTCACCGGGGAGAGCTTCAGAAATCCTCCGATAAATCCTTTTAGCATCTTCTGTGTTATCTTTTCAGGATTTCCAAACAGCTGGTGCTGAAGAGTTCCCTGCTCAAGGCATTGTAATATTATACGCTCAAAAGTTGTCTCGGGATGGATAACCCTTTTTTCACGTTTTATTAACTTCAAAGAAGATGTCTTGGAGCATTTTAATGCACACACTCCGCAACCTATACATATTTCCTTATTGATCTGTGGCAATTTTTTTAAGCGTTTTCCATTAGCTTTTACCGGTATCATTTCAATTGCCCCTATTGGACAAGCCTTAGCACATTCCCCACATCCTTCGCAGGTTTCGCTGTTATTATCTGCAATAAACCCGGAGGTAACAATTGCATTGGGGTAACCAAATTTACTGACCCCTAGAAGAAGATTGCAGCAGCAACTGCAGCACTGGCAAAGAAATGAAACATTATTTTTCACATTATCGCAACTAAATACCAGTCCCAACTCTTTTGACCTTGCAAGGTTATCAAGCATTTCTTCTTTTGAAACCTTCTTTGCAAAATTATGTCGTACCATAAAATCAGTTGATTCCCCGAATGTAGCACAGGTCTCCAGGGGAACATTACACTTTTTTTCGCCTATATGTAACTTTTCATGTCGGCAGGAACATAATCCGATGGCAAATTTTTTATGCGATTCTACAATTGCTGTAGCCTTCTCATAATCAAGCACCTCTGTATAATCCGATTCAAGAATTGTACCCTCATGAGGCAAGGCCCTGATTGGCAAAACCTTCTGACCTCTATCCAGGTTCTTTGAGTAGAAATTTTTATCATTTATGTATGCATAAAAGAGTTCAGCCCACTTTTTTGAATTAAGGTTATCTCCTGTCCTCATCATTGTAAACTCAAAGATCCCGACAACCATTGGTGATGGCATATATAAATAACCATTACCAATCCAGATATCAATTACCAATCCCTTTGTACAAAGGCTTTCCAGGAGGGCAATTAATTTGCTCTTATTTAAGCCTGTTGCTTTTTCAATCTTATCTGCTGAGGATAACCCATATGGCATTTTTGTAACCAGTTCAGCTTCATCGGTAGTATAAAGCTCTTTTAAAATGTCAAACAGTGCTTTGTTTTTATAAACCCTGAAAGAAAGATTGTCAATTTTGTCTCCAAGTTTTTGATAGATCTCTTTCCCGACAAGATGGCCCATATCTTTAATTTTAAATTCTTTAACAAGAAGCAGAACAGTGATTTATTCAACTTATGTCCTTAATCAAATTTACTCCTAGTTTTAATAAAATGCAACTATAAATTAGTCTCTATCTGACAGTAATTAACTCAATTTGAATAAAAAATATCCTGTTTTCGTATATTTGTACTAATGTATGGTAAGAAAATTATAGTATTTATCAACCTAAATTAAGTGATATGAAAATCAGACTTTCGTTTTTCGCGCTCCTTCTCACAGGACTTTTTAGCTTCAGTACATTCGGCCAGGGACCCAGATTTAAAGTATCCCTTGCTGAGTGGTCGTTTCACCGTGCACTTCAAAAAGGAGAAATGACTAATCTCGATTTCCCCAGGATTGCAAAAACCTTATACAACCTTGATGCTGTTGAATATGTTTCAACCTTCTTTAAGGGCAAAGGTGAAGACATGCAGTATCTTACTCAATTGAAGGATTCATGTACAAAGTATGGTGTTAAAAGTTTATTGATAATGGTAGATGGTGAAGGCAACCTGGCTGACACTTCTGCTGCCAGAAGACAGAAAGCGGTTGAAAACCATTATAAATGGGTAAAAGCAGCCCAGTTCCTGGGATGCCATTCAATAAGGGTTAACGCCAACGGAAGAGGAACAATGGGTCAGATGCAGGCGGCAGCCATTGACGGTTTAAGCAAGTTAGCGGATTACGCGGCTAAATACCATATCAATGTTATTGTAGAAAATCACGGTGGCAATTCTTCAATAGGAAGATGGCTTGTTGAAATCATGAAGACCGTCAATAAACCAAACTGCGGGGTACTTCCTGACCTGGGAAATTTCTATGAATATGACAGGTACCAGGGTGTCAAGGAAATGATGCCTTATGCAAAAGGAGTGAGCGGGAAGACCCACGATTTTGATCTGGCTGGAAATGAAACAGTTATTGACTATGAAAAGATGATGAAGATTATTGCCGATTCTGGTTACAAGGGATATATTGATGTTGAATATGAAGGCAATAAACTAAGCGAAGACGAAGGTGTGAAAGCATCTATCGCTCTTGTTGACAAGGTTATTGCACCGTATAATAAATAATAATCAAAAGGTTATAATAATATTGGGGCTGTTGAAAAAGTCATTTTTAACCGCAAAGAACTCTAAGAAGGCGCAAAGTACGCAAAGGTAAAATACTTAGATTCATGTCTTTGCGATCTTAGCGTAATACTTTGCGACCTTTACGGTTAATGGATTTCGACTTTTTCAACAGCCCCAATTTCAAACCAATTTCATATTAACCGGATCCCAGTTAATTATTTTTTTCTGGAAATAACTGTCATTACATGCCAGGCAGGGAGCACATGCCCTGTAGCCGAATACCGGATCCTCAACAACAGGTTTGCCTGACCTTACTCCCTCGAAAAAGTTTGCAAAATGGTCAACAAGTTCATCATAACCATCAGGAGCTGAATATTTTGTATCAGGTTTAACAGGTCTTTCCTGGTCTGCTTTAGAATACTTCTCGTTGTATCTTTTAAGAAGCTCTTGCTGCATTGCTTTCGGGTAAGTTTCCAGTGCGTCCCAGCCGCCAATTCCCGGAGCTTTAGACATTAGGCTGTTACTGATAACAAATCCGTTATAGCCCATTTCCATGACCCCTTCGCTACCAATGAATTTTGTCGACGATTTTTCTCCATTGCCGCTTACAAAGTTCACCCTTAACATTACCTGGAAGGAAGGATTTTCCTTTGTTTCGGGATAATTCAGTATTGCAACCATTATATCAGGTACATCGCGTCCGTCTTTCCAGTAAGCTATCTGACCGGAAGCAAATATCTTATCAGGACCTTTGGATCCGGTAATAACATGAATACCTGATAACAGGTGGACAAAAAGGTCTCCTGCAACGCCGGTTCCAAAATCACGGTAATTTCTCCACCAGAAGAATTTTTTTGCATCATAGGGTATTGAAGGAGTACCTGCAATATACCTGTCCCAGTCAACTGTCTGAGGCGATCCGTCGGTAGGCATGGTATATTCCCAGGCTCCCAGTGCATCCTGGCGATCAAATGAAGCCTCAATACAGTTTAACTGTCCAAGTATCCCGGTTTTATAAAGCTCCTGTGCCTTGTGGTAAACGATGCTGCTGACACGCTGACTGCCAACCTGCATGGTTTTCTTAGTCTTATTCTGTGTGGCAATCACTTCAGGACCCTGGGCAATTCTATGCACCATGGGCTTTTCACAATAAACGGCTTTCCCTGCATTCATAGCATCAATTGATATTCTTGAATGCCAGTTGTCGCTTGTGGCTATCACCACTGCATCAATATCATTCCTGTTAAGTATTTCCCGATAATCCCTTGTAGTGAAAATATCCTTCCCATATTTTTCCTTAACCCTCTCAAGTCTGCCTGTATACAGGTCACAGGCAGCAACAAGTTCAATACCAGGGACTTTTAGTGCGGCATCAATATCAGCATTGCCCTCGATGCCCATTCCTATTCCGGCAATTCTTATTTTGTCATTTGAAGAGAATTTTCTGTCATAGGCAATAATACGTTCTTCAATTATCTGACGTGAAAAAGCGGATAAAGATCCGGCGGATAAAAGCACTGCAGTGCCTCCGATGTTCTTAATGAACTTTCTTCTTGATGTCTGAGATTTCATTTTAGTGGGATTTAAATTATTGAATAATAAATATACTGCTTTTAATACGTTGATCATTCATAAACAATCTCTTTCGATCCTGATATCTTATTTTCCGAAGCCGTTACTTTCGAACATTTCTTCCCTACAAAAATTGCAGTTGACTGGTTCCCCCTGCCCGTTGAACGTATAATATTATTGATTATGGTAATATCATGAGTTTCACCTCCGATATAGAATCCGCACGATTTATTTTTCATACCGTTGTTTTCAATGACATTATTCCTGAAAGTGTTCCGATGACCGCTGTTCTGCTCATTTTCATTCCGGAAAAGAACTCCCTGATTGGCGTTTTCGTAAACATGATTATCTTCAAAGAGATTATCTGTATCCTTATGCCCTATTGAAAAGCCGTTATCGCCGTTTGCATAAACTGTGTTGTTCCTGAATATCCCGTTCTGGACTCTCCAGCAGAGAAATATTCCGTCGCCTTTATTATCATGACTTATACAGTTTTCAACAACTGAATGGTCAGATCCTGTTCCGGGATGGAACCCCAGACCGTTGCCATATGCAGCTTCGCATCCCCTGAGTGTAATATTCTCAGTAATCTGCCAGCTGAAAGTATCTCCATTGAAATTACTGATCTTAACATTCTCCACCAGGCAATTCTTTGATTTGTGGATATATACACCTCCTCCCCGGCAACCATTTATATAATCGTTTGTGTTCTTATTGCCTTCAATAACAAGGTCTGCTATTTTAACATTCTCAACTCCTACTGCTTCAATGATGGAACATCCGTTTGAAACTATTCCGTTTAAAGATGCTATGTAATCATTAACTGTTCTGTTGTCAAAATAGATAATGTTTCCCTCTATATCTGTTATCAGTGCTGTTGTCACAGCCCATCCCTGGTTATGCTCATCATCGTATAACTGAATCCCCATTCCAGTTTTAAATCCGCTCGCATCTTTCACAATTGCTTTTAACATACCCCAGTCGGCGTCAATAATAAAACTGGTTTTAGAACCATCACACTTATGAAGTATGGTCTCTTTTCCTGATCCTATGAGTGAAGTATTATCCGACAAGCGGACAGGTCCGATCATTTCATAAGTTCCCGGGTTGAGTTTTACAGTCCCTCCTCCTCTCGTTTTGATTGCATCAAGAGCAATCTGGATAGCCCCTGATGTAAAACCGGGGACATCAGAACCAGTACCTCCGACTGTGATAACCTGTTCAGGACGCTTAACATCCACAAGTCCAATTGACTGGCTGTAAACAGAATAACCTGCAAGCATGCATATTAATGCCAGACACAATACTTTGGTCAATTTGCTATTCATATTACTCCCTCCATTTTTCATAAAATGATTATTGACATTTACTTTAGTAAAACCGGCAGAATGACATTACTTGCATGTTTGTCGTCGTGATAAATACGAATAGTTGCTTTCTGGAAATCTCCCTGTCGCGCCGAATAAATGTCGACATATTTTTGCGGGTTCCTGTCAGCCAGCGGAAACCAGCTGCTTTGAATCTGCACCATTATGCGATGGCCCTTTTTAAATGTGTGAGCAATATCGCCGACACTGAATTTTACTCTTTCAATTTTGCCTGGCACAAAGGGTTCCGGATTTTCGAAACTCTTCCGGTATCGTCCCCTGAAGATCTCTCCGTGAACAAGCATCTCATAACCACCCATCGGGTATAAAAGTACCGGGTCTTTTTCAGCATAGATATCTACATCGTTATAAGATAAAGTATCAGGGAAAACATCAATCAGTTTAACAACAAAATCAGCATCTGTTGAAGAAATTGATGTAAAAAGGTCAGCAGAAATGGTCCCTGTTAAAGTGATATTTTCAGATAAAACGCCTGTTTTGAATGTGATCACATCAGGCCTGCAACCGGCAAAACGCTGATCGTCGGTCATATAGTTCCTTGTTCTTACAAAATGGATACCATCGGTATAAGGAACCGGTTTATCAGGATCGCTAATGTATTCACTGAAACCAGAGGATTCACCAGGCTTTGTCCAATCAAGACCCCCGTTTCCCTGCAGATATAGAATTCTGTCTGTTTTTCCTGCAGGAGGCCACTGATCAAACTGTGCCCATTTATTTTCACCTGAAATAAACACGGTGGCCTCAGGGATCTTTGAAACATCTCCTTTTCCTTTAAGAAAATAATTAAAAAATGGTATTTCAATATTTTGCTGATACCAAATTGAGGTGTTGCTCCCAAAGCCTATGTTTCCAAGGTGAGTCCCGTAGCGGGAAGCCCATTGCCCATGATACCATGGTCCCATAACCAGTTTATTGAATTCTTTCCCCGGATTATTTGCTTCGGCTGCTTTATATGAATTCCATGCTCCCCAGTTATCTTCAGCGTCAAATAATCCGCCAACCCATAGCATTGCAGGATGCAGATTCTTAGTGGCATTGCGAGCATCCCGGGCCTGCCACCAATGATCATAGTTGGGATGAGCATACAGATCCTTCCAGAATTTGACACTGTCGCCTGTTAATTTCATAAAGGCAGGGAGTGGTCCGGTTTCAAGATAAAACTTATAGCTGTCGTGATCAGTTAAACCAACGGTTCTGGGCCCTACTGTTGTTGGTTTGGGGCGCGGAAGACCAAATCCTCCGCCCAGAGGGGAATAAAAGCTGAATGCATCCATTATAAAAAAGGCACCGTTATGGTGAAAATCATCACCTATGAACCAGTTGGTGACCGGTGCCTGAGGACTGACCGCGACCAGGGCAGGATGATTGCTGGCTGCCGCCATAGTGGAATAAAATCCGGGGTAAGAAATCCCGAAAACCCCAACTTTTCCATTGTTATGTGGTATATTTTTTACCAGCCAGTCGATGGCATCATAGGTATCGCTGGCTTCATCAATGTCTCCTGAAGTCTTTTTGTCAGCTATGAAAGGCCTGACATCCACAAAATTTCCTTCACTCATCCATCTTCCGCGCACATCCTGGATAACAATTATATATCCCTCCCTGAAATAGGTTTTTGTATAGCTGTTCCAGAATTCCCTCCACTTATCTTCTCCATAAGGATAACAGGAGTATGGAGTACGTGTCATCAGAATAGGATGATTTTCAGATGTGTCTTTTGGAACATAAATGGAAGTAAATAATTTTATCCCGTCCCTCATTGTGATCTGACGTTCCATTTTGATGTAATTGTTCACAATCCATGTGCTGTCAGCATTCTGGGCAATAAGAAAAACATACCAGGCGTTGAAAATGATGAACAGGGTGAGTTTTTTCATTGGTAAAATGGTTATGTGGTTATCTTTCGTCTTTAATACGATAAAGTTATTAAAAAAACACTTATTATCTAGCGCGGATTTGCAATCGTAGATTCATTAACTACCGGCTAGGTTGTATCTTATTTTGACATATTGTACCTTTGGTAAGCCCATAAATTTTAGAAATCATGAAATTCAGTCTTTTCGTAATCTTTATTGCACTTTCAATAAACTGTTTTTCCCAGGAACTGACAGAAAAACAGGCAATAATTCTTGCCAGGTTGCCTTTGCATTGTATTGCAACAGAATACCCTAACAAAACCTCGCATGTTATCAATAACGCTGAAGAAGCTGCTATGCCTCCAAAAGAGCTGCACCCTTCATTTTATGGATGCCTCGACTGGCACAGCAGTGTTCACGGTCACTGGATGCTGGTAAAAATACTGAAACAGTTTCCTGATATTTCACTGAAAGACAGCATTATCCAGGCATTGAACAACAGTTTTCAATCTGATAAGATTTTGGCCGAAGCAAATTACTACACAAAGTATAAAAACAGCAATACCTATGAAAGAACTTACGGCTGGGCATGGTTGCTAAAGCTGGATGAAGAGCTAGATACATATGATAATCCACAGGCAAAGGAATGGCATAAGATACTTCAGCCACTCACACAAAAAATTGTTGAGCTCTGGAAAGATTACCTGAAGAAAGAGACATACCCTAACAGGACAGGGGTCCACCCCAACACCGCTTTCGGACTGGTGTTTGCGCTCGACTGGGCAAGGACTTCCGGAGATACTGCCTTTGAATCCGCAATAATAAAAAAGGCAAAAGAGTTTTATGGAAATAATGTTGCCACGCCTGCTTATCTTGAGCCCGATGGAACAGATTTCTTAAGCCCGAGTCTTGAAATAGCAGATTTAATGAGCAGGATATTACCAGAACATGATTTTATTAATTGGCTCAACCATTTCTATGAAAAAAGAAGCCTTGAAAACATAATTAAACTCCCTGTGGTGAGTGACCGCACCGATTACCAGATCGTACATCTCGACGGACTTACTCTCAGTAGGGCATGGTGCATGAAAGGAATAGCGAAAGCACTTCCAGCAAATAACAAAACCGGAATTCTTTTCAAAAAAACAGCAAAAGAGTTCCTTGAGCATTCCCTGCCAAATATTATAAGTGGCAATTATGGGGGAGAACACTGGCTGGCAAGCTTTGCAGTATATGCCCTGAGCATATAATATAATATAAGTTATTTCTACAGATATTCCTTTATGCGATTCCAGTAGCCTATTGTCATATGCCCCGATCCGTTCCACCTTTTAGCTATCTGCTCAAGATCATATGGCCCGATCAGGTCGGCGAAATACAGGAATATTTCTTCAGATATTTTATAATTAAACATGTCATTCAAGGTATAGTTGTTTCCCGTGCGCCTGTTGTACTCTTCAAGTCTTATCGGACGAATCTGAAAATATCCTGCTGCTTTTTCATCAGGGTTATATGCAAGAGTATCATTTTTAGTTTCAACAATACCAATTGCCCGAATAAGATTTTTATAAGGATTAACTGGTGCAGAGTTTAATATTATTAATGATTCATGGCGCGGAGCAGACAGACGAAAAATAAATGAGAAAAGAATAATGGTAACAAACAATATCTTTCTTAAATTAACTCGCATAGCAAAGTCCTGAATTATATTAGTTTATGCGATTGGGTCTTACTAAATTGTTTTAGACGAATTACAAAGAAATAATTACCAGATAATAAAATTACATCTTAACTTGTTGTAAATAAACAAAATCCGCATTTTCTTATAAACAAGATTTTAACCATCCGAACAAGGAAGCCGGAAAAACATATTTTATGTTACACCCTGAAAGGTTTCTCTTATTCTAAAACCATATTAATTTTATCGGCATTTAGCGCTAATAATTTATTCCCATTATTATAGTACGAGGATTCCAGTAAAACAAACATCATTGTAATCTCGTTGGTTATAGCCTGAAGAAAAACCATTTCGTCATTGGTGATATTTTCCTGAGGTATAATACAGCAGGTGAGTATATTTAGGTTAGGAGGATCCGATATTACTACAGTAAAAGGGGAGCAAGACTGTTTTTCTATGATATTCCTGTTGCTGACATGAGGACATTTAAGATTATATCCCAGTCGGTTTTCAAAGTGCTCACTGATGGTTTTCTGTTTACTGCAGTCGATTATTCTGAATAGCACCCAATTTGAGTTTACAATTCCAAATGTTTGTTCGCTGAAAAAAAGAAGGGTTTTCTTAAAATCATTTTTAGTCCCCGGAAATTTCGTCGTTTTATTAAAAATTGATTTTATTTCCTGCATCTGCACATTTATCTGTCCAATATATTTAAATGCATCATCCAGCTTTTCTTCCGTTGTTTTCTTTTCGATCCTGATTTTTCTGATCAGTTCTTTTTGCCTGGATCCCTCCTTTTTATACAGATGTAATACCAGTAAATTAATAAAAAATAAAATCCCGAGCAGGGATCCTTCTAACACTTCTTCTTCAAAAATAAGTTTTTTTGTTATGTGAACCGGACCGCTTATTAATGTTGGGACATAAACAATAAGAGAAAACAGAATAAGATATATTATCAGATATATAACCTGAAGAAATGAAGGCTGAAATTTTATTTTTTTCATACGTGATTAATATTATTTATATGATGTTAGTGGTAGATACGCCCAAATTGGGCATATCTACCTAACAGACTAAACCGGAACAGAATTTATTGCAACATTTATGTTAAATTAATCTTAATTTTAATTTATATTACATTCAAATTTAAAGCAGCCATGAAAAACATTTCCCGTCGCAATATGATCAGGTTATCAGGAATGTCAGCTTTGGGCTCCATGGCAGGAGTACAGTCATTTTCAAAAACTACTGGAAAAAGTAAAACAACAGGTAAAAAGCTTAAGATCATAGTGGCTGGTGCTCATCCTGATGATCCGGAAAGCGGTTGCGGCGGAACAATGGCATTATATTCCGCCTATGGTCACGAGGTTGTATCAGCATATCTCACACGCGGAGAGGCGGGAATTCCGGGTAAATCGCATGAAGAATCCGCCTCAATAAGAACAGATGAGGCTTTAAAGGCATGTAAGATCTTAGGCGCCAGAGCAGAATTCCTTGGACAGGTTGATGGAAGCACTGAAATAACCAAAGACCGTTACGCTGCTATTTACAAACTCTTTGAAAAAGAAAATCCTGATATTGTTTTTACCCACTGGCCGGTAGACACTCATCGCGATCACAGGATATGCTCAATACTGGTATATGATGCCTGGCTTAACCTGGGGAAAAAATTTCCCCTGTACTATTTTGAAGTCGAATCAGGTATTCAGACCCAGAATTTTTCACCATCTGAATACATAAATATAGGTCCGGTACTAACTCAAAAAACGGCCTCCTGCATGGCTCATGCAAGCCAGGATCCAGAGGACTTTTATCAAACAGTTCACAGGAAAATGGAAAAATTCCGCGGGATGGAATCTGACTGCGAATTTGCCGAGGCGTTTATCAGTCATAACCAGAATCCAAAAAATCTATTCTTTAATCATCTTGAGTGACTCCCGGAATTTATTGTTGAAGACATTAACAATACATAAACCTTTTGGCAGGGTGCTTACATTAAGGGTTGTCTCATACTGGCAATTTGTCTTTTCAAGAAATAATCTTCCCGTATAATCGAAAATACGGACAGAGTAGACTTCATTATTGCTCAGAGCAATATGAAAGTCTCCTGTAGTAACAGACGGCCAGAGATATACTTCCGGTCCGGCTGTACCGGCTGCTTTTTTTACGTAAACATAAATTTTATTACTCGTTTCGGTTCCGCATGCTCCGTCGACCGTAACCCTGTATAGCCCGATATTTGAGGCATTCACGTTCTTTAATAATAGTTTGGATGAATCACTGTTTCCAATATCCATACCATCTTTTTGCCACTGGTAAATCAGATCATGTCCTTCTGCATCTACGTTAAGAGTGGCATCGTCACCGAAAGGAACAGACACATCAGGTGAGATATTTGTGATATTGGTAAGTGGGTAAACAGTCAGATTTATAGTATCAGATACTGCATTACCGCAGTATCCGCTTATCTGACAGACATAATCGCCCGAATTCCCTTCAACTGCAGAAAAAAAGCCTAATTGAGATGAAGGCCCCGACTGGATCAGCTGACTGTTTTTGTACCATCTGTAATTCAGGTCATATCCTTCAGCCTGGACTTTGAGGGTTACCGGCTGCTCGGCACATATTACAGTATCAGAAGACTGGCTTAAAAGCAGTGTGTTTTGTGCAATTTTTATTTGAAGCTGGGACCATTCTGAAACGGTGTCATTTACAGTTACCCTGACAAGTAATGATGCAGTACCAGTATATTCGTTATTCCACGAAACGGTGGCATTTCCTGTGGTACCAGAAACAACACCGGCAGTTACAGGTAATAAGTTCCATTCGTAAGCTGTGGCTCCTGCCAGGTTCCCAATTGTATAGTCACTTGATACGGTTCCCTGGCATACAACGGAATCACCTTCAGGGACAGGAGGCCAGTACTCTTTCTTTATGCCCGTCTTGGACCTTATCCAGTCTTCAAAAAGTGAAACGCGCGTATAAGCACCATAGGTATTGCAGTTCGAGCTACCCCAGCTGACTATTCCTGCAAGTTTATTCTCCCCAAATACGGGTACAACCAGGGGCCCCCCGCTATCACCATTACAGGCATCTTTATTCCCATTCAGGTAGCCAGCCATCAGATCTGTTGAGGGAATTGAATTTCCCCAGACAATTGCAGCCTGGCCATTCGTAACAATTGGCAACTGTACCTTCTGCAGGCTCGTTGGCAACTCCTGTGGATCAACATTTACTAGGCCCCAGCCGGTTACCCACGACATAACTCCGGGATCAGTCGCACCGTTTGCCACATCCTCCGATGTTACAAGTTTAATTGGTTTAGCTATTGGGTTATTAATGGTATTCTGTAGCTCCAGTAATGCAATATCATTCTTAAGTGTCTGGTTGTCAAAATTTTCATGAACAATTACTTTGCTCACATAATATGTCTGACCATCAGCCGGATTACCCGGGTTATTTAATCCGACTCTTATTCTCATAGCTGTTGCCGGAATAGAGTTACCATAATCATCCTGTGTACAATGGGCAGCCGTTAAGATCCAGGTATCACCGATTATCGAACCTCCGCATCTGTAATCGCCTGAAATATAATATACCTGGTATGGGAAATCTGTGATAAATGCAGTGGTGCCACCCGTTATTTTTACATCTTGATTTCTTACCCCGGTGAAAAAAGGAAAGAAATGGTCCCCTGTTCCAATATCTGTCTTAAGAAACATTAGAGGCTCATCATTCAATATTAGTGTATAAAGACCGGTATCGCTGACTGAGATACTCAATACAGATATTGCCAGGAAATATCTTTTATTGGCTTCCAGTGAAAAAATGACCGAGTCGCTCCTGTAATATTCATCCCCTGAAAAGACAACCCGAAATCCATCATCAAGGATCTGCCACTCCGAAACAGCCGGTTTTTCTTCTTTTATAACTTTAACGGTAACTTTCTGAGAAAATGCGGATACTGATAACAGTATGAAAAGAAAAAAGAGAATGAAATTTTTCATGCACAAATATAAGTGAAGATCAGAAATAAAATCAATCTTGAAAAAAAATTTGAATTGGACTGGACCCCACTTTAATTCATCACCTGATACCGGTGTCTATATTTATATTAAGGATCGTGACATCGTTACTGCTGATTGTGATATCGGCCGGTAGATTGCTCCCTCCTGGTCCTTGCTGATCTTTCTCCAGGACAACCTTGTAGGTTCCCGGATAAAGTTCTGTAATGTATGACCCATCGAGGCTCGGGAGGATACTCGCAATTTTTTTTGTTCCGTCGGATGAGTAAACACCTACAGGATAGGCTTTATAAGTTTCTGCGGTTGGCTGACATGCGGGGTCAGGAGGAACTGTCTCAACAGGACAAAGGGGACCTATTAAGATCACACCTTCCAATAAACCTGTTTCGCTTGTATTCAGCTTTGCGCAACCTGCGATCTGTATTAAAGCAAGGAATAATACAACTCCGGAAATCTTCGTTAAGATATTTCTTTTCATATTTGTCAGGATTACTGACATAACCGTATCAATTATTATGCCAGATGATCTGACTTTTCTATTTTGCATTCTTTAACGCATCCTGTACCGATGCCCTGAAGATATTATACGACCAGGTGGCTCCTGACATTGCATCAACCTTATTTATATCCTGTGTTTCGGCAAGCTTTTTCGGGTAGGTCTGAACTCCATTCCAGTCGTTACGGCTTTGTTTAATA
Source organism: uncultured Rikenellaceae bacterium (assembly GCA_964446825.1). GTDB lineage: Bacteria > Bacteroidota > Bacteroidia > Bacteroidales > VadinHA17 > LD21. The sequence goes on from CAYUQR010000003.1 coordinate 31,571, forward strand.
TACTCCGGATTACCTTCGAAGTGCTTTTCATATTTAGCGTCGAATGGTTCATGAAGATTGGAGTCTCTTACCATGAAACATATATCTGTAAACTTCCCGTTTTTGAGCTGAAAATGCACAATTCCCCAGAAGGGTTCATCTGTGTATGAAGCTTTCGACTGCCCTTCATAAGTGCCATCTTTAAATTTAATCGCAGTATCCTGAAGCGGACTGTTTAAACCACCGGATTCCTTTGCCTGAAATGATGATGAGCTTACAAGTAGCGCCAGGGGAATCACGATTGCAGAAAAGGTTATGAGTTTTTTCATTTTAATAACCCCACTTCTTCATTATATCAAGATCGGCTTTTGCACAGAACATTGGAGTTTTGTCTCCATATGATTCCTGTTCAATAATATAACAATACGTACCTCCTTTTTCCCTTGCCAGATTAATTACATCGTGCGTATTAACAATACCTTCACCCAGTATGGTGCTTTCATATTTTTCATTACCCCCGGTGGCAGGTACCTCATCTTTAACATGTAAGATGTCGAACCGGCCCGGATATTGTTTCATAACATCAAGGGCAACAGCTCCTCCATTATAAAGGTTCCCTATATCCAGCTGCATCGACACCAGGTCGGGGTGAAGACTTTTCATCATAATATCAAACACTTTTTCACCGTTAAGGCTTTGACTGAACTCAAAGTCGTGATTATGATACCCGAATTTCATTCCCGATTTCCTGCACAGCTCCCCGCATTTGTTAAATACATCCATGTAACGCTTGAAATCGTCGTAGGTCTTTCTCATGCTTTCATCCATCCATGGACTGATAACCCATTTTTGTCCCAGGATGGCGGCATCCTCAACAGTTTTTTTCCAGCTGTCGCTGAAATCATTAAGTTCCGGATCCCAGTCCTGCTTGTTCATAACAGTATGACCGCTTATCATTTTCAAGCCAAGGCTATCGAGTACTTTCCTGAACTCCGCCGGCGCATAACCATAAAACTTTCCTTTAATATAATTGGCATGCTCCACGTAAACATAACCCATGTTGGCAAGCTGTGTTAGTGAACCAAGAGGGTCCTTATCCATATCATCGCGGACAGAATACAGCTGCAATCCAACCATCTCTTTTTTCTTCGCGGGAGCTGCTAAAAGGGAGGAGGGGAAAATAGCTGTTCCTATAGCAGCCATTGCGCCTGCTTTAACAAATGTTCTTCGTGATGTTTTCATCAATATGTTTTATTAGGTTAGAATAAACAAAAATTCCTTTGAAATATCTACAGATAAAGTTATGAAAACAGTAATATAAAACAAATAAGTGTTTACCCTTCATCAATCTAAAATGCTCCGATACCTCAATCGGTAACACAGACAATTCATTAGAGCAATTTTTGTATCTTCGTACAGGCATTATCCTTAATCATAGTCCTCAGGTCCTTTACCCGAAGGATGGAAAATTTTAAACCAGCAAGCAATGAAAAAACAGATATTATTAACAATTCTCATCACGGGATTTCTGGTTCCAAAAACATATGCCCAGAATAAGCCGGTAAACCTTTTTAATGGCAAAGACCTTACGGGCTGGCATGCTGATGTTCCTGCTATGGATACGGACAAAAACGTGAAAAGTCCTTTCATTGTCCGGAATGGATTGCTTGTTAGTCTTGGCACTCCGGGAGGACATCTGATCACAGATAAAGTCTATCAGGATTACCGGTTGCAGGTGGAATACAGGTTTGCAGCAAAGCCGGGTAATTGCGGTGTTCTGGTACATGCATCCAAACCCAGGGCCCTGTATAAAATGTTCCCTCAATCCATTGAAGTTCAGATGGAAAATAAGAATGCAGGTGACTTCTGGTGTATCGGTGAAGACATACAGGTTCCGGATATGGAGGCAAGACGCGGACCAAAAGAGAAATGGGGAGTTACCGAGGGTAAAAACCGCAGGATTGAAAATCTTACTGATAATTCAGAAAAGCCCGTAGGTGAGTGGAATACAATGATCATTGAATGTCAGGGCAGGGAAATAAGAGTATGGGTAAATGGCGACCTGGTAAATTATGGTTTCGCCTGTACAGCTGATAAGGGACAAATCGCCTTGCAGGCTGAAGGGTCCGAAGTAGAATTCAGAAAAATTGAACTTACCTCATTAGAATAAGATTACTTTCTATTTTTATCACAGGCGAACTCTCATTATTGTTTTTTGAAATACTTAAGAGAATCTGTGTCGAGTTTATTCATATAGATTATTAATATCTGCACGGGATAATTCGATCATTAGGTTTCCAACCTTTTCAATTATTTCATTAAAACATTTTACGCCCTTTTCGGGGCTTGCTTTTTGTGGATTACCAATGCCGGTATCGGAGGTGACCTGCGACCATTGTCGTTCGGCCCATGCCCATTTTTCATTAAGGGCTTTTATTTTAAATTTTTTGCCTTTCCCTTCGCCTGCTTCATTCAGAGGTCTGACCATTTCAGGTGCAATAAACTGCATGATACTGGTCTCCATCTCATCAGCATGACCTCCTCCATTCTCAAAAAAATCTGAATTATTAAACGATTGATACCAGTTGCATCCCGATATGAACATTTTTGGATAATGCAGGCCGAGCTCCCTTATCATTTGCTTGAAATCATTTCCGCCATGGCCGTTCAGGATAAGGAATTTATATATTTGATGTCCGTTGAGCACCTCCACAATATCTTTAAGAATTGCAAACTGCGTGGAAGGATTCAGATTAATATTAAGTTTGATATCCATCTGGCCGGTGTTTACACCAAATGGAATAAGGGGCAGAACAATAACTTTTGCACCTTTGCTCCAGGCCTTGCGCGCTGATTCCCGGGCAATATTATCAACCATAACATTATCAGTGGAAAATGGCAAATGGTAATTATGTGCTTCAGTTGCACCCCAGGGTAAAACAGCTAAATCAATATCTGAATCTTTGATTGATTTCCAGTAAGTCTCAGCTAATATGAACTGTTCCATGGTTACGGATTATTTGAAATTAGTAACTATACGAAAATAGCAAATTCCCCTCTATCGCAGGAAATTAATTTCATTAATAATAAATGGAACCAGGAGAACTTGTTCAGATCAAGCCTATTTCTTTTTTGGTTTCAGATCTTTGATGATTTTATCCTTTTCGGCTATCAGTTTTTTCTTCTGAGCTATATCTTCTTCAAGTTCAGTAAGTTTTCCATTAAGCACATCAACCTTACTGTTTAATTTGCTTATGTCGTCTTTTAGTCCTGCCACCTGTCTTATAAAATCAGCTTTTTCAGCTTCAAGACCTTTAATTATGGGAGTATAAACTGATTTGGCATAAAACCATGCACTAAAGTATCCTATTATTGCAGCCACAAGAAGCAATGAAATAATCGTAATTACTGCTCCCGTAACAGATTGGGTTAGTTGTATAAATAAATGTGTCATTTTATTTCATTTTAATTGATATTTCTGTTCTTCTGTTCAATGCTCTTCCCTCGCTTGTAATATATCCGGCAACAGGCTGTGTCTCTCCTTTTGAGTCTGTTATCATTCTGCCGGCATCTATTCCCAGTGTTTCAAGGAATTTTTCCACCACTTCAGCTCTCTTCAGTCCAAGTGCCATGTTATAATCAGTAGTGCCTACAAGATCAGTATGTCCTGTAACGGAAAGCATGGAGGCAGGATATTTTTCAAGCCATGCTTTAAACTCAGCAATTTTGTCGCTTATTTGCGGATCCGTCTTGATTTTCGTTTTGTCAAAATCAAAGTAGACCATCAGTGTTTTCGGCATTGAGGCATAGATAGCTGCCAGGGAATCTGCCGAATGATCAATGACTGGAGGATTTGTCTGTACCGGAGCCGGTTTATGCATTGCTGGCAACAAATAATCGTTGTATAGCCATGCGGAAATAAAACACCAGATCACGAATACAACAAACCCGGTAACAAGGATTCTCATTGTAAGAAAGGTTAAGTTTAAGATCAGGTAATTACCATACAAGTTAGTAAATAATTATAAGATACATGCTATAGAAAATGGTTAAAATTATACAATCATGATTTATTCAAAAAAGTGAATAACTGAACACTAGAATACTCTGATATTGATATTTTATATTAATTTTATTCTTCACGTAACAATATATGATCAATAATAAAAAAATTGCAGTTGTTTTACCTGCTTATAATGCAGCAAAAACACTGACGAACACCTTTAATGAGATCCCGTTTGATATTGTGGATTTTGTTATTCTTACGGATGACAATAGCATCGATAATACGCTTGAGATTGCCAGACAGCTTAATATTCAACATATTATTTCCCATAAAAATAATAAGGGTTATGGTGCAAACCAAAAGACCTGTTATAACAAAGCTCTTGAGTTGGGTGCAGATATAGTAATAATGCTTCATCCTGATTATCAGTATACTCCTAAACTTATTCATTCAATGAGTTATCTGATTGCTAACGGATTATATCCTGTTGTCTTGGGTTCCAGGATCCTGGGAAAGGGAGCAATCAAAGGGAAAATGCCATTTTACAGATATTTCTTTAACAGGATTCTTACTCTTATACAGAATATATTAATGAATCAAAAGCTATCTGAATATCACACTGGTTACAGGGCATATTCAAGGGATATTCTTGAACAGATAGATTACAATTCCAATTCTGATGATTTTGTTTTTGATAATCAGATCCTGGCCCAAATAATTTACAGGGGATTTCCCGTGGCTGAGATTTCCTGCCCGACTAAGTATTTCCATGAATCATCCTCAATAAACTTTTACAGGAGTATAATATACGGACTCGGTGTTTTATTAACATCGATAAAATATTTTATTGATAAAACCGGTATCTATAACTTCAAATTGTTCAGGGAAAAAATCAATAAGTCAGAATTACATAATTGATAATGAAATAGCCTAATACATGTTCAAAAAATATTTCTATGATAAAAATCTTCCATTCTGGCTTTTCACTGTAAGTACTTTAATTCTTTTAACTGTTCCCAAACTGATCCAGGATGGAATGTTTTTAGACGGGATGCTCTATACATGTGTTTCCCATAACCTTAGTAACGGAATAGGAACATTCTGGGAACCAGTTTACAGTGCTTCATATTTCAACGCAGGTTCACATTTTTTTCATGAGCACCCACCCCTTGTTTTTGGAATCCAGTCAATATTTTTCAAATTTTTTGGTGACAGTATGTATGTTGAACGGTTCTACACTTTTCTGACAATGTGCATCACAGCTTTTCTAATGAAATACCTCTGGAATAAGATTTTTGAGAAAAATGACGGACTTAAATCAATTGCATGGCTCCCGATTCTGATATGGATAACAATTCCATCCACATCCTGGTCATATTCGAATAATATGATGGAAAACAGCATGGGTATATTCACCTTGAGCGCTGTGATTTTTATCTATAGAACAGCAGAATCTGAAAAAAACAAAATCGTACTTCTTCTACTTGCCGGGCTATTTGTGTTTTTTGCAACAATGAGCAAAGGAATTCCTGGATTTTTCCCTGTTGCAGTACCATTTATCTTTTGGATTGTATTCAGAAAAAAGACTCTTGTCAAAACTATTATACAGACTCTTATTATTATATCCATCCCAGCTCTGCTTTACTTCATCTTATTCAAAATACCTCAAAGCAATGAAAGTCTTACTTTTTATGTAACAAAAAGACTTCTGAGCCGCATCAGCACAAATCCAACTGTCGGAAACAGATTTTACATCCTGAAACGTTTATTTATGGAGTTGTTACCTCAGATAATATTTATCCTGGTTATTATTGTAATAAATAAATACAGAAAAATAAATTTGCCGGCATTAAGTAACATTAAGCTATCCTCATTATTCTTCCTCATAGGTCTTTCTGCCACGGTTCCAATGATTTTAACGCTTGTCCAGAGAGGGTTTTATCTGGTGCCATCTTTCCCATATTTTGCCCTCGGATTTTCAATTCTTGTTGCCCCGATTGTCTTTAGATTCAGAGAGAGGGTTTCTTCAAATCCAGGAAAATTCAAAGCTATTCTGATTGTAAGTGTGATTTTGTTTATACTTGCCACGGGCTTATCTGTAATGCAAAAGGGGAAGAGCATAAGAGATAAAGATATGTTATATGATGTACATACTATCGGTAAAGCAATCCCTCCTGAATCTGAGATTACTGTAAGCCAGGATATTGCAAACAATTATGTTTTAGAATGTTACTTTATACGATATTTTAATATCAGTTTATTCGTTGATGTGCCAAGAGATTATATAATGGTCAAAAAAGTACCAACTCCTGTAATACCAGATAATTTTAAAAAACTGAATCTTGACACAAAACTTTACGATCTCTACAAAGTAAAATCAGACATCGCTGAATAATCCACCAGCTTAAATTCTTGTTTTCATACTATAGCCGGAGGGAGTAATTTATACATAACCGGTGTAACAAGTCTTGCCATAAGAGTTGATGTCACCAGTCCTCCTATAATTACCCATGCAAGAGGCGAATAGAGTCCCGATCTGCCCAGCGCTATTGGCAGCAACCCTCCGATTGCAGTAAGTGTAGTCAGCAATACCGGAAGGAACCTGATCTCTCCGGCTTTTATTATCGCTTCATTTAGAGGGGTCCCCTGTTCGCGAAGCTGGTTCGTAAAATCAACCAGCAAAATAGAGTTCTTTATCTCTATGCCGATAAGGGCCACAAAACCAATTGCCGCTGCAAAAGAGAGGGTATTCCCCGTGAAATAAAGCATCAGGAGGCCTCCTATGATTCCAAGTGGTATTACTGAAAGCACTATCAGAGTACTCTTGAAAGTCCTGAATTCGAGTATGAGAATAGCAAATATTCCGAAAATCGCTACAAGGATAGCGGTTCCAATACCGCTGAAACTCTCCCTCCTGCTCTCAATTTCGCCGCCCGGGATCAGTCTGAAACCTTCAGGAAGTCTCAGCTTACCAACCTCAGCCAGTATTGCCTTTGTGACCCTGTCGGTATTATAGCCGGTAACCACAGCCGAAGAAACCGTCATCGATCTGTCAGTATTATAATGTTGAATAAGTGTGGGGGAATTTACAAACTCAATCCTTGCCAGCTGCGAAAGGGGAACCTGGGCCCCGGAAAGAGACGATATAAATATCAAGTCAAGTATTTGCAGGGTTTTCACACTGTCTTCAGGAAGCCTCACAGTGATCGAATACTCCTTCCCTTTTGCATCCCTGTACCTTCCAGCTTCAAAACCAGCCAGTGCGAGCCTTATAGTTTTATCAATTTCAACAGACGGTATTCCCACCAGGCCGGCTTTCTCGGAATTCACATTAACCTTTATATCTGTAAGCGATTGATTCAAAGGATTCCTGACATAGGTTGTACCTTCCGTTTTTTCAAAAATATTTTCAATTTTGCCAGTATAGTATTTTATTGAATCAAGGTTATCCCCAACAAGCCTCAATGCTATAGCGGCATCAATGGGCATACCGTTCTCAAATTCCTTCACATAAATCCTGGCATTCACGTAGTTGTTCAGAGTATCTCTCAGATTATCAAGAAATTGCTCAATATCGGGAAGGATCTCACGGTTCACCTCACACATAACCTCTCCGAGTGTCGACTGGGTGCTTTTCTGGAAAGAATTATAATATATCATAGGATTTCCCTTTCCAATATTAGACATATAATACCTGACCTCTTTCTTTCGCGACAATACTGATTCGATAAACCTCACGGCTTTATCTGTTTCATTTATGCTACTGCCACGTGGAGTTTCAACAGTGATAAGGAACTGTGGCATACCTGCTTTGGGAAAAAGGCTTACACCAATAAGCTTAACAAGAAATAAAGATGAGAAAAAGAATAGTGCAGCAGCCAGAACTGTGATACCAGGATTATCCAGCGACCAGTGAAGGGCCCTGCCATAAGTAAAATCGATGGCTTTATGAAATCCCTGCAGGATAATATTTCCGCGCGGATCAACATTCCCCTTAAAGATATGACTGGCTATAAACGGGATAATGGTAAGAGCAATAAAAAGGGATCCTATTACAATAAAGGTGACTGATGTTGGGAGTGACCGGATATACTGGCCTGCCATTCCAGGAAGAAACATAAGAGGCAAAAATGCAAAAATAAGCGTAGCCGTACATCCCATTACAGCCGTGCCGATCTGGTTTGTTGCTTTTATGGCAGCATCAAATGGTCGCGTACCACCTCTTATCCAGCGTGTAATATTCTCAACAACAACAATAGAATCGTCAACAAGGAGACCCAGTGATATTACTGCACCCACAATGGTCAGCTGGTTAATACTGAATCCGATAAGATATAAACCCGTAACTCCTATCATGATGGACAAAGGGATGGAGATCATTACTATTCCTGATGCTCTGAATCCCAGGGGTAAAAGAGTTATCAGTACCAACAAAAAGGCAAACATGAAATCCTTTTCAAGCCTGCCGAGTTTGCTTTTTACATTCTGCGACTGGTCAAAGCCCCTTTCAATCCGTAATCCTCGCGGAAGCTTTTTCTCAAACGAATCAAAGACACTATAAATATTATTCCTGACCTCATTAATATTCTGCTTCTTCTTCATATTGGCAATAAGGAAAATGGCTTTCTCTCCATTATACCTTCCGTAATAAGTAAGATCAGCATCTCCCCATGAAATATTGGCAATATCCTTAAGATATACTACTTGTCCGGAATTGGAACCGACAATGGTTTTTCTGACCTCGTCCAGGCTTGAATAGTTACCACTGGTCTCTATATTAAACTTCCGTGGCCCGATTTCCAGGCTTCCTCCCGGAATGTTAGCATTCTCACTCTGTATTGCCCCGATAACCTGGTTTATATTTATATGCAGTTGAGACATTTTTGGCAGGTCAATCGAGACCTCCAGTTCCTGTTCAGGGTATGCCAAAGCTTCCGCTTTTTTCACACCCGGAACGGAACTAATCTCTTCTTTTAGCTTCTCTGCGTATTTCCTGAGCGTTAAATAATCAGCATGTTCTCCTACCAGTGCGCTTTGGATAATATTGGTGTTACCGGCAAGAAGTTTAAGGGCTTCGAGGCTATACAGATCGGCTGGAAGCGACGATCTTATTGAATTCAACTGCCGTTCTATCTCATCAAACTTCTTATCCGGATCTGTATCTGCATCGAACTCTATCACTATTACCGCTACCCCATCTTTTATCTCAGTAACAATGCTGACTATATCCTCAAGTTCATTGAGGCTTTCTTCCACTTTATCCACAACAAGCTCTTCCATATCTGCGGGCGACGCACCAGGATACACCGCTATGATCGGAAATTTTGATATCGGAAATTCCGGATCCTCAGCCTGGGGAATTTTTACAAACGCATATATTCCAAGTGCTATGAGCATTAGGAATACAACTATGGTAAACTGGTAGTTCTTTACAGCTAATTCTGATATTTTCATTTTTTTCGTTATGCAGGACTTATTTTACAATTTTTACTTTCTCACCATCCTTGATATAGGCTGCTCCTTCGGAGACAACCATTTTAAAACCAGGATTAACACTTCTGATTGCAGCATCTGATCCCAAAAGGGCTGCTATGCTGATTTTAGTCTTATTCACTGTCATTGAGTCTGAAACAACAAAGATGTATCCGTTCTGTCCATCAGCTTCAACAATGGCGCCAACCGGAACAAGCAGATATGAATCATTTGCAGAGGGAAAGATATCTGCACCAGCAATAAATCCTGCAGCAAGATGATAACCTTTATCATGAAGCAAAAGATCCACCTCATATGTTCCTGTGAGAGGATTTCCCATTTCCCCTACCTGTTCAACTGTTGCAGGGAATTTTACTCCCGGCCATGCATCAAAAGTAACAGAAGCTGAATCCCCCTGACTGATTTTCACCATATCGCGATCAGAAATTCCGGCTTTAACTTTCCAGTACCTGCCGGAGGTGCCAAAAAGAAAAACCGGATAACCCTGTGAAACAAGCTCGTTCTCCTTAACAAACTGTTTAAGAATGATCCCGTTGTCCGGGGCAGCTATTTTGGAATGAGTCTGATTGAACCGCGCTATTGCGAGGTTTGATTCAGCTACATTCAATGCTGTGGTAGCATTTTGCAGTTGCTCGAGTGTGACAACCGTATCAGCATATAGGTTTTTAGCCCGGTTGTAATCCCTTAGCGCTTTTTCGTATCCGTTATTCGCCAGGCTCACATGGGCATTTATCTCTGACAGGTTAAGAACGGACAGAACGTCTCCTTTTTTTACCTTTTGTCCCTCCTGTACCAATATTTCTGACACAATTCCTCCCGTCTTGAAAGAGAGTTTTATCTCTTCACTGGTCATGAGAATACCTGTCGAATGAACCGGAATGCTTATCTTTTCCGGTTCCAGACTGATAACCTTAACCTGTGTCGGACCCGGAGAGGTCTTTTGGTGTGTCTCGCTTTTGCAGCCAGACGCAAATAATATAATTAGAAAGGTCAGGATACTTTTTGTTTTCATTATGGATTTGTTTTATTCTGATTTGTTTATGGCAGTTACTTTTTCAAATTCAGCAAAGGATGACAGATAGTTATACTTTGATATTATCAGGTTCTCCTCAGCCTGTGTTAATGTTGTACGGGCATCGATAAACTCAAGCATGCTTGTCTGTCCCTCTTCATATTTCCTGTTTACCAGCCTGAATCCTTCCCGGGCACTTTTTACACGCGCTTCAGCAGCAATAATGCCTTTTTCTGCAGTCAGTAACTCATTCATTGTGTTTATTACCTGAAGTTCAATCTGCTTCTTTACTTCCTCGAGTTTCCTGTCAGCCATCTCTTTGTCCAGAACCGATTGTCTGATCTTTGACCTGTTCTGAAAACCTGAAAACAGCTTCCATGACAGAATTGCAGAAGCCTGGAGGTAATCCTGATCTTTATTAAATCTGTAATCAACCCCCTGTATCCCATAATCCATGGCTAAATATATATCCGGCAATGCTCCTGATTTATTTAAACTCACCTGCATCTCTGAAATATTGCGGTAGCTGGAGAGTTTTTTAAGCTCCTCCCTGTTATCAACTGCTGAACGTGCAAAATCACCTGTGTAATGTGACAAAGTCGGATAAACTACAGGTTCTCTTATAATAATACTATCAGTAAATGGCTTATTAAGCAAAAAGTTAAAATAGGCACAGGCAATTTTCCTGTTTTTCCCGGCATTCTGAAGTTCCTGGTCAAACTTACTTAGTTCAGTTTCAGAACGATATAAATAATCAAGTGTAACCGTACCATTCTCAATAAGCTTTTTATTTACCCTGATATTTTCCGTTAGCAGTTTTCGCGTGTTGTTAAGCATTGAAAGCACACTCTCCGCAGTGGCAACACTGTAATAGGCTTTTTTGATCTCAGCTATAAGTTCGCGCTTATACTGGTTTACATCCTCCTCATTAAAAACTGTCAGCTCCTTTTTTATTTTTGAATTGTAATAAATATCAGTATTTAAAACAGGTTGAATAAGTCTTAGCTTGGTTTCCTGTTCGTGTGGCCTAAGGAATTTAATCTCCTGGTTTTCCACCACAGGAAATATATTTGAAGCCAGAAGACTGTTCAGAGTAAAATAAACCGGATTAAGAAAATCGCCGACAGGAAAATCAATTGTACGTCCACCTTCAGCTACAGAGTATCTTGCCATAAAACTTACGTCAGGATAAAAAAGTCCCCTGGCCTCTTTCAGAGCTTCTATACTTTTATCATACCCCGATTGCTTCTGCTGCAGTGCAAGATTATTGTCAAGCCCGTATTTTACATACCCTTCCAGGACCTCCTGCCCAAAAATAAGATCCGGCAGAAGAATGAATACAGCTAATAATTTTATTTTCATAATGTTAACAGTTACTCCAGTGTTATAAGGTTTTAACCCTGCTTTCCATATTACTACTGATTGCAAGAAAAAGACGTTTAACCAGTTCCCTATCCTCAGGACTAGCTGAATTGTAGAGAGTTCTTGCAAAAGTGAAAAGCTCTTTCTGGAAAGCCTCCTGTCCTTTAAAAACAATATTGCCTTTTTCTGACAGCTTCAGACTGAACTCCTTCCTGTTTGTTATATTGGACTTTATTATCAGGTTTTTGTGCACCAGCTTTCTTATGGTCTGAGAAATGGCTCCTTTAGTAACACCCATCATATCCGCCAGTTGAGTCATGTTGATCTCTTTGTTTGTACCAACCATAGCAATTGTATGTATTTCGGTAACATAGAGGAGATCGCCTGTTCCGTAATCTTTTGGCTTTCTGCCAATAACTGAATAGAGATGAAGTATTTTGAGGAACAGGTCAATCAGGGTCTGAAGTTCATTAGTCATACAGGTTTTGTTTAGATGCTAAACAAAATTATGAATAGTTTAGATACTAAACAAAAAAATATTTACTGCGTCGTGGCTGCTGAAAGGGACATCAGTATCGGGAGTAGCAGCCCCCCTGTCAGCTTCGCTGACATCAAGGTGAAATTTCACTTATTTGCGGAGTATTTCTCCCCCTCCCAGGGGGAGTGCCCGAAGGGCGAGGGGGTTGTATCAGAGCCACCTTTAGTGGGGTTGGGCGGCAAAAAGTCTCTCCAATCTCTTTTCCCAGAATTCATTAAAACTTCCCCTCGGTTCTTCGCAGAGGTAAACCTGTGTGCCGTACTCCCTTGCATCCGGATTGGAAATGCTACCAACCAGGGTTATCTTTTTAAATAACAGCTGGATGTCTTTGCCAAGCTCATCGTTAATATAGATAAATGATGTGATATCAGGGTCAAATTTTTTTGGTATCCAGTAAATAAAACTCTCGTTAAAACTTACGGCTTCAGGAAGACCATACTTCTTTCCTATAATTGTAATAGCCCCTGCCTGACCGTAATTTTCACAATATATGAAGCTTGCTTTTTTATCCCCGATCATATTATATGCCTTATCAGCTATGGAAGTCAATTCCTCCCATCCGATCATATCAGCGTAATCCTGTGGCAAAGAGTGTATTGAACCATCTTCAAAACGTCTCCCGATTGTTAAACCATGTTTTTTTTCAACAACACTAAAATATTTTACCAGTCCTTTTGCTTTATAAACGGGCAGTCCCATAGGCAGTATGGGAATTGTCATGGCAACAAGGACAACCAGGAAAAGCAACTTTAGCCAAATGATTTTAAGTATCTTTTCCCATGATACGGCGCCTGCTGCCATAAGAAAAGGGAATAAACCTATAGTGTAATAGCTTTTCCCCTTAAGAAGATAAAGAACCGCCACTACCAACAAAACAACAATCCCCAGGAACCTGTACCTGGCCACACTTTTATTAATGAACAGGTAAAAGAGTCCGGCAACAGTAATAAAGGTGGCTGCACCCGGCATAAGAAGCTGATCCATCAAAAAGCCTTTTCTGTCAACATTAACAAGCTGTGTTCTTTCAAGTTCCGATAAATGATGAAAAACAGGAAAGTCATGAACAAACTGCCATATCAGGTTAGGAAGAAATATTGTAAAACCAACGGCCAGACCCAACCAGAATTTCTTATTTGACAGTATCTTCCTGTATGGAGTAAATGGAACTACCGTCAGTAAACCCAGAAACAATAATCCAATCAGATATTTGTTCAATAATGAGGCTCCTGCCACTATTCCGATAAAAATCAGGAACTTCTCCGAAGTGGTATTTATATACTTTATAATTATGTAAATCAGAAGCGTCCAGAATAACATGTCAATATGTACCGGCTGGAAAAGTTCGAAGGTCCGAAGCCCAAATATTGAGATTATAAATCCAGTGGCGGCGAGTATCCGGGCATATAAACTACCTCCAAGTTCTCTGGTAATTTCCGATACCAGTAATACCATCACCCCGCTTATCACAGCTGGAAAAATACGGACAGCAAATAAAGAATAACCAAAAATATGCTGCATCAGCCAGGCTATCCAGCCGATCATCGGGGGAACTGTTTCATAACCTGTAGCAGGATGCAGCCCCAGAGAGAAATAGAGAAGTTCGTCCCGGTGATATTCCAGGTTATTAATTACAAGCAGATGAATAAAAACATTAATTAATGCAAGGAGCAGAATAAGTAGATTTGATCTGTCTTTATCTGATATTGACTTCATAAGGGATGGCTATAATGGGTTGTCAATTACTTATTACTTACTCAGGAAAGTTAACAAATAATATTAGCATGAATGATCTTAATTCTTTGAAAAATTTTAGAAGCAGATTAAAGTTAATAATAATAAGGTTAGTGAAGAATGACGTAATCCGGAATATTTTTGTTATCTTATTTGTCAGATTATTATACCTTTATTAATCCACTAATACGCAAAGATCATGAAAACACGGAAAATTTCTGCGCTTCTGTTTTTTTTGCTAATCGGGACATTTCTTTTATCTTATCCACTACCTGCACAAGGCATAAAGGAGAATCCCGCCCTTGACGCTAAAGTAAAAAAGTTTCTTTCCGACAATTCCGGGAAATGGCATGATATGAACATTCCTGCTGTTGACGGACAATTACTTTATAATCTTATAATAAAAGGCAATTACAAAAGCGCTCTTGAGATTGGAACATCCACCGGTCATTCAGGTATCTGGATTGCCTGGGCTCTGAGCAAAACAGGGGGGAAACTGATAACTATCGATATTGATAAGGGGAGACACAATATTGCTGTCGAAAATTTTAAAAAAGCCGGATTATCTGAATATATAGATGCCCGGCTGGCAGATGCACATACCCTGGTAAAAGAATTGAAAGGGCCCTTTGATTTTGTCTTCAGCGATGCTGACAAAGGCTGGTATAAAAATTACTTTCTTGATGTTGATCCAAAGCTCATCGTTGGAGGCTGTTTCACAGCTCATAACATTTCTCCTCCCGGACGCGGATATAACGGTCAGAAAGTATTCCTTGACTATGTCATGAGCCTGAAAAACTATGAGACCACTGTTAACACCTCGGGTGGAGGCGTTTCAATAAGTTACAAGAGATCTGAAAAGTAAAATACCCGTTTAATGGCTGAAGACAACCTACAGAGAAAACTGGGTCTTTTTCCTGTTACCAGTATTGTAGTTGCCAATATGATCGGAGCAGGGATATTCACCACGTCCGGATTATTAATGTCAGGCCTGAACAATCCCATTCTGATGCTGGCTTTATGGATTGCAGGAGGGATCATAGCTCTCTGCGGTGCTGTTTCGTATGGTGAACTTGGAGCTGCCATGCCGGGAGCGGGAGGAGAGTATCTTTTCCTTTCCAGGCTGTTTCATCCTGCGTTTGGTTTTCTGAGTGGCTGGGTATCATTTATCGTTGGTTTCTCAGCTCCGATAGCAGCTTCAGCAATGGGTTTCAGTGAGTATTTCTGCAGGGCATTGCCTTCAATTCAGACTTGGTTTGATGACCAGGGTATAATGAATCCTGCTTCAACAAAGACCTTCCTTTCAGTTTCTGTAATACTGTTATTTACCTTAATTCATTACCGTGGACTTAAATCAGGTGCTATGGTGCAAAATATCCTTACCAGCATGAAAGTTGCGCTTATCGTTTTTCTTCTTCTGGCAGGATTCCTGTCGGGAAAGGGAGAAATAAGCAATTTTTATGCAGGCACCCAGGTTGCATCGGGCCTGTCGGGGTGGAAAACCATAGGTCTTTCACTTATGTGGATTATGTTCGCTTACAGTGGCTGGAACGCCTCATCATATATTGGTTCAGAAATAAAGAACCCCGTAAAGATCCTTCCCCGTTCTCTCCTGCTGGGGACAGGAGTTGTTATCCTTCTTTATCTTGGCCTGAATGTCTTATATATATACAGCATTGAACCCGATGAAATGAAAGGTGTAATATCAATCGGAGGACTGGCAATGGGAAATCTTTTTGGAAAACCAGCTGAAATAATGTTCTCGCTATTGATCTCATTTGCTCTCTTTTCATCCCTAAGCGCTTTTATAATTATTGGACCACGGGTCTATTATTCTATGGCTAAAGACGGATTGTTTTTCAAATCAGTTGCAAGGATACATCCTAAATTCCAGGTTCCTTCAAACTCCATATTATTACAATGTATCATTGCAATAATTATGGTTCTTTCCGGAACATTCGAACAGGTTCTCACATTTATGGGATTTGCCCTTGGAATATTTCCGATACTAACTGTAGCAGGAGTCTTTAAACTTAGAAAAGTGAATCCTGCTTCACTCAGATTACCTGGATATCCTGTTGTACAGGTCATATATATTTTAGCAGGGTTTATGATCCTTTTTTTATCTTTCCTTGAAAGGCCTTTTGAATCGTCAATAGCTTCACTGACTGTACTGATTGGCATTCCCGCATATTATATTTTCAAAAGGAAGCTCCCAAGAGAAATCAAATAGCTACTATCCTCTGTATAACTTTTTTTTAATGTTACAAAGAGATATTTACTCATGGTCAATTTCTGCCAGATCACGAATAACTACTGATGCGCATGCTATTCCGAAAGCAGCCGGCATATATGAAATTGTTCCGACAATGGATGCCTTGTTGTTTTCTCCGGAGGTCGGGACAATTTTGCTTTTATCTGTTCCTTCAGGAGAAAACACGGCAGTAAAACCTTCGCGGATACCAAGCCGGTGTAATCTTTTTCTTATTAAACGGGCAAGAGAACAATTGTT
This sequence comes from uncultured Rikenellaceae bacterium, assembly GCA_964446825.1. Classification (GTDB taxonomy): domain Bacteria; phylum Bacteroidota; class Bacteroidia; order Bacteroidales; family VadinHA17; genus LD21. The sequence continues at coordinate 48,204 of CAYUQR010000003.1, forward strand.
TGTTGCTGAAATATCAGAAATCATTATTTGTAAAGGGTCAGTCTTACCACCTGCACCCATTGAGCTTACTAAATTGTATTTTCTTTGAAGACTGTGATATATGAGAAATATTTTGGGAGAGAGGGTATCTATTGCATCCACAACATAATCATAACCTTTATCCAGAACCTCAATTATTCTTTCATCTTTCAGATATTCCTGTATCACAGTAAGGTTAATATCCGGATTTATGTCTCTCAACCGTTGCCCCATTATTTCGGTTTTGGGAAGTCCCTCCGTGCTTTTCAGGGCAGGCAGTTGCCTGTTTCGGTTAGATGTATGGATTATATCCCCGTCTGCTATTGTCATTGTACCAACTCCGGCCCTGCAGATCATTTCAGCGGCACAGGCTCCTACTCCACCCAGACCAACAATCAGTACATTTGAAGATTTAAGTTTCTTCAATTTTTCTTTGCCCAGAAGTAATTCTGTTCGTATAAGCCAGTTGTCAGTCATTAATTATTCCCTGTCTGATTAAAAAATTCTTTAAAATTGTTCAGTATTATTGATTTAAGTTCATTAACAGTCATTCCCAGATCAACTGATACTTTACTGTAAATATCCCTTATATCGATATCCGCACCATCTGTTTCCAGAAAGATCTTCTCTTTTGGGATGCTATTCAACAGGGTTGCCGACTCAGGCCTGATAGCAAAATCGAACCAGATTGAAAGATAAAAGCCTTTGGATAAAAGTTGTCCGGCCAGTTCAACATTACCACGGTATCCATGTATCATCCAGGTTGTCTTTGGTCTTAGTTTTTTTTGTACCGATAATAGTTCATCCCATGCTTTTACGCAGTGAATAATTACAGGCTTCTTCAGAGTCTCCGCTATAGCTACCTGTTCTACGAATACTTTTCGCTGAAGATCACTGGAAGGGCCGCGGAGTCTGTCAAATCCTGCTTCACCAATAGCTGCAATATTTGGGTGATTTACTGATTTTTCGACAGAACTGATCAGCCGGGTGTGATTATTTTCTGTGAGGAACCAGGGGTGAATACCGAAAGTGTATGCTACTCCTGAATCATTCCCGGGTAGTTTCTCTTCATGCGCCATAAGACTTTCGATAATGAAAACACCGCCGGACGGTTTCCCATTATGAGTATGCATGTCAATATAGTCCCCTGGCAGAGGAAAGTTCATGATTTTTATTTTCCAATAACTGAAACTCCTTTTTCAATCCTTTTAAGGGTCTCATCCTTTCCGATCCAGCTGATGATATCGAATATATGAGGTCCTTTGGAAGCACCTACAATAACAAGCCGGAAAACATTCATAACAGCTCCCGGGCTATACCCTTTCTTTTCTATCCAGGCCTTTATTTCAGTCTCAGTGTAGGCAGCCGAAAAATCGTCCAGTTTCTCCAGTTCTGACTTTAATTCCAGAAGAGTTGAAGCAGAGTCCTCTTTCCATCTTTTATTAACCACTTCAGGGTCATATGATTCCGGAGCCTGGAAAAAGAAATCAGTCTGGTCCCAGAAGTCCCTGACAAAACTAACCCTTTCTTTCACCATGGCAACCAGTATCTCGAGCCTGACTATATCAAAGTGAAATCCCTTTGCCCTCAGGAACTCCCTGAATTCAAGTGCCAGTTGATTGTTTGTTCTTTTCTGGAGGTACTGATGGTTAAACCATTTTGCCTTTTCCGGATCAAACCGAGAGCCCGATTTTCCTACCCTGCCAAGTGAAAAGGCTTCTATGAGCTCTCCCATGGAAAATATCTCCTGTTCAGTACCCGGGTTCCATCCCAGCAAGGCAAGCATATTCACAAAAGCTTCGGGATAATAACCATCTTCGCGGTATCCCCTGGCGGTTTCACCGTATGGCCAGAAAAGAGGAATCACAGGGAATCCCAGTTTATCACCGTCGCGTTTACTCAGCTTCCCCTTTCCATCGGGTTTCAGCAGAAGAGGAAGGTGCGCAAACAAGGGCTGCTTCCATCCGAAAGAACGATAAATCAGAACATGAAGGGGAAGAGACGGAAGCCATTCTTCTCCACGGATAACATGGCTTATCTCCATAAGATGATCATCAACAATATTGGCCAGGTGATATGTCGGCATCCCGTCTGTTTTAAACAGAACCTTATCATCCAGGGTACTGGTATTTACAACAATATGCCCGCGTATCATATCATCTGAATGAATATCCTCATTATCGGGAATCTTATACCTGATCACGTAAGGCTCTCCCTTTTCAAGTTTTTCTTTCCAGGCCGATTCCTTCAGAGAGACCGAATTATTAAGTTTTCCTCTTTTCTCAGCACTATAAATAAATGTCCTGCCGGCTTTTTCTGATTCAGTTCTAAGGGTCTCAAGCTCTTCCGGAGTATCAAAAGCATAATAGGCATCACCTTTGTTTACAAGAATATCTGCATATTGCCTGTAGATATCCTTCCTGTCGCTCTGCCTGTAGGGGCCAAATTCTCCTCCCTCCACTATTCCTTCATCCACAACAATTCCTGACCACCTTAATGCTTCCATAATATATTCTTCGGCACCTTCGACATATCGTGACTGGTCGGTATCCTCCATTCTTAAAATAAAAGTTCCTCCGCTCTTTTTAGCAAACAGGTAGTTATAGAGCGCTGTTCTCACTCCGCCAATATGTAAAGGCCCTGTGGGACTGGGTGCAAAACGTACTCTTACTTGTTCCATAAAATGGTTAAATCCGTTTAATCATGTGCAAAGATAGATAAACCATGTTACAAACTATACAATTACAAAAATCAGGTTTTCCTCACCAGATTTGTATTAATTTAGCAGGACAATTTCAATGCTATTAAATAAGGATCCTATGAAAACAATGAAAGCCCTTGTTAAAGCCAGACCTGAGAAAGGATTGTGGATGGAAGAAGTATCTGTTCCCGAACCCGGACTCAATGATGTCATAATTAAAGTAAAAAAGTCAGCAATCTGCGGCACCGATCTTCATATTTATGAATGGGATGCATGGTCGCAGAAAACCATAAGGACTCCGATGGTTATCGGGCATGAGTATATGGGCTATATCGAAAAGATGGGCGACGGAGTGACTAATCTAAAGATCGGGGAAAGAGTCACGGGAGAAGGTCATATTGCATGCGGCCATTGTCGAAACTGCAGGAGGGGGAAGGAGCATGTATGTGAAAATACCGTAGGAATTGGAGTCCATACTGACGGATCGTTTGCTGAGTATGTTAAGATCCCTGCTCAAAATGTAATCCCTCTCGACAGGAGGATCCCTGATGAGTGGGCTGCAATAATGGATCCTTTCGGAAACGCAACACATACGGCTCTCTCATTTCCGCTTCTCGGAGAGGACGTGCTTATTACGGGTTCCGGGCTCATAGGAAGCATGGCCGTTGCAATAGCAAAATTTGCGGGGGCCAGATTCATCGTAGCCAGCGATCTGAGCGATACCCGACTGGAAATTGCCAGAAAGATGGGGGCAACACTTACCGTCAATCCCTCAAAAGGAGAAAAAATTTCAGATGCTGTTAAAAAGCTTGGAATGAGAGGATTTGATATAGGCCTTGAAATGTCAGGTTCTCCAAAAGCATTTGTGGAAATGCTGAGTAATATGTATAACGGGTCCAGCATCTCACTGCTCGGAATTCTCCCGTCAAACTTTGAGGTACCATGGAGCGATATCATTTTTAAGGCGATTACCCTGAAAGGTATTTATGGCCGCGAAATGTGGGAGACATGGTATAAGATGGAACAGATGATCATTGGCGGAATAGATTTAAATCCCGTCATCACACATCGCTTCTCAATCGACGACTTTCAGAAGGGATTCGATGAGATGGAAAAAGGAAACTGTGGAAAAGTTATTCTAAACTGGGATTGAAAAAAGAATACTTGGTGAACCTTTGTGTCTTTGTGCCTTTGTGGCAAAAATAAATTGCCACCAAGACACCAGGGCACCAAGGAACACAAAGACATTTATATAAATTTTTAAAGTAAAATATTATGTATTCTAACTATCAAAAACACCTTATTAACATAATAAGTGAAATAAGAGAGGCTGGGTTATACAAGAATGAACGAATAATAGTATCGCCACAGGGCGCTGAGATTGAGCTCAATACAGGTCAGAAAGTACTGAACTTCTGCGCGAACAATTATCTCGGTCTGTCGAATAATCCGTCACTTATTGAAGCTGCTAAAGCCTCCCTTGATGATCATGGATACGGGATGTCGTCAGTACGGTTCATCTGCGGAACAACTGATCTTCACAAAGAGCTGGAGAAAAGAATTGCTGAATTCTTCAGTACGGAAGATACTATTCTTTATGCCGCATGCTTTGATGCCAACGGAGGAGTCTTTGAGCCGCTACTTACCGAAGAGGATGCGATCATATCCGATTCACTCAATCATGCCTCGATAATTGACGGTGTACGTTTGTGCAAAGCACAGCGCTACAGGTACGAGAATGCCGATATGAGTGACCTCGAAAAGCAGCTTCAGCTTGCACAGGCTAAGCGATTCAGGTTAATTGTCACCGACGGTGTCTTTTCCATGGACGGCAATGTAGCTCCACTTGATAAAATAGTGTCGCTGGCAGAAAAATATAATGCTATGGTAATGGTGGATGAATCCCATTCAGCTGGGGTTGTCGGAAAAACAGGCAGGGGAGTTACCGAGCTATTTAATATCTCCGGGAAAGTTGAAATAATAACCGGCACACTCGGAAAAGCCTTTGGCGGGGCAATAGGAGGATTCACCACCGGCAAAAAAGAGATAATTGAGATGCTCAGACAGAGGTCTCGTCCTTACCTGTTCTCAAATTCCATACCTCCCCTGGTTGCAGCAGCCGGAATCAGAATGATTGAAATGATGACCGAGACCAATACCCTGCAGGATAAGCTTCATCATAATGCTGAATATTTTATAGCCGGCATGAAGAAACTGGGTTTTGATATAAAACCTACCAAATCAGCTATATGCGCTGTGATGCTGTACGATGCCAAACTATCGCAGGATTTTGCGTCCAGACTTCTCAGTGAAGGAATATATGTTATCGGGTTTTATTATCCTGTAGTTCCAAAGGGACAGGCAAGGATAAGGGTACAGCTTTCAGCAGCACATGATAAGGAACATCTTGACAAGGCAATGAAGGCTTTTGAGAAGATCGGGAAAGTTCTGCATGTTATTTAACACATTATCTGCGCCAATCTGCGCTATATGCTGGGAAAAAGAAAAAATAAGCAGGGCCGCTGCATGCAACGCCCCTACTGAAAACTAAAACCCGGACATGGGGTCGTGAATCTATCCACATTTCGATGATCCGCAGTCTTTGCATATCAGGCATCCTTCCTCATAGACAATGTTCTCCGAACCACATTCACCGCATTTTCCTTTTGCTTTTGTACCGTTAGGTATGTATTTTTTCAGGGCTCTCTCCACTCCGTTCTTCCAGTTATTAATCGATTCACTGTCGAGTCTGAGCGACTGAATGAGGTTTACCACATCCTGTATGGGCATTTCATGCCTCAACACTCCCGAAATAAGTTTTGCATAATTCCAGAATTCCGGCTTAAACATATGAGACAGTCCCCCCATAGTTTTTTTATAACCGTATTTATCGGTATATTGAAAATCGTAACGTGTTTTGCCGTCCTCATCCCTGATCTTAATGATCTTACCTTTTACAATGCTTTTAGGAATAGGGAATATCTCCTCGTCAGCAATACCTGTGAATATTTCATAGGGTCTGCCTTCTTTGAGTCCGACAAAAGCAACCCATTTTTCTTCATTTATATTGAACCTTATTACGTCACAGTCAAGAACTTTAGGACGTTTTGGCCTTTCCGGATGAAGATCGGCCTTCCCGGCTATAAGAACTCCGCTTCTTGATCCGTCGCGATAGACAGTTGCTCCTTTGCAGCCCGATTTCCATGCTGTAAGATAAAGATCACTTACAAGTTCTTCCTTAGCCTCGGCGGGCAGGTTAATTGTTACGCTAATTGAATGATCCACCCATTTCTGAATTGCCCCCTGCATTCTTACCTTGGCTATCCAGTCAACATCGTTGGCTGTTGCCTTATGCCAGGGCGATTTAGCTATTATTGCTTCAATCTCCTCGTCACCCATCCTTGTCACTTCATTGGGATCGTAATTATTCAGTTTAAGCCAGTCGACAAATTTATGGTGGAAAACATTAAATTCTTCCCATGAATCACCCACTTCATCCTGGAATGTAACTGTTACATCTTTATCATTCGGGTTAACTTTCCTTCTTCTTTTATAAAAAGTTGAAAAAATTGGCTCTATTCCCGAGGTGGTCTGGGTCATCAGGCTGGTAGTACCTGTTGGTGCAATTGTCAGCAGAGCAATGTTCCTTCGTCCGAATTTCACCATGTTGTTATACATAACCGGATCAGCCTCTTTTAACCTGAGGATAAAAGGGTTATTTTTTTCGCGGTCAGCATCATAAATCTCAAAAGCGCCTCTCTCCCTGGCCAGATATGTCGATGATTTATATGCCTCAAGGGCCAGCGTCTTATGTACATCCACTGAGAAGTCTATTGCTTCATCGCTGCCATATCTTAGTCCCAGGCCAGCAAGCATGTCTCCCTCGGCTGTGATCCCTATGCCGGTCCTTCTTCCCTCTTCAGATTTTTTCCTGATATTCGTCCAGAGGTTCCTTTCAGCAAGTTTCAATTCTTCTTTTTCGGGATCTCCATCTATCTTGGCAAGTATGGCATCAATCTTTTCAAGTTCAAGATCAATAATATCATCCATCATACGCTGTGCCAGCCCTATATGTTCTTTATACAACTCGAAGTCAAACTCTGCGCTTTCGGTAAACGGATTATTTACATAGCTGTAAAGGTTAATAGCCAGAAGACGACAGCTGTCATACGCGCATAGCGGAATTTCCCCGCAGGGATTTGTTGATATAGTGGCATATCCAAGATCGGCATAGCAATCCGGAACGCTCTCCCTGATAATTGTATCCCAGAACAATACTCCGGGTTCTGCCGATTTCCATGCATTATGTATTATTTTACTCCACAGGTGCGAAGCGTCGATATCTTTAGCAAACTTTGGATTTTCTGCATTTATCGGGTATTGCTGCCTGAAAAGAGTCTTTTCTTCTACCGCCTTCATGAAATCATCAGTAAGCTTGACTGATACATTAGCTCCGGTAACTTTCCCGCTTTCAAGTTTTGCATCAATGAATTTCCCTGAGTCGGGGTGCTTAATAGAAATGGACAGCATAAGAGCTCCCCGTCTGCCATCCTGTGCAACCTCGCGTGTGGAATTTGAATATCTTTCCATGAAAGGGACAACACCGGTGGAGGTGAGTGCACTATTAAGAACAGGAGTTCCTTTAGGTCTTATGTGAGAAAGATCGTGACCGACACCCCCGCGGCGTTTCATTAACTGTACCTGTTCCTGGTCGATTTTCATTATGCCACCGTACGAATCAGATGATCCATCATTTCCTATTACAAAACAGTTGGATAATGAAGCTATCTGGTATTCGTTGCCAATACCTGTCATGGGGCCTCCCTGTGGAACAATATATTTAAAATTCTTCAAAACACTGTAAAGGAGTTCTTCAGAGAGCGGGTTTTTATATTTTAGTTCAACCCTGTGAATTTCCCGTGCCAGCCTGTGGTGCATGTCGTCGGGTGTCTTTTCAAAAAGGTTCCCGAATGAATCTTTAAGAGCATACTTGTTTGTCCACACTCTTGCTGCCAGTTCATCGCCATCAAAGTACTGAATGCTCGCCTCCACTGCTTCATCGTGTGAATAAACAGCTTTCTCCTTTCCTTTTTGCAGCTTATTATCTTTATCATATCCTTTTTGTTGCATTTCAGATGCTTTTTGTCCCTTAGCTGTATTTTCAGATGCAATGGCTGATTCCTGGATAAATAATTCTTCCATAGTTTTTGTTATTCTCTGATTTTGATGAGATTAAACGACCACTGATATTTATAGCGGGTAATCGCTAAATTAAACAAGCACACTTTTCAATGCAAGAGGAAAATTTTAAGTTTATTAACATTTGGCAGCTTAGTTATTAACTATTTTATAATATGCTGATTATCTGATCTATATAAAATTTATCCCTGTTAAAATAATAACACTGTTATGATATAAAAGATAAACAAATTATCCGTTAAATACGGCCTGGGACCAGGGAGAAAAAAATAAAAGAGGCTGCCTTTAACAGACAGCCTCTCAATAAAAATTTAAAAATATAAATTTAGAAGATCAGACGAATTCCCAGCAAACAGCCCCAGGTACTTGCAGTACTGATATCATTGCTAAGGGTAGTCTTTGAAGCAAAATCATCCAGCGATGTAGCATTAAGCCTGTAAACAGGAGCAGTGGTTGCATTGCCTCTTGATACTACTGTTAACGGACGAACATTATCATAACTGGCCAGCGGGTTTAATGTATAAACACCCCACTTATGATTGATAAAATTACCAACATTCAGCATGTCAAGACTTAACTGCAGGGTGTACTTATGATCACTCCCAAAGTTAGAATAGATATCCTGAAGTATTTTTGCATCGAAACGATGGATCCATGGTTTTACCTCGCCAAAACGTTCAGCATATTTACCTTCGCGCGATTTAAGGTATTTGTTACCCTCCACATATGTCCAGAAGGCTGCCTGTTGTTGAGCCGCCGACATAGTATTGCCCCCCGTTGTATAATCCGCAAAATTAATATCAGATGCACTGGAAGGAACATACATCAGGTCAGATGAAACATTGTCACCATTCTGGTCGTTAGAATAAGTATATGACCAGCGACCCTGCTGATATCCCTGGTAAACAAGGGAGAACGTTGTTGCGAACATTTCTGCGTACTCAATACGATAAGAAATTGCACCAACAATTTTATGCGGGGTAGCAAAATTCGAATAGCTAAGTCCCGGATTATTAAGACTTCCGATTGCACTATTGGAAGAGAATGCAGAATAAGCGGATGAACCGGGGTTAGAGGTTATATCCTTGGCCATTGTATAGGTATAAGCCAGCATTCCTGAAAATCCCCTGCTAAAGTTCTTTGTCAGCTGGGCGGTAAGAGAATACTGGTAACCCTCCTTCGAATTTCTCAGCTCCATTGCGTTACTTATTGATGCATTTATTTTTGCAACTGTGCTGTTTGTCCAGAATGGACGATTATCGGATCCTGCCATTGTACCTGTCGGAGCAGCTTCATTAATATTAAACTGTGTTATAGCATTAATATCTTTTGAGTAGATTGCCTCTCCTGTAAATATTGTATTCCATGGTAGTTCAATATCAACAGCTAAGTTGGAACGCCATATCTGCGGGAACTTGAAGTTTTTGGCAACCTGTGCCACTGCGGCTCCGTTTGGTAACCCGGCAGGACTCTGTGGAAACAGGTCAGGCCTGCTGGCAATAAATGACTTGAAGTCAGGATTGAATTCCAGTCCGACAAGATTTGCGTTTCCCGGGCCCCATCCGATTTCCGGAACCTGGATAACACCTGAGTTGGTCGGCTGGTTGGTAAACCATACGAACGGTAGCAATCCGGTAAATAAACCAGATCCTCCTCGAACCTGCAAAGAACGATCGCCTTTAACATCCCAGTTGAAACCTAAACGTGGAGAGACAACCAATTTACCTTTTGGCCATGTTCCAACGTCCATATGTTCGCCATCGGCAAATGCAAGAGCATCCACTGCTGAATTATCTGCAAGTGTATTCAGGTAAAATGACCTTTCAAGACGAACACCGTAGGTTACTTTCAGCTTAGGGATAACACTCCACTCATCCTGTATATAAACAGCGCCAAGTCCGAAGGCTGCATCAGCTCCGGGAGCATCAACCCCGTTATATCCGTAGGTAACTCCGAATCCGATAGGATCGGCTCCATTGATAAAATCATCAACTGAGTTATACCTGTAATATGACGTTCCCTCACGAATATATGAGTTGAGGAAGTACAGCCTGTCAAAGGAAGCTCCGAAAGTAAGAGTATGTCTGTTAAGATTTACTGTCATGTTATCGGTAAAGCTGAGAGTATTGTTAACAACATTATTATTATAGGTGAAAAGTTCATAACCGAACGACATATACTGATCGCCTCCTTCCCAGATGTCAACAAAAGGGAAAGGATTTGAGGGGCTGGTACGTGTATCCTGTATATGGGTGTAACTTGCGAGCAATTTATTCGATATTGTCGGATTGAAGTTACTGTTTAATTCACCTGTTATGGAACGAACCGTATTCTTGAATCCGTAGAAGGCATTTGAAAATGCTATACTCTGACTGCTTATACGGCCTGAGTTACGTGCATTATTCGGTGGTCCGCTGTTAAAGTTAGTCTGCTGGTCAGATGTTCCGACAACATCATTATATCGCAGGGTAAATTTATGTTTTTCTGAAAGGTTCCAGTCTATACGAGCCAGGATCTTATGGTTTTTATTTTGGAAAGCATCAAAGTCCATATATTTTCCAGGGTCATAGCCATAGGTAGAGACAAGGTAATTCTTAACTCTCAGTAAGTCTGCCTGGGTGGTACGCGAGATATTATTATCAGGTACGGCAACACCGTCTGTACTTGGCTGCCAGGTCACACCCGGAATGGACTGCAACTCATATTCCCCGCTTAAGAAGAAGAATAATTTATTCTTGATGATAGGGCCTCCAACACGGAAACCGTAATTCTGCAGGCTGCTGGATCTTGCACCCGATACCTCCTTATCGCCTACTTTGTTTCCTGTAAATGATTTTGGACGCTGGTAGGTATAAACAGATGCTTTAAATGTGTTGTCTCCGCTTCGGGTAACTGCATTTATGCTTGCTCCTGTGAACTGGGATACAGTCACATCATAAGGAGCCAGTCTTACTGATACTTCTTCAATTGCGTCCATCGAAATAGGCTGTGCATTTCCCCCCGGAAGAGGGTTGGTGCTGAGCCCGAAATTATTATTAAAGGCTGCACCATCAACCGTGATGGTATTAAACCGTCCGTCGCGTCCGCTGAATGAACTACCCTGCGACTGTGGGGAGTATTTTGAGAAGTCAAGAAGACTGCGGCTGACACTTGGCAAAGTAGCCAGTTCACGCGAGCTTACGTTGGTCTGGGTACCTGACCTCTCAGAACTTAAAATGGAATTTCTGAGTCCTGCTGTAACCACCACCTCATTCAATGCAGTGGTTGACTCTTTCAGCTGACCATTCTGCACATAGGTTTCACCAAGCTTAAGATTAATATCGGTATAGGTACTGGATGAATATCCTATAAAAGAGACGGTAACCGTATAAGGACCTCCTATTCGCATATTCTGAATGCGATAGTTACCTGCATTATCGGCTATTGTAGCATACTGTGTCCCCGAGGGAACATGAACGGCAACAATATTGGCACCTGCAAGAGGGTCTCCCTTGCTGTCAGTAATATTGCCGCTTAATGAGGATGTTGTAGCCCCCTGTCCAAACATCATAACTGATATGAACATCAGACTCAACATCAAAAACATTCGTTTAAACTGTTTCATCGTAAATTTAGGATTAAGGATTAATAATTTTTTTTGCAAGAATATCGTAAATAACTGATTAATTGGTTACACCGTTGTTACAATAATGTTAATTCCGGTGCAACAATTTACGGTACTTTGAATGAACCTTTTACAATTGGAAAAGATAGTTTTTAACAAGATATTAATACTGCTTGTTAATATCTTTTAATTCAATTTGTTTAGTAATTATGTCCGTGGCTCCCGTATGTTCTATAACATATTTCCCCGCGATTTCTGAAGATGTTTTATATTGTTCATCATTAGTAAGCCACTCATCCATTATGGTTTTAAACTCGTCATAGCGGGTAAACGATCTCGCACCGCCGGCATGTATTAAATCTACAGCTTCTTTGAAATTTCCGTAATTGGGTCCGAATAATACCGGTATCCCCCAGCACGCCGGCTCAAGTATATTATGAATTCCCTTACCGAATCCCCCTCCAATTGCTGCAATACAGGCATACCTGTACGCAGAAGAAAGCATTCCTATATTATCTATTATCAATACCCTGGCAGCGGCTGTTTTTTCACTATAATCTGAGAACTTAACGCAACTTGTCTTTATAAGCTTCTCAAGCCTGGCAATATTTGAACTGTCAATTTCATGGGGCGCAAAAATCCATTTCATCCTGTCGGGGAATCTGTTTATATATTGAGCTATTATCTCTTCATCCTGCTTCCAGCTGCTGCCTGCCAGGAAGAGTTTTTCGCCACCACGGAAGTGTTCGATCTGAGGAATATCCCTGGCTGAACCGGTAAGCTCCGTCACCCTGTCAAACCTTGTGTCTCCGGCCAGCACAACATTCCTGATGCCCAGGCCAGAAAGAAGGTCGAACGAAGCCTGATCCTGAACGAAGATCTTTTCAAACTTCATTAGAATGCTCCTGAAAAATGAACCATACCATTTAAAAAAATGCTGTCCGCTCCTGAAAATCCCTGAAATAAGATAAAGCGGAATCTTGTTTCCGTGAAGAACTGAAATATAGTTGTTCCAGAATTCATACTTTACAAATATTGCCATTTCGGGCTTTACCAGTCCAATAAACTTTGCAGCATTTCCCGGAGTATCAGCCGGAAGATAACATATGCAATCAGCATTTGCGTAATTCTTCCTTATCTCAAATCCCGACGGAGAAAAAAATGTAAGAATGATCTTATAATGCGGAAAGTCTTTTTTTATCGCCTCAATTACCGGCCTTCCCTGTTCAAATTCGCCAAGAGACGCACAGTGAATCCAGATATTTCTGTTGCCTGGTTCCAGTTTACCTTCTAACTTTCCGGCCCATTTTTTTCTTCCCCTGACCCATAATGAAGCTTTTGAATTGAATGGAGCAATAAGATGAGCCAGCGCTATATAAACGTATATCCCCAGATTATATAATAGTTTCATTTCGGAATTATTGGATTTGCCAAAGGTATAAAAAAAGGCGCAATGGCAGAAAGGCGCAATGGCACAAAGGCGCAATGGCACAAAGGCAGCGGAAGATTGGTTTAGGACCATGGCTCAATTTTAGCACTGAGCCATTGAGCCTCTGCGCCTCTGAGCCTCTAAGCCATGAATTTATTCCACTATGTTATTATAAAAGATAAATTAACTTATATTTTTGTATGATGTAACAAAACAGCAATGGTAAGACTAATAGCACTAATAATCTCAATTGTATTGCAGATCATCGCGGCCATAATTGCTTTGCGGTTTATGAAACTTACCAAATACAGGCTGTCGTGGATATTACTTTCTATCTCATTTGTTTTCATGGCAGTCCGTAAGATCATCCAGCTCTTTGAATTTTTCAGGGGAACACCCTCCTTTACATGGCAGATGATAGATGAATGGATCGGAGTGCTGATATCCGTTATGATAATAGGAGGTGTTATCCTTATCCGTGAATTGTTCTATTCGCTCAAAAGAGCCGATACTGAGAGGGTACGTTCAGAAAGAAGGGTGATAAATGCTATTATCAATACGGAAGAGAATGAAAGAAAAAGGTTCGCGAAGGATCTTCACGATGGTCTTGGACCCATCCTTTCCACTGTGAAAATGTCGCTTTCGGCCCTTACTGAAAGAATAAAAGATCCTTCAGGAAACACCATCCTCAATAATACCAATCACCTGGTCAATGAGGCAATAAATACCATTAAGGACATTTCAAATAACCTGAGCCCTCATGTTTTATCGAATTTTGGCCTGTCCAGCGCTATAGCAGCATTTACAACCAAGATAAATCAGACTAAGGTTGTTGAAATAGTTTTTAAATCGAATATGGAAAACCAGCGCCTGGAGAATGAGAAGGAAGTTGTTATCTACAGAGCTGTCTGTGAACTAATAAATAATTCATTACAACATTCAGGCGCTTCGAGGATAGAGATAGAATTAAACAAACACGAAAAATTTATTACCTTGCAGTTTTATGATAATGGCAGGGGATTTGATACTTCCACGCTTCGTAAAGAAGATATAAAAGGAATGGGAATATCGAACATTGAAACCCGTGTCAGATCCGTTGAAGGGGTTTTTATACTGGAAAGCACAACGGGTAAAGGGACAAGCGCTCTTATTAAAATGATTGAATGATCATTTAAATTTCAGAATCATTAACAATGGAAAAAATAAGGATAATAATAGCCGATGATCACCAGCTTTTTCGTAACGGATTGAAAATTCTTCTGAATGCTTTCCCTGAATTTGAAGTTATCGCTGAAGCTTCAAACGGTGAGGAATTCCTTAAAATCCTTAAAAACACCAGGGCGGATATTGCCCTTATGGACATTAACATGCCGGAGATGGATGGAATAGAGGCAACGAAAAAAGGCCTTAAAATTTGTCCCGAAATAAATATAATAGCTCTTTCAATGTATGGTGAGGAGGAGTACTATTATAAAATGGTGGATGCAGGAGCTAAAGGATTTCTTGTTAAAGATTCTGATATATCAGAAGTTAAAGAGGCTATTCTTACTGTGAAAAAAGGTGGCAGCTATTTCTCCCAGGAACTTCTTTATCATGTGATTCAGAAGATCAAACACCGCGAGAATGAAAGCAAATCCGCCAACCTGTCAAAGAGAGAAAAGGAGATACTGTTTAAAATATGTGAGGGACTCTCTAACCAGGAGATAGCCAGGGCCCTTTTTATTAGCAAAAGAACCGTTGATAAGCACAGGGCTAACCTGCTTGGGAAAACAAATTCCAAGAATACGGCAAGTCTGATACTTTTTGCAATAAGGAACAAGCTGATCGAGATATAATGGCTGAATCGCATAACCTCGGGAAGAAAGGGGAAGATCTGGCTGTAAAATACCTCGTGGATGCCGGATTCAGAATACTGGCCAGGAACTGGACATGGGGCAGACATGAAATTGATATAATTGCTGAAAAGGGAGACACGGTCGTTTTTGCTGAAGTAAAAACCCGGACCGATGATTTCATAGTGGACCCTAAAACTGCTGTTAACAGGGAAAAACAAAAGTCGATGATCAGCGCCGCCGACGGCTACATACGACGATTCAATATTAACAAGGAGTGTCGTTTTGATGTTATCACTGTTATAAAAAAAGGATCGGATTTCGTTATCGATCATATTGAAGATGCCTTTTATCCTACCTTAAGATAATAATACCAATGGATATCGTTTCACTCCGGGATTATTGTATCGCCAAAGACGGGGTCACTGAAAGTTTCCCGTTCGGGGAAGATACGCTGGTTTTTAAAACAGCAGGAAAAATCTTTGCCCTCGTGAACCTTGACGGAGATCTGAGTATAAACCTTAAATGCGACCCGGAATTTGCCCTTGAACTCCGCGAACGTTATCCATCGGTAACTCCCGGATATCATATGAATAAGAAACACTGGAACACGGTCTCTATCGATGGATCTGTTCCTGATAAAGATGTTTTTTCATGGATCGATCATTCTTATGAGCTTATTACCGGGAAACACTGATATTCCCACATAATCAGCTTAATTCTTAATCCGTTATCTCATTTAAAGCAGGTTAGAAGGTGATCCCTATCCGGAATGATAACGATTTCTGAGTAATCACATTCGATGGCTGATCCCCGTTATCCCGTGTAATGTCAAAAAGGTTTTTGTTATATCCAATACCAACAATAAAGTAATTATATTCTGAGAGAGGATATTCCATACCTGCCATAATATGGAATGAAAGGTTGAATGTGTTAAGTTCCGGCAAAGCATTACCTCCTTTTATATTGAGTGATGGTATGTCTGCCCTGCCTCCGACTACGATTCCTGGATCGAGTCCAATATCTGTAAAAAATCTTCCGTAACCGATCAGGTTTGTCCGGAGTTTTAATCCCAGGGGTACTGAGAGATAAGTTATATTATATGTAATTTCTTCTCCGGGCTGGACGGTTAAAACTGTACTGGTGTAATCTTTCAGCTCGAAATGGGTGGTCTCATTGTTGATAAGTCTTCCGCCGGCAGTAATAATATCAATACCTGAAGAAAAGGAATAGTTGGGACCAAAATACTCGTTATATGAAATGCCGAAATTAAAACCGGGAACCACCCCATTATTTCGGGTATCATAACTATCAGTCGCAAACCAGCTGATTAGAGGATCAAAATGAATACCGAAGTTTATGAAAGGCTGAAAACCGCCCATTTGGTTATATGGGTTATAACCCTGACGGAAATTTTGTGTAGGGGGATTCGGAACAATTACAGAACGGTAATGTGGCATTTGCATTCTGGGAGAATAACGATAACCTGGCTGAGCATTTGTATTCTGGCACATTAATGTAAAAGAAACAGCTATCATTGCTATAATCGTTCTGATTGAGTTTATATTATTACATTTCATTGTTTAATAGTTTAAGCCAGATTATCAATTAAACCCTGGCAGTATTATATAAATAATATCATCCTGAAGTTATAATGTCAAATATTATACCAAGATTTAGTGTTGATGATAATAGTATTAAAAAATAATTTTTTAATATAATTTATTAGCTTAGCACGTTATTCCTGAAAAAATTCAGGATATAGATTTTCTTTTTGTTTCAATAAAATATCAATGACATGAGAACCCGGATACTGCTGGCATTAATTCTTTCATTAGTTATTGCCCCTTCGTATGCACAGAAGAAAAGTGCAGCCGTTAAAAATGAAGAAGGATACAAGTTTACTCCCGTTGTGGAATTAAAAGCCACGCCGGTTAAGAATCAGTCTGCCACCGGAACCTGCTGGTGTTTCGCAACCACATCTTTTATTGAATCTGAGCTTCTGAGAGAAGGAAAAGGTGAATACGATCTTTCAGAGATGTGGATAGTAAGATACAATTATGTCGACAGGCTGAAAGATAATTTTGTACAGGACGGAAAAGGAAACCTGGGACAGGGAAGTGTAGGACACGACTGGCTAATAGAGTTTGAAAAGAATGGAATTGTTCCAAATGAAATTTATACCGGTTTGAACTACAGCCTGCCTTATCATAATCACAGCGAGCTAAATGCTTTTGTGAGGGCAATAGCTGCCGTGCCGGTACAGAGAAAAAAGGAAAGTGACCAGTATTTTGATATAGTAAATGCAGTTCTTGACACATATCTTGGTAAAGTTCCTGAGACTTTCACATATAAAGGAGTCGGTTATACTCCAAAATCTTTTACTGCCAGCCTTGGGATAAATCCCAATGACTATGTGGAGATAACTTCATTTACAATATTCCCTTTCTATACCCTGGGACTTCTGCCTATTCCCGATAACTGGAGAAAAGCAGATTACTACAATGTTCCCATTGATGAAATAACAGAAATAATGGATTATTCGCTTAATAAGGGCTACACAGTTGCATGGGACGGCGATGTGAGTGAAAAGGGCTTTTCTCATTCAAAAGGCGTGGCTATCATCCCTGAACTGGAAAAAGTCGACCAGTATTCCGGTACCGATAAAGCCAGGTACGGAAAAATGACCCTGGAGGAGAGAACTGCAGAAGCATATAAATTTAACCATCCTTTCCCGGAGGCCGCTATTACACAGGAATCGCGAGAGGCGGGATACGATAACAGACAAACCACCGACGATCACCTTATGCATGTTACAGGGATAGCAAAAGACCAGAACGGAACAAAATACTATATAACTAAAAACTCCTGGGGAACTGAAAGAAATTCCTATGGAGGATATCTGAATATGTCAGAAAATTATGTCAGGGCTAAAACTATTTCCATACTGGTGAATAAAAATGCAATCCCTCCAGAGATAAAGACGAAACTAGGTATTTAAAGGTCTTGCAAGACCTGCAGGACAATTATTCCGCAAGGAGGTTGCAGCCCCTGATATCGCTGTTATCGAATCTTCCCAGGACTTCAAATCCGCCATCGTCATGAAGCTTGCCGAGATCGCCGGTAGCAATGAATGAGCAGGAGTTGATATTTGCCAGGTCGATTATGTTTATTCCGCCTGTAATACCCGGTTCATTATAAATTGTAAGGGGATCATGCGGGTCTCTGATAAGTACTTTCATCCATGGGGGACAGTAAAATATACCGTTGCCTTTCGAGTATGCCTGGCTTAGCAATTCAGTCATACCGTACTCCGAATGAATTAAAGGTACGTTGAGTTTTGTGGTCAGGATCTTATGAAGCTCCGTTCTGGTGATCTCTTTCCTCCTGCCTTTCATCCCTCCTGTTTCCATAACAATGATACCTGAAAGGTCAGGTGACTGGTTTTCAGCCAGGTCGAGCAGGGCATAACTTACACCAAGTAAAATTGTTTTATGATTTGCTGTTTTAGCTGCATCCAGTGCCTTTAAAAGTTCTTCAATTACGCTTTTATAAAATCCGCTTAACGGGTTATTGCTCAATACTATCAGGTTATCAGCCATATAGACAAGAGAGGAACCTTTCCTTTCAACATAGGAAGGCAGCAATGCAGCTATAACATAATGCTCAGGTTCTCCATAAAAGATCCTGAATGAGTTTCTGAAGCTCTCCTCATAAATACTTAAATCGCTTACAAAATGTTTCCCCGGAGTTACCCCGGCGGTACTGCTGCTTTCAAATACCATTTCAACCGGAAGGTCACCGGTTAGAATTTTTTTATTCCTGAAAAATTCCACCGGAAGGAATGTAAATTTATCAGGCGTATCAGGCGAAATTCCGGTTCTCCCAAGGCCACCTGTGAACTCCTGAAATACAATATTTTTATGGCTTTGATAGTCATATATCTCCAGTGCAATTCTCCAAAAATCTTCCTGTTTTCTGATATTGAAAATCTTATCACGGATACCCGTTATCATTTGCCCGGAAAAGTTGATGTGCCGTCGGGTTGATAAACCCACTGGAAAGAGCATTCTCCATAGGCAACGCCCTGCCTGGTTTCGTTGACTGTGCTGATAATCCTAATCTTTGAGTAGCAATCGGTACCAGTCCTGTATATCCATACCTGGTTTACTGCGATCTGATCAGCCAGGTCCTCCCACTGGGGTACCGATACTGTTTTCAGATTGTCGAAGGCAGATTTTGCGGCATCCTCATCAGCAAAATCACCTACTTTGTAGAACGATGGTTTAAAATTATTTGACAGCAACATCAGACTGTAGGGTTGATTGTCTGTATTAACATACAGGGTAATGTCAGGTCCCGGATCGGGATAAGTTGGTGTCAGTTTTGCCTGGGAAAATGAAAAGCCGTATACATAATAGGTAGTGGATTGATAAGTAATATTATCAATGGTATCTATTCCCGATGTACGAGTTGGTTCAGTTTTGGTACAGCCTGAAATAACTGCCAATATTACAAGTAATATATAAGATATCTTTTTCATCATTAAGGCAAAGATAAAACAAAATCAGAGTGCGTCGGGTATTACATACTAATATTATATTATACTGGGTCAACGATCTGAGGGGCAAATTATTGTCTTATGATACCATTTTTTTTTACATCCTGTAAACCTCTATCCAGCGTCTGAAAAGAAGGTCGTTGACAGAGTAGTATTTTCCCCCGTCGCGGTTGTAATCAAAATAGATGAGTTCCATACGGGTAAGTGCTTCAAGCGATCTTAATACCGTCGACGGATTCCCAAGGGAGTATTTCATTATGAATTCCATTCCTGTCGGCTCATAAAGTTTCCCCTCACTTGCTGCTGCTTTCAGCAGGTTCCACTGAGGATGAGTAAGCATGTTCCTGTAATTAAAAAAGACCGGTTCCTGCTCTTTTAGTAATCGCTCTGCCTCCTCCTTCCATATTTTCTCTGTAATTATATTAACTCCATTCAGAAATGTACGATTGCAGATCAGCTGAACATAATATGTATGGCAATCAGCCCATTCAAGAATACTGTCTATTACTTTATCATCAAGCGTTTTCCCGTTGCTTCTGAACTGTTTCCGTATAAATGTCCTGTATTTATCCCGGTCAATCTTGTCTATTTTAAGCAGAGCAGCACTGTTGTAAAAAGGTCTTGACGGAATTGTAAACATTTCATTTAAAATATGCTGCTGGCTTCCGGCAAAAACAAATATTACATTCTTAAGTTTCTGAATTACAGATCTTAACCAGGCATCTGCGTTTTTTTCCGGATATTTTAGTATCTGTTGAAATTCATCAATTGCTATTATATATTCCCCATCCTGTTTTTCAAGAAATTCAAAAATTGTCTCAATCTGGTTGTTTATCTCATTCTCCTTCAATGAAAATGATATCTGCGGCGACCCGGTAAGCGTGTCAAAGCTGAACGTGGCTTTTAATGATTTAATGAAATTCCAGACCTTTCTGCCAGATGCTTTGCTTGCGGGAACACTTCTTATAACTGCCATGGACATTTCATTGAGAAATCCTGACATATTTTCGGTAGGCATTATATCAAGATATATTCCTGTCATTCCTTTTGGCAGCTTGTCAAAAACATGCCTGATCAATGCAGTTTTTCCTATTCTCCTTGGAGCGGTCAGGATAGTTGACTGGCCACCCAAAATATTTGAAAGCATTCTTTCAGTTTCTTCTTCCCTGTCGCAGAAGTATTTTGCCGCAAAATAACCCGTTGTCGGAAAAGGAGTTGGAGGCTTTTTCATACGTCAAAAATTAAATTACATAATTTACATTTTGCAATATACATTTTAGCATTTATATTTTGCAATTTATATATTATATATTATATCTTAGCAATTTAAATATTTTTTAAGAGGCTGCCAATAAAAAAGGCCGCTAATTAAAGCAGCCTTTTTATTATTATTAAATTCCCAGTTCAGTTTTTCCCATGCTCCCCTTCTCCTCTTCTCCCTATCTCCCCCTCCTTCTTCTATTCTCCCCGAATGGCTGTTATTCCGGGAAGCTTCTTCCCTTCCATATATTCCAGCATTGCGCCGCCGCCGGTTGAAACAAAACTTACCTTATCGGCCAGCCCGTTCTTATTAATTGCTGCCACCGAATCTCCTCCCCCGATCAGGCTGTAGGCTCCTTTTGAAGTAGCAGCCGCGATGGCCCTGGCGATAGCAGTTGTACCTTTTGAGAACTTCTCCATCTCAAAAACACCCATTGGTCCGTTCCAGAGGATAGTCTTAGATACCTCAATGACAGAAGTAAACTCATTAATTGTTTTTTCAGCTATATCGAGTCCCATCCATCCGTCAGGAACAGATTTAACATCCGAAACAGATGTGTTTGCATCATTTTCGAACTTATCGGCATTAAGACTGTCAACAGGCAGATAAATATTCACCTTTTTTGCTTTCGCTTTTTCCATAAGCTGAAGAGCAAGGTCAAGCTTATCCTCCTCGCATAATGATTTGCCTATCTTCCCGCCCATAGCTTTAACAAAGGTATAAGTCATACCTCCTCCAATGATTATGTTATCGACCCTGTTGAGAAGGTTCTCAATAAGGAGAATTTTATCTGATACTTTTGCACCTCCCATGATAGCAGTAAAAGGGCGCTGTGGTTCTTTCAACACCTTATCCATGGCAGCCAGTTCACTGTTTATCAGAAAGCCGAACATCCTTTTTTCAGGTTCGAAAAAATCAGCAATGACAGCAGTAGTCGCATGAGCACGATGTGCTGTTCCAAATGCATCATTAACATATATTTCAGCATAACCTGACAGCTTTTTTGCCATTTCTTTCTGTCGCACCTTCATCCCGGCTTTTGCGGCTTTTTTCTCCTCTTCAGTCACATTTTCCGGCAGAATTGGTTTCCCTTCCTCTTCGGGATAGAACCTGACGTTTTCAAGAAGCAGAATATCTCCCGGCTTAAGTGCTGCGGCCATTTTTTCTGTTGCCTCACCCAGACAGTCATCAGCGAACATGACTTTCCTGCCAAGAAGCTTCTCAAGAACAGGTAATACAGGCTTAAGGGAATATTTTTCCATTCGACCCTCAGGCCTTCCGAGATGCGACATAAGGATCAATGATCCGCCATCGTTAATGATCTTGTTGATAGTTGGTAATGCCCCCCTTATGCGGGTATCATCGGTTACAACAAAAGTTTTTTTGTCGAGGGGAACATTGAAATCAACCCTGACTATTGCTTTCTTTCCCTTGAAATTAAAGTCCTGAATCATTTTCATATATCTTATATTTTATCGGGTAAATAATATTTCTTCCACAAACCTACTGCTTTTTTGGAAATATTTAAATGCAATAAATCAACTTAATATCATAAAATATTAAGCCGCTTTGCACTCTGCTCTGTGATCCTCTGTGCTTCTTTGTGTTTCTCTGTGTAACTAAAAACCATAAAAACTTACACAGAGTTGCACAGAGGAGGCACAGAGTTACACAGAGAATGATAAACATGTAACGGACTGAACCATTCACTTCTGAAAAATGTTTCCACTTCATAAAAGATTAACTAAATTTGGAAAAAAAGTTATGGCAAATTTTACACTTCAAGGCGTCCCGACACATTTATCCGGACACTTACCAAAAGCAGGAAGCAAAGCTCCTGATTTTAACCTGGTCAAATCTGACCTGTCAAATCTGAAACTCTCAGACCTGAAAGGGAAAAAAGTGATACTAAGTATATTCCCCAGTCAGGAAACCGGGACCTGCTCTGCCCAACTCCGCAGGTTCAATAAGATCGCTGCCGGAAAGAAAGATGTAATAGTTCTTGGCATCTCGAAAGACCTTCCTTTTGCCCACAAGCGTTTCTGTGCATCAGAGGGGATCACCGACGTTATCACGCTATCAGGTTACAGGGATCATGAATTTGGAAAATCTTATGGCATTGATGTGCTTGACGGAGCTTTTGGAGGCCTCTATGCACGTACCGTTATAATCATTGATGAAACCGGGAAGATAGTCTATACTCAGCAAGTTACAGAGATGTCCAATGAACCCGACTACGATGAGGTTCTTGCTGCCCTGTGAGACCCGATTCCCGAAAATACTCTTTCCCTTAAAGAATTAGCAAAAGATGAATTTCTCGCAGATACCGGGTCAGAAAGAGATAATTGAAAGACTTCTGAGGTCAGTCCATGAGGAACGAGTGAGCCATGCACAGATCTTTGTCGGTAATGAAGGATGCGGCAGTCTGGCTCTGGCTCTTGCCTATGCCCGGTATATAAGCTGTGAGAACAGGTCGGAGCATGACTCCTGCGGCACATGTAAATCGTGTGTCAAATATGAAAAAATGATCCATCCCGATCTGCATTTTGTTTTCCCCGTTATCAAAGGGAAAAAAGCGACTGACCCTGTCAGCGATCACTACCTGGAGGAATGGCGGGAGTTTGTAATAAGCTCCCCTTATTTTACTCTTAATAACTGGCTCGATACAATTGAAGTAGGGAATGCCCAGGGAATGATATTTGCATCGGAAGCTTCCGAGATTATAAAAAAACTCAGTCTTAAAACATTTGAATCGGACTTTAAGATAATGATCATCTGGCTTCCGGAAAAGATGCACCAGGCAACTGCCAACAAGCTTCTTAAGATGATTGAGGAACCACCTGAAAAGACACTGTTCCTGCTGGTTTCGGAGGAGTCCGATAAGGTGATCCCTACCATTCTTTCGCGATGCCAGATGGTAAAAATCCCGGCATTCAAACCCGGTGATATTGAAATATACCTGGTTCAGCGCTTTGGTATATCACACGAAAAAGCATCCGATATTGCTCGTGTTTCAATTGGCAGTATCACCAGGGCTGTTGAGCTTTGCGAGTATGAGGAATCATCCCTTTCCAATCTCGATAATTTTAAAAAACTTATGCGATTTGCATGGAAACGCGATATAATCTCATTAATCAACTGGTCGGAGGAAATTGCTACTAACGGGAGGGAAGCACAGAAGAATTTCATCTCCTTCGCGCTGAGACTACTCAGAGAAAACCTTATGCTTACTCTCGGCCAGATGAAAAATAACCTGGTGTTCCTTGCAGGTGAAGAAGTAACTTTTTCAGGAAACTTTCATTCTTTCATCAACCAGCAAAATATCTATAAGCTTACCGACGAATTTAACACCGGCTATTCACATATCGAAGCCAACGGTAATCCAAAGATCATTTTTCTTGATCTGGCATTAAAAGTTACAAGGCTGATCAGATGAACATTAACCTTAATTGTTGATATAATACTTTTATTCACTAATTTTGCGAAGTAAATTCGACAGGATAGAAATATTATGATAGATAACGAAGATATACAGGGACAGACAGGTGAAGAACCCATTATGCCCGATATTACATATAAGCCGGGCTATAACAAACTTGACTCATTCAACTGGCTGAAAGATATTCCGGATGTTCCGGATGAAAACGATATTGTTGAAATCCGTTTCAAAAACACAAGAAAAGGATTCTACAGGAATGTTAACGGACTCAGGCTTGAAACAGGTGATGTGGTTGCAGTTGAAGCTTCTCCCGGCCATGACATTGGAAGAGTATCGATGGTTGGACACCTGGTAGCTGAACAGTTGAAAAAGACCAAGGCTTTTCCCTCCCTTGAGGATATGAAAAAAGTTTACCGCAAGGCAAAAGCTGTAGATATTCAAAAATGGGAGGAGGCCAAAAAACTCGAGATCACTACCATGCTCCGTTCACGCAAAATTTCTGAAGAGCTTAACCTGAACATGAAGATAGGTGATGTTGAATACCAGGGTGATAAAACAAAAGCCATATTCTATTACATAGCAGACGAGCGGGTTGATTTCAGGCAACTGATAAAAGTACTGGCCGATGAATTCAGGGTAAGGATAGAAATGCGGCAGATAGGCGCAAGGCAGGAGGCAGGAAGGATTGGAGGAATTGGTTCCTGCGGAAGGGAATTATGCTGCTCAACATATATAACCAATTTCATATCAGTTACAACAACGCATGCCAAATACCAGGAACTATCTCTTAATCCCCAGAAACTGGCAGGGCAATGCAGTAAACTTAAATGCTGCCTTAACTTTGAACTCGACTGCTACGTGGAAGCACAAAGATCATTCCCCCCACGGGAAATCCCGCTTGAAGCTCTCGACTGTACCGCATGGTTTCAGAAGATGGAAGTTCACAAAGGTATTTACTGGTATTCCACAGATCAGCATTCATCAGCCAATATGATTGCGTTGCCGGTTGAAAGGGTCAGGGAGATACAGGCACTGAACAAAAAAGGGAAAAAGGTTGAGAAGCTAAAGCTTATTGAAGAATCATGGGAAATAACTCCTGTATCTCATGATCTTTTAAAAAATAACAGCCTGACCCGCTTCGATCCTCCTGACCAAAGAAATCAGCACAAAAGAAAAAACAGAAGATTCAATGATAAAAGGAATAGATAAACAGTCATTCATTTTAATATTGGCATCTTTGATTTTGCTGTCTTCATGCAGCAGTAAAATCGTTTTCACCGATTCGCACGACATGCCCCGAAATACCTGGAAACTGATGGATATTCCGACGTTTGAGGTTCCCGTCAATGATACTGTTACCAGGGATAATGTCTTTTTTACTATCCGTACAGGTTCTTCATACCCTTTTCGAAACATTTACCTTTTTGTGACAACTACTTCACCTGACGGCAAAAAATTAACTGACACTCTTCAGTATAATCTTGCCGACGACAAGGGAAAACGGTACGGAAAAGGATTTGGGGATATTCGTGAGTTAAATCTCCCTTATAGATCAAATATCTTCTTCCCTGTAAAAGGAACATATCAGTTTAAGATTCAGCATGGCATGCGTGTTGAAGATCTTAAAGGGGTCTATGATCTCGGTATAAGGATAGAAAAGTTCAGTAAATAATGCTTTAGTTGTGGGAAAGAATAAACTCGCAAGATGGACTGAATTGGGATCTTTTGCCAATGTAATACAACCCGAAACAGACGAGATATCCGGAAAAGATCATCCTGTAAAAGGATCGTGGAAAGATAAAATCTTTAAGAACAATAATCCACTGGTTCTTGAGCTTGGATGCGGGAAAGGAGAATATACCACAGGACTTGCTGCCAGGTTCCCGATGAACAACTATATAGGAATCGATATTAAAGGTGCAAGAATGTGGAGGGGAGCAAAAACATCCCACGAAAAAAAAATGTTAAACGTTGCTTTTCTCAGAACAAGAATTGAGTTTATTAATTCATTCTTTGCCAATGATGAAGTAGATGAAATATGGATAACCTATCCCGATCCTCATCCGGGCGGCAGAAACTCAAATAAAAGACTTACTTCTTCACGATACCTTAATGTTTATCGCCAGTTCCTGAAAAATAACGGACTGGTGCATCTTAAAACAGATAATACCGAACTTTACAACTTCACAAAAAACCTTGTAAGTCACAATAACCTGGAACTTGTTTTTTCCACAAATGATCTGTATTCCGGAAATAACACATTTGATTCCCTTTCTTCGTATTTTAAGACGAGGCAAATGGATTCAGAAGGTAAAAGCGCTTCCATAGATGATGTACTTTCAATCCGAACCCATTATGAAAACATCTTCCTGAACGAAGGATCAAAAATCAACTTCCTCTCTTTCAGACTGAACAAAGAAAAGATGATAGAAGATGCCACACCAAAAACAAAAAAATAATAATGATTTTTTCTCAAGGGTTTATGAAGTTACCAGGCTCATCCCTTTTGGAAGAATAACGTCATACGGCGCAATTGCCCGTTATCTTGGCTCGGGAAGGTCGGCACGAATGGTAGGATGGGCTCTGAATACATGCCACAGCAATCCTGATTTCGTCCCTGCCCACAGAGTGGTAAATCATAAAGGTCTTCTTACAGGGAAACATCATTTTGGCAATTCCAACACTATGGAACAGCTTCTTGAAAATGAAGGCATAATAGTGGAAGATGACAAAATTGTCAATTTCCATGAAAAATTCTGGGATCCGCTAACGGAACTAATGTAGAAATTTTGCAATCTGCTGGAAAATTGGTAAAATTGCATCTTATTTATATTTGATTTAAATAAAAATAGACCCCTGACGGGGCAGTTGATAAATGACATTAAATAAGAATTTGAGATGATTTCAAAAGAACAAATATCAAAAGCACTTACCAGGATAGTACACCCCGATAAAGGAAAAGATATAGTTACTCTGGGTATGGTTACTGAAATTGATGCAGGGAAAAATGGTATATCAATAACTTTAACCCCTGAAAAGTCAAATGACCCGTTCATTTCATCAATAAAGAGCATAATAGTCAAAACTTTAAAGGAAGAATTTGGTCCTGATACCGTTATCAGTGAGATAAAGGTTGAACCAAAGGTCGTTGTCGGGAAATACAAGGAAAAACAGCGGGAAATCCTACCAGGAGTTACTAATATTATTGCAGTATCATCCGGCAAAGGAGGTGTCGGAAAAACGACGATCGCCGTTAACCTGGCCATTTCACTTGCACGCAAAGGTTTTAAGGTAGGATTGCTGGATGCTGATGTATTCGGACCTTCCGTTCCTAAAATGTTAAACGAGGAAAAATACAGGCCCGAAGTGATAAGGGAAAATAATACAGACTATATCGTACCCTTATTAAAACATGGTGTTAAGGTTCTTTCGACAGGCTTTTTTGTAGATCCGTCAGATGCTGTAATCTGGAGAGGCCCTATGGCATCTAATTTCCTTAAGCAGCTAATCACACAGGGGAAATGGGATATCCTCGACTATCTTCTTGTAGATCTCCCCCCCGGAACCAGCGATATACATCTTACTCTTGTCCAGGAGGTACCCGTTACAGGGGCAATAGTCGTAACCACTCCACAGGATGTTGCGCTTGCAGATGCAATAAAAGGAATATCAATGTTCAGAAGCGATAAAATTGATGTTCCGGTAATTGGGCTGGTCGAAAACATGTCGTGGTTTACGCCTGCTGAATTACCTTCAAACAAGTACTATATTTTCGGGAAAGACGGTGGCAAAAACCTGTCTGAGAAAATGAATGTTCCTTTGCTTGGACAAATACCATTGGTTCAGAGTATATGTGAGAGCAGCGATAATGGTCAGCCTGTTGCTCTGACTGATTCGCTTACGGGGAATGCATTTATGGATCTGGCCACTCAGCTGGTCGAAAAGACAGAACAGAGAAATAATGACCAGAAACCTACAATAAAAGTTGAAATGACAAAATAATCATTCAAATAATATGACAAATACACTTAGCGTAAAGGAACGTGTTGCAAAGGCCCTTGAAAGAGTCAGACCCTATTTACAGTCGGATGGCGGTGATATCGATCTTATAGAGGTTACTGACGATATGACTGTTAAGGTCAAGCTTACCGGAGCCTGCTATGGTTGCCCCTATAGTATGCAGACATTAAAAGCTGGAGTCGAACAGGCAATAATGAAGGAAGTGCCTGAAATCAGAAGAGTTATTTCAGCCTGAGAAAGCACTTCATCTCATTTTTATTTACCTTTGAAATACTATACACAAATTTAGTCAGTTATAGTATAAAAAGTCACTTATTGGCTCCAAAGAAAACACTATATAAATATCTGTTGATAATTGTAATATCAGTTATCGCGGCAGATTGTTCCGTAGAAAAAAACACTGATGCAAGCAGGTTTTATAATAGCATGACCGCTAAATATAACATCTATTTTAATGGCTATGAGAGTTTTAAAGCAGGCCTGAATAAAATAGAAAATAATTATCGCGATGATTATGCGGAACTTCTTAAAGTCTTTGAATTCAGCGATCCTTCTACTGCTTCACTATGTTCTTCCGATATGGAAAGAGCTATTCAGAAGGCATCAAAGCTGATCTCTTTAAAATCAATTACGGCTAAACCTGAACTAAAAGTAAAGCACGATCTTACGGAAAATGAGAAGGAACTGCTGAACAGAAAAGAATACAATGAATGGGTGGACGACAGTTACCTGCTTATTGGCAAAGCACGGTTTTATAAACATGAATTAAAAGAAGCGCAGGCTGTATTCAGTTACTGTATAACTGAGGCAAACGACCCCGAAATAAAAGCAGAGGCAACCATCTGGCTTGCCAGAATCGATAATGAAACCGGCAATTTTATTGAATCGTCAAGGTTACTTAACGGGCTCGAGCTTACTAAAGATTTCACAAAATACTTAAAATCAATGTACTATACTACCATGGCAGATATGTACATTAAACAAAAAAAATATTCGGAAGCAACAGAACCGCTCAGTAAATCGATTGAATTAATCAGTGGCAAAAGGAACAGGTACAGGCTCACTTACCTGCTGGCACAGTTATATGAGAAAACAGGTGATGCAGCCAGGGCCACATCACTTTATCGCCAGGTTGTTAAGATGAATCCTCCATATGATGTTGAATTTAATGCCAGGATAAATATTGCAGGAGTATTCGATGTCAACTCGGGAAATCCGAAAGAGATAAGGAGAGAGCTCGAAAAGATGCTGAGAGATTCGAAGAACAAGGATTACCGCGATCAGATCTACTATGCCCTGGGCAACTTATCGATGAAAGAGGGTAATAAAACAGAAGCTCTCGGATTCTACAGGAAATCTGCCTCTGCCAGTTCACAGAATCAGAATCAGAAAGGCCGGTCTTACCTGGCTATGGCAACATATTATTATGAGAAACCTGATTACATGAAAGCAGGAAAGTATTATGACAGTACCATTTATTTTCTCGATCAGAAGAATCCCGATTACCTGGCATTAAAAGCTAAATCACAAAATCTTAATGCTCTTGTTTCCCAGCTCTTCATTGTACAAAGGGAAGACAGTCTTCAGCGCATAGCCAAGATGCCTGAAGCTGACAGGAACCGTTACATTTCATCAATTATTGATAAAATAATAAAGGACGAAAGTGAGGGAAAGACTTCCGAATATGCCGACAGGTATAATATGGGTCAATTCTATGAGAATGAGAGGCGGAACCAGGGAAATATAAGCCAGGAAGGAAAATGGTACTTCTATAACCAGACAGCCCTTACATTTGGCCGTACAGAATTCCGAAGGCGCTGGGGTGACAGAAAGCTTGAGGACAACTGGAGAAGGTCTAATAAAGCAAGAGTTAATATCCTACAAACATCAGCTGTGCCTCCTGATGGTTCACAGCAGGGAACTGATACATCTGCAGCAGTAATGGATTATAAAAAACCCGAATTCTACCTTAAGAACCTGCCGCTGACTGACTCACTTATGGCTCTTTCCAATGACCGGATCGCTACAGCACTGCTTAATGCAGGAAAAGCATATTCTGAAAAAATAGCTGAACCGGCGAAAGCTACCGAGACATATGAATCGCTGATCGATCGTTACCCATCCAGTGACCTGATACCTGAAGCACTGTATGATCTTTACAATATCAATAAAGACATAAACAGTACCAAAGCAGAAACATACAGGCAAAGACTGCTGGAAAAATATCCTGACAGCGAGTATGCAAAAATTCTTTCAGATCCGACTTATTACGAAAAAAAGATAGCTGATCTGAAAAAGAATGAACATCTTTACGAGGATGCATATAATGCTTTTAGCAGCGAAAACTTCAGTGAGGCTCTTTCATTATGCGACAGCGCTCTGAAAAAAGACCCGAAAAACAGCCTCGCTCCTAAATTTATGCTGCTTCATGCCTATTCAACAGCAAGGGTAAGTGATGAAAGGACCTTCAAACAGGATCTTAATAACCTCATCAAAAAATGGCCTGAAACAAATGAGAGCAAAAGAGCCACAGAGCTGATTGCTTATCTGAATCAGAAAGTTCCTGAGCTTAAGGTTGAAGAGGACAAAAAAATTGCAGCAGATCTATATGTTGCGGATACAACGGCTACTCATGTTTTTGCCCTTGTAATAAACGATCCCGCTTTCAATATCAACCAGGCTACATTTGACGTAATAAGCTACAATATTGATAATTTTACAAACAGCAATTACAAAACAGAAGGAACTCTTGTTAACAATAAATATATAATTATTACTGTTTCGGGCTTTAAGAATTTTACCGCAGCAATGAATTACTACAAATTATTCAAAGCCGGAAACCCGGTCAGAAATCCGACTGGATCCCCAACGATGTCTTTCGTCATAAACAGTAGTAATCTGAGAGTTCTCAACAACGATAAGGATCCTGAACGCTACAGATTGTTCTTTATGGAGAACTACATAAAATGAGAAAGATAAGAATACTATGGACCGATGATGAAATTGAAGGGCTTAAACCTCATATATTTTTCCTGCAGGAAAAAGGTTATGAGATTGATACCTGTTCAAACGGAAATGATACGATCGACCTCGTAAGACAAAACAGGTATGATCTTATATTTCTTGATGAGAACATGCCCGGATTAAGCGGTATAGAAACACTCAGGCTAATTAAAGAGGCAAGAACAGATATCCCGGTGGTGATGATAACAAAGAGTGAGGAAGAGAATATAATGGAAGCCGCAATAGGATCTGAAATAGCCGATTATCTTATCAAACCTGTCAAACCCAACCAGGTCCTTCTTGCAATAAAAAAAATACTTGACCAGCGAAGACTGATAACAGAAAAAACCACATCAGATTACAGGCAGGAGTTTAACCGGATCAGCAGTTTGATATCATCTGCATCAACATTCAGCGACTGGTCGGAATTGTATAAAAAGATAGTATTCTGGGAATTGGAACTTGAAAAGTCGACCGATTCAGGGATGGATGAGATTCTCAACATGCAGGAGAATGAAGCCAATAATGCCTTTTCGAGGTTCATCATGAATAACTACCTCAACTGGTTAAGTCCTGAAAACAAGGTAAAACCCCTGATGTCACCCTCCTTATTCTCAAAAAAAATATTCCCGCAAATACATTCTCACAAGCCTCTCTTTTTTATACTTATTGACAATATGAGATACGATCAGTGGAAAACAATTTCCGCTGAACTTACCGGTTTGTTCAGAATCATCGAAGAAGAAATTTATTTCAGTATTCTCCCTACGGCAACCCAGTTCAGCCGTAATGCTATTTTTGCAGGCATGATGCCGTCAAAGATAGCTGAGACAATGCCGGATCTTTGGATTAATGACGATGAAGAGGGCGGAAAAAACACTTTTGAAGATGTCTTATTCAGGAATCAGTTAGATCGCAACGGATTAAAATACAAATGGTCGTATAATAAGATAGCCAACAGCGTTGAAGGTAAAAAGATAAATGATAAGATACATTCGCTGCTCGATAATGATATAAATATCCTCGTTTTCAATTTTGTCGATATGCTTTCCCATGCAAGGACGGATGTAGGACTGATACGCGACCTTGCCAACGATGAACGTGCTTACAGGAGCGTAACACGTTCATGGTTCCTGCATTCCTCTCTGTTTGAACTTCTCAAAACCATCTCATCTCAGCCTGTTAAAGTGATATTCAGTACCGACCATGGTACAATAAGGGTACAAAATCCGGTTAAAATTGTCGGCGACAGAAAGACATCATCAAATTTGAGATATAAGATGGGCAGAAATCTCGACTATGATCCCAAAAAGGTTTTTGAGCTGACAAATCCCGAAAAAGGCATGTTACCGAAAACAAATATAAGCTCAAGATATATCTTTGCCCTTAACAAAGATTATCTGGTGTACCAGAATAACTTCAACCATTACGCAGCCTATTACAAAGAAACCTTTCAGCATGGCGGAATTTCAATGCAGGAGATCATGCTTCCCGTTGCCACGCTGGAGCCTGTTTAAGAATTAGCCGACTTTCCCTTATGAAAATTATTATTAAAGACAAGAGGCATCTTCATTCAGCTGCAAAACAGCTTCTGGAATATTGCAGGGACAGAAAGATTGTTGCTTTCTATGGTTCAATGGGAGCAGGAAAGACAACCATAATAAAGACCATCTGTGAAATCATGGGTGCGGTTGATATTGTCAGCAGTCCCACTTTCACTCTTGTGAACGAGTATAAAACATCTAAAGGAGACAGCCTGTATCATATTGATTTTTACAGAATAAAAAAGACTGAAGAAGTATTTGATTTTGGTGTGGAAGAGTACCTCTACAGCGGTTCATACTGCTTTCTGGAATGGCCGGAACTAATTGAAGATCTTCTTCCGCTCAATACTGTCAGAGTAAGAATTTCTGTTGATGAAAAAGAACATCGTATTCTGTCGATATCCTGAAAAATATCTGATTTTGCTCTGTGTCCCAAATTATTTACCTTTGAGAAAATAACCCTGACCCTATGATGAACAACAAAGGTAAGAGCGGAAATGTCACTTTTGGCAATACAGCGTTCATGCCAAAAGAAGAGCTTCTGGAGACTGCTGTTAAAAACCGGAAAATTTCAATCGGTATCCCATGCGACAAAAAAGATGATGAAAAAAGGGTGGCCCTGACACCTGAAGCTGTTAATTTACTGCTGGCAGGAGGCAATGAGGTAATTGTTCAGAAAGGTGCCGGACACGGAGCTAATTATACCGATAAGGATTACAGTGAAAACGGGGCTATAATAAGTGATTCTCCTGCAAGGGTGTACAGTGCAGATGTTGTTATAA
This sequence comes from uncultured Rikenellaceae bacterium, assembly GCA_964446825.1. GTDB lineage: Bacteria > Bacteroidota > Bacteroidia > Bacteroidales > VadinHA17 > LD21. The sequence continues at coordinate 81,597 of CAYUQR010000003.1, forward strand.
AAGTTGCGCCCTTCTCCGAGAAAGAAACTGATTATCTGAAAGGAAACCAGCTGGTCATATCTTATCTGAACGTCCTGAAGCTCAGTGAAGAGACTCTTGCTAAACTGATAAGGAAAAAAGTAACTGCTATAGCTTTTGAAAAGATCCGCGATAATGACGGTGAATTTCCTGTTGTTGAATCAATGAGCGAGATAGCCGGTATCACCTCTCTGCTGATCGCTTCTGAATACCTGAGCAATATGCATGGCGGCAAGGGTGTTATGCTGGGAGGAATCACAGGAGTTACACCGACTGAAGTGCTTATTCTTGGCGCCAATACTGCGGGAGAATGTGCTGCGAGAGCAGCTCTCGGACTGGGATCGACTGTGAAAATCTTCGACAGCTCCCTTAACAGGCTCAGAAGATTCCAGAATCTCCTCGGAAGACGCCTGCAGACATCCGTTTTTCATCCCCAGGTTTTAACCAAAGCTCTTAAGTCTGCCGATGTACTGATAGGAGCTATTGAACTTGAGGACCTTCGTCCATGGTACTATATCACTGAGGATATGGTACGTAACATGAAAAAAGGAGCCGTTGTTATTGACCTCAGCATCGATCGCGGAGGCTGCATAGAAACGACGGAATGCAGGGCTCTTAAGGATCCTGTCTATGAGAAACATGGAGTTATTCATTTTTCAGCCTGGAATCTGCCTTCACGGGTTGCACGTACAGCGTCTATAGCGCTCAGCAATATCTTCACCCCATTACTTCAGAGCCTGGCTGATGCAGGGGGAATTACTCAGCTGCTGAAGAGTGATCTGGGTGTCAGGAATGGTGCTTATTTATATACCGGGATACTTACAAATGAAACATTGGGACAAAAATTTGGTATCCTCTCAAAAGATCTTGACCTTCTTCTCACAGCCTTCTGAAAATCAATCATATATAAGGACCAATTCCCCTTCTTCAATCCTTATTTCTGCATCCTGTCAATATGATAATAATGTTCCCCTGTCTCTTCAATGAACAAGATCTTTCCCTTTGCTGTAAACTCTGCATGCGTACCTGTCAGACTATAAATAAGTGAAAATTTTCCACCCGTCACTTCTTCCCCGGTATTGCCCGGCCTGTAAACTGAACCCTCCCGTTCACAGCTCTTAAGACCACTAAATAATGCATCTTTTAATGTGCTGAAGGTTTCTATTGTCTTTTCTGGATTATTAAAATTCAGAGGCATTTCACAATGCAGAGTAACCAGTTGACATACCCTGTTCAGCCACATATGAAGTACGGTAATGTCGCTGAAACCGGTAAACCATTTGGGATTTTCTTTCAGCGCTGAAAAATCAACCCGGGCAATAATTTTTGAAACGCCATATCCTCCCCTCGAACAGATGACGGCCTTAATATCATGGTCATTAACCATCTTCTGGAGATCAGATAGCACGGATTGCAAATCCACGTTATCATGCGGTTCTTCAGTTTCGGGATTACACCCCCCTCTGCCGCTGCGCGGCATCTCCCCCTAAAGGGTGGAGAGAAGACGGTTTCATCTGGTTAAATTTCACTTATTTGCAGCTATTTCTCCCCCTCCCAGGGGGAGTGCCCGAAGGGCAAGGGGGGTGTATCGAACAGCAGGGTTTTTCTTTAGCATACTGTTTCGGAGAGGAACACCCCCTCTGTCCCGCAGAGCGGGACATCTCCCCCGGAGGGGGAGAAATCTCTGGAAGTAAGTGAATTTTTCTTATCTTTGTTCGGTTTAAAAAATTGCTAACACCTCATTATCAGAATCATGAAGAATTTCAAAAGATATCTTATAACATCTGCACTTCCTTATGCAAATGGGCCAATCCATATCGGGCACCTGGCAGGAGTTTATGTTCCATCCGATATATATACAAGGTACCTGAGAATGAAAGGTGAAGATGTGATATCAGTTTGCGGATCAGATGAACATGGTGTCCCCATAACTCTGAAAGCCCGTAAAGAAGGTGTTACTCCTCAGGAAATTGTAAACAGGTATCATGCCATAAATAAAAAAGCTTTTGAAGATTTTGGAATAGCTTTCGATATATATTCACGAACATCCAATAAGGTACATTATGATACGGCTTCTGAATTTTTCAGGACACTTTATGATAAAGGCAAATTCACTGAAAAATCTTCCGAACAGTATTATGATGAAGAAGCCGGTTGTTTTCTGGCTGACAGGTATATTACAGGTACATGTCCGCATTGCGGAAACGAGGATGCCTACGGCGACCAGTGCGAAAAGTGCGGAACATCGCTGAGCCCGAACGAACTCATCAATCCCCATTCGATGGTAAGCGGAAGCAAACCGGTGCTGCGTGAAACATTGCACTGGTACCTTCCTCTCGAAAAATATGAGCCCTGGCTTAAGGAATGGATCCTTGAAGGCCATAAGGAATGGAAGGCAAATGTTTATGGACAGTGCAAGTCGTGGATAGACCAGGGTCTTCAACCGAGAGCTGTCAGCCGCGATCTCGACTGGGGTGTTCCTGTGCCGGTTAAAGGAGCAGAAGGAAAGGTACTTTATGTGTGGTTTGATGCCCCTATAGGTTATATTTCAGCCACAAAAGAACTTACTCCTGATTGGGAAAAATACTGGAAAGACGTAGAGACAAAGATGATCCATTTCATCGGGAAAGACAATATTGTTTTTCATTGTATAATATTCCCTGCAATGCTCAAGGCAGAAGGAAGCTTTATACTTCCGGAAAATGTTCCTGCAAACGAATTCCTCAATCTCGAAAATGACAAGATATCCACCTCAAGAAACTGGGCGGTATGGCTGCATGAATACCTGGTGGACTTTCCGGGGAAACAGGATGTTCTGAGATATTCCCTTTGTGCCAGTGCTCCTGAAACGAAAGATAATGATTTCACATGGAAGGATTTCCAGGCCAGGAACAACAATGAACTGGTTGCTATTCTGGGGAACTTCATTAACAGAGCCCTTGTACTAACAAATAATTATTACAACGGGAAGGTGCCTGAAAGAGGAATAACCGATGAAAATGACGACAGTGTTCTGGCTGAAATAAAACGCATAAGAGAAAATGTTGAGACCAGTCTTGAGGCATTCAGGTTCAGAGAGGCCCTCAAAGAAGCAATGAACCTGGCCAGACTTGGCAATAAATATCTTGCCGATGCTGAGCCTTGGAAAGTTATTAAAACCGATCCGGAAAGGGTAAAGACAATAATGAACATCGCCTTACAGATAACCGCCAACCTTACAATCATCTGTGAACCTTTCCTTCCTTTTTCCATGGAAAAACTTGGCAGCATGATCAATTTCCGCGAGATGAACTGGAACAACGCCGGCAGAACTGATCTTCTGCCTTCCGGCCATATTATCAATAAACCGGAGTTGTTGTTTGAAAAGATTGAAGATAAAGAGATCGCGCGACAGATAAATAAGCTTCTTGCCACGAAAAAAGCCAATGAATCGACTAATACACAATCTGTCCCAGGTAAAGAAATGATAACCTTTGATGATTTCAGTAAAATCGATATCAGAACCGCCACTATCCTTGAAGCTGAAAAAGTCCCAAAAACAACTAAACTTCTTAAGCTCACCATTGATACGGGTCTCGATATACGCACCATAGTTTCCGGCATTGCCGAATACTATGAGCCGGAGACTATCATTGGCAGACAGATATCCATTGTGGCCAACCTTGAGCCCCGCAAGATAAAAGGCATAGAGTCAAAAGGGATGATACTGATGGCTGAGGATAAAGACGGGAAACTGGTTATGGTAATCCCTGCTGATAAAGTCAGTAACGGCAGTATGATAAAGTAATTTATTGTTTCCTGGAGATCCAGGCGCCGGGGAATTTTTTTGCGATGCTGTCTTTTTTTGAAAGAGCAGCATTCATATTATTACATCCCATGGCACATACCCTGTAAAATCCATTAGGAGCAGGCATTACTTCAGGATCGAAGCCTTCTTCCTTTAATATCTTCACCTGGGAGAGTGCGTTTTCTTCCGATTTGAAGCTTCCGGTTATAATAAAAAAATAATTAATCTCAGAAGGAGTTTCCGTTATAGCAGGCGCCGTTTCAGTTACTATTACCGCCGGTACTTCAGCAACAGGTTTACTATTCTCTTCAGCTACTGCCGATGCATTCTTAACACTCTCATCAATAGCCTTTTTATTATGTTCGAATTCAGCTGAAACGAGCGGATTCATTGTTGTTGTCTCCACCTTCGCCTTAAAGAGGTCCGTTGTAAGAGGTACGGCCAAAACAACAGCGAGGAGAGGAATAAAAATTGCTGCCCTCCACAATATCTTTCTCCTGAAAGCCTGTTTCACAGGATCCTTGTCGATATGCCTTGTAATTCTCTTTCTTACATCATACCCTTCGAGCGGCATGCACTGAAAAGACTCAAGTCCGTATGAATCGAGGTGATAATTAACGTTCCTGTCTGGCTCAAACTGGATATTTCCTTCATGGTTATTAACAAAGCTTCCGATCTTATCGAAGGTTACCTTCTCCCCTTTCTCAAGCTTTTTCTTTATGCCTGAAACGAACTCATCAACCAGCGTCCTGGCATCGCCATAATTAATTCCTGCTGTACCCGAGATTCTTCCTAATAAAAGGCCGTCATTATGATTCAGGTTCCTGTTGAACGATATCTGCTTGACAGGCGGGTAAAAAGTCCCCGTACTCTTGTCAATCTGTGCCGGTGTATAGTTTCCAATGAAACCGCCAAAACCCGGAACAATAACACAGTCGTGCCCGAACAATAATTCCCGTATGAAAGCAGTAATATCCAATTTCAATTCATTTTTTTTACAAATACAAATTTAATAAAAAATTATTGATTGCAATAAAGAATAGATCCCTCATGGTTTTCCAATAAATTTTCCCCGCCTGTTTTCTTAAGAGCACAGGGTGATGTTATTTTTTAATAGCCACTGTACTATGGATAAAGGGGAAAAAGTCTGGTAAAAATATTATCTTCGTATTTCAAAAATTTCGCCAGGAATGAGAGAAATACAGATGGTCGACCTGAGAGCCCAGTATGATAAGCTCGGATATGAAATTGACAATGCCATTAAATCGGTGCTGGAATCCACCGCCTTTATAAAAGGACCTGATGTCAGGCTATTTGAAGAAGAGTTAGCCGAATATATGGGAGTAAAGCATGTTATTTCCTGTGCAAACGGCACAGATGCTCTGTATCTTGCTATGATGGTCCTGGGACTCAGACCGGGTGATGAGGTTATTACCACAAACTTCACATTCATAGCAACAGTGGAGGTGGTTGCTCTTCTGGGATTAAAGCTGGTTATTGTTGATCCTGATCCGGGGACCTTTAATATTTCAGTGGAAGCTGTAAAAAAAGCCATTACACCCCGGACAAAAGTTATTGTACCTGTACATGTTTTCGGTCAGTGTGCAGATATGGAAAGCCTGATGGAGCTCGCCAAAGCCCATAACCTGTTTATAATCGAAGATGCCGCACAGGCAACCGGAACTGACTATCTTTTCCGTGACGGCACCATCAAAAAGGCCGGTACAATAGGACACATAGGAACAACTTCTTTTTTCCCGTCCAAAAACCTCGGTTGTTATGGTGACGGAGGGGCTTTATATACAAACGATGATGCTTTCGCAAAAAAACTGAGAAGCATTGCAAATCATGGCATGAAGGTGAGATATCATTACGATGATATCGGAATTAACTCGCGGCTTGATACTATTCAGGCTGCAATATTAAGGGTGAAGCTGAGATACCTGGCTCAGTTTAACAAGGCAAGGCGTACGGTCGCCGATTTTTATGATGAAGCATTTACCGGTTGTACTTCAATAATCGCTCCGGAAAGGGCAGATTATTCTTCTCATATATTTCATCAGTATACAATAAAGGTTAAAAGCGGACTGAGGGATGACCTGAAGAGATTTCTCGAGACAAAGAAGATACCGTCGATGGTATATTATCCCGGACCTCTTCATATGCAGGAAGCTTACAGGTACCTTGGATACAAGGAGAATGATTTCCCCGTTACCAATTCGCTGTGCAAAGAAGTTCTGTCATTACCTATTCACCCCGATATGGAAACGGAGCAGCTTGATTATATTGTGCTTAATGTTCTTGAATTCTTCGATAAACAAGTATAATGGAGAAAAAATATTTTGCTCACGAAACAGCTGTTATTGATGACGGCTGCAAAATTGGAAAAGGAACAAAAATATGGCACTTCAGCCATATTATGACTGGTTCGGAAATAGGTGAAAACTGCAACATCGGACAAAATGTGGTTATATCTCCCGAAGTAAAACTGGGGAATAACGTAAAAGTACAGAATAATGTTTCCGTCTATACCGGAGTTATCTGCGAGGATGATGTTTTCCTGGGACCTTCAATGGTATTTACGAACGTTATTAATCCACGGAGTGCCGTGATCAGGAAAGATAAGTATATGAAGACAGTGGTTGAAAAAGGGGCCTCAATAGGGGCTAACTCAACTATCATATGCGGAAATACAATAGGCAGCTATTCTTTCATTGGTGCCGGAGCCGTCGTTACAAAAGATGTAAAACCGTATGCTCTTGTTGTGGGCAACCCGGCTCGTCAGACAGGATGGATAAGTGAATTCGGACATAAGCTTTCCTTTGACAGCAATGGCATTGCCACGTGCCCTGAAAGCGATGAGAGATACCGGCTTGAAAACGGCACTGTTTCTAAAATAATTTAGTATTTTTATGCTCCGATAAAGGATATGCAGATGATGGAAAAACCAAAAAATTTTGGGATAATTGGAGTCGCAGGTTATATTGCCTTAAGACATCTCCATGCAATAAAGGAGACGGGGAATAACCTGCTGGCAAGCCTTGATAAATTTGACAGTGTTGGCCGGATAGACAGTTACTTTCCTGAAAGCGATTTTTTTGTGGAATTTGAAAGATTCGACAGACATTTTGATAAACTGAAGCGTACCGGTACAAAAATTGATTATGTGAGCATATGTTCTCCAAATTATCTACACGATTCCCATATCAGGTTTGCTTTAAGGCAGCAGGCTGAAGCAATTTGCGAAAAACCCATTGTACTCAATCCCTGGAATGTAGATGCCCTTCAGGAGATCGAAAAAGAAACAGGACGAAACATTTATACTGTTCTTCAGCTCAGGCTCCATCCAAAATTGCTGGAGCTTAAGGAAAAGATCCGTACCGGCCCGAAAGATAAAATATACGATATTGACTTAACCTATATAACCAGCCGTGGTAACTGGTATTCTTTTTCATGGAAAGGAGATATCCAGAAATCCGGTGGTGTTGCCACAAATATCGGGATTCATTTTTTCGACATGCTTAGCTGGATATTCGGACCAGCCAGAAATAATATTGTTCATGTTTCCGTATCAAACAAAGCTGCCGGGTACCTGGAACTTGAAAAGGCAAGGGTAAGATGGTTCCTCAGTATCGACTATAACGATATCCCCGCTTCAGTGAAAGCCAGCGGACAAAGAACATTCAGGTCGATAGTTGTGGATAACAAGGAGATAGAATTCAGTGACGGATTTACCGATCTTCATACACTTACATACAAAGAGATACTGGCAGGGAGGGGCTTTGGGCTGAAGGAAGCCAGGCAGTCAGTCGAAACAGCTTATATAATTAGAAATGCCAAACCTGTTGGTTTACAGGGCGATTATCACCCCATACTTAAATCAATTAAATAATATGTATAATAAACTAGTAAATAAGAAGACAAGACTTTCTGTCGTTGGTCTCGGCTATGTTGGACTGCCTATTGCGCTTGAGTTTGCTAAACAAATTAAAGTGGTAGGATTTGATATTAAGCCCGACAGGGTTGAACTTATGAAAAAAGGCATAGACCCAAGCGCCGAACTGAAATCTGAAGCATTTACGGGAACAGATATTATCCTTACCAGCGATCCGGCTGACCTCAAAACAGCTTCGTTCCATATTATTGCAGTTCCCACTCCTACCAACAGGAATAATCTTCCCGATCTTACCCCTGTTCTGGGGGCATCCGAAACTGTCGGAAGAATCCTGAAGAAAGGTGATTATGTTGTTTATGAATCAACTGTCTATCCCGGCTGTACCGAAGATGATTGCATACCGATACTGGAAAGGTATTCAGGTTTAAAATGCGGCAGGGACTTCAAGGTGGGATTTTCTCCTGAAAGAATTAACCCGGGTGATACAAACCATACACTGACAAAAATTGTCAAAGTTACAAGTGGCTGCGATGCAGAATCTGCTGAAAACATAGCCAGGGTCTATGAACTGATAATCAAAGCAGGAGTGCACCGCGCCAGTTCAATAAAGGTTGCAGAGTCTGCAAAAATCATCGAAAATACCCAGCGCGATATCAATATCGCCTTCATGAATGAGCTCTCAATTATATTTAACAGACTGGGAGTCAATACATATGAAGTGCTTGAAGCAGCCGGCACAAAATGGAATTTCCTTAAGTTTTACCCGGGCCTGGTTGGCGGACATTGTATAGGCGTTGACCCATACTATTTGTCATACAAAGCAAAATCGCTGGGTTATCACCCTCAGATAATCGATTCAGGAAGATTTGTAAATGACAGTATGGGAAGGTATATCGGAAAACAGACTGTCAAAAAAATTATTGCTGCAGACAAAAACCTGAAGGGAGTCCGTGTGCTTGTTATGGGAATCACTTTTAAGGAAGATGTTACCGATATCCGTAATTCAAAAGTAGCTGATGTTATCAGTGAACTTGATGATTTCGGGATTGCAGTTGACGTAATTGATCCTGGCGCCGGGTTCCATGAAGTGAAAGAGGAATATGGAATTGAAATGAAAAAACAACCTTCCGGAAAATACGATGCTGTTATTTTGGCTGTATGCCACAAAGAATACTTAAAGCTGGATGAATCTTTTTTTACCTCTCTTCTCAATAAGGATGGTATCGTGGTAGATGTAAAAGGAGTATTACGCGGAAAAATTAAGAATCATGCCTACTGGAGCCTCTAGATGAAAAAGAAGATCCTTGTAACCGGGGGAACGGGATATATAGGTTCGCATACTTCCGTTGAACTGATAGAAGAAGGTTTCGATGTTATAATCGTTGATAACCTCTACAACTCTGAAGCTGAGGTTGCTGACAGGATCAAAATGATAACCGGTACCCGGCCTGCCCTGGAAGTATTCGATCTGTGCGACAACAAAAAGCTGGACAGATTTTTCCAAAAACATAAAGATATCACTTCAATAATCCATTTTGCAGCTTATAAGGCTGTAGGGGAATCCGTTAATAAACCGCTTGAGTATTACCGGAATAATATTTTATCGCTTATTAATCTGTTGGATGCCATGAAACGTTTTGGCATTTCTGACTTTGTTTTTTCATCTTCATGCACTGTTTACGGGCAACCTGAGAAACTGCCTGTGACTGAAGACTCACCTCTTCAGCCTGCTACTTCGCCTTATGGAAATACTAAGCAGATAGGTGAAGCAATCATCAGGGATACAACTGTTGCCGACAAAAAAATAAAAGCTGTTTCATTAAGGTATTTTAACCCTATAGGTGCACATCCGTCTGCCCTGATAGGGGAACTCCCCAGGGGTGTTCCTGAGAATCTTGTGCCATATATAACCCAGACGGCATCCGGCATAAGAGATGAGTTAAAAGTATTCGGCGATGATTACGATACACCCGACGGTTCATGTATAAGAGACTATCTGCATGTTGTAGATCTCGCAAAAGCTCATGTTGTGGCTGTAAAAAGGCTTATGGAGAACAGAAACAGGGACAACTTTGAAGTATTTAATCTCGGAACCGGCAAGGGAGTCTCTGTACTTGAAGCCATCAATTCATTTGAACGGGTTAGCGGAGTTAAGTTAAAGTACAGGATCACAGAGAGAAGGGCCGGGGATATTGAAAAGATCTGGGCCGATCCTTCATATGCAAACAGGGAACTGGGCTGGAGAACACTAAGTTCTCTCGATGAAGCTATGAAAACTGCGTGGGAGTGGGAAAAGAAAATCAGGAACAAGAAATGATTATCATGAAAAAAACAATTCTTATAACCGGGGGCGCCGGATTTATCGGTTCGCATGTAGTCAGAAGGTTCGTAAACAATTACCCCGATTATCTTATTGTAAATGCAGATAAGCTTACCTATGCCGGCAATCTCGAAAACCTCACTGAAATTGAGACAAAGGCGAATTACAGGTTTGAAAAAATCGATATAGTGCATAAACAGAATGTCCTCGATCTCTTTAATAAATATGATTTCGACGGGGTGATCCATCTTGCTGCGGAATCGCATGTTGACCGGTCCATCACAGGTCCCGATGAATTTGTGTTTACAAATATTGTCGGAACTGTTAACCTGCTGAATGTTTCTCTGAACAGCTGGAAAAATGCCTTTAAAGGAAAGCTGTTCTATCATATATCTACCGATGAAGTTTACGGGTCGCTGGGAAAAGAGGGCTTGTTCACGGAAGAGACCGCCTACGATCCGAAAAGTCCCTATTCAGCATCCAAGGCGAGTTCTGATCATATGGTAAGAGCATATAATCATACCTTCGGACTCCCCGCAGTGATCTCAAACTGCTCAAATAATTACGGGCCTAACCAGTTCCCCGAAAAGCTCATACCTCTTGCAATTAATAACATTAAGAACAATAAGCCTGTTCCCGTTTACGGAAAAGGCGAAAATATTCGCGACTGGCTTTATGTTGAAGATCATGCCTCTGCAATCGACCTGATATTTCATCGCGGGAAAATAGGTGATACCTATAATATAGGAGGTAATAACGAATGGAAAAATATTGACCTGATAAAACTTCTCTGCACTATTATGGATAAAAAGCTTAACCGGGCATCAGGCAGTTCGGAAAAACTTATTTCATTTGTTACAGACAGGCCGGGACATGATATGAGATATGCCATCGACTCTTCCAAGTTACAAAATGAACTGAGCTGGTCGCCCATACCCGAATTTGCCGAAGGCCTTGAAAGAACAGTGGAATGGTATCTTGCCAATACAAAATGGATGGACAGGGTTTTGTCGGGCGATTACAGTAAGTATTATGAAATGATGTACTCGGGCAGGTAATCCCCTATTTTGTTATCTTCCTCATCCTTTCAATTAACTCATCACCAAGAGCCGTCTTATTTTTTATATGCTGTCTGATTGCAGAAACGACGGTGTTAGATTCAAATTCACCCCTGACCTGCTCAAAATCCTGCCGCTTTATGTCATCACCACCGTCTATACCAAATCCTGTCATCGACGATAATGTAAATTCTTTCCTGGCATCTTCATAGAGAAGGTTATCCAGATCAACAACACTTTTTTTCCATTTTTCAACGATCTCAATCACATTTTCAGCCGTCAGCCTATCAATTGAGATCCCCGATTCCTCTTCAATCCTCTCACATGCCCATGTCCATTCCCACTCGTAATAGGACTTTTGCATAAATGCAAATGCTTCCCAAAGCCTGCTGATTGGATCAATCCTGCCTGATTCAATTTCATCAAGCAGCCCGTCCACTTCTGCCTTTGGTGTAATCAGGCCCGCAAGATCAATCCACTCTCCCTTTCCGGTATCATTATCGGGGGCAAGTCTTTTCCTGAGCTCTTCATTGGTCTTAAAATCAGTATTTTCAAGCCGCTTAATTAATGAATTGCCAAGGAATTTATTTATACCGGTCTGGTAAAGGGCTATTCCCCTTTCGAGTGATGAGGCTGTTATTTTCATACTATTGTAGGAGAAGACAGAAGTTCCTTCAGAGGCGCTGCTCCTGATTTTTTGCAACAGCTCCCTCCCTTCCAGCATTTTACGGATTGTATATGGGCTTAAGAGGTTAAAATTTACCTGGTCTATCTTTACCGGGTCTTTTCTTCTGTCGCGTACAGGCCATTTCTGAGCATCCCTGATAGTACCGACACTCCGGAGATTAATTCCCGGCACCAGAATGCTTTCATCATTACTCTCAATAAGGTATGAAAAAGGCAGGGAAGAAGTGTCAAGGTTTTTATAATGGCGTCCCATAACCAGGGTATACGGACCAATACGTGCGGGCCATAACAGGTATGAGTCGCTGGTAGTCTTGGAGCCCCTTTCCATGATTCCCTGGTGGATAGGACCAAGTTTGTACATATGATTACTCTGGTTGGAACCACTGCCGGCATTCATAAATGAAAATATTCCTGCAATAAGAAGTGTTGATTTATGATGAGTTACGGTGTAAGGGCCTGCGAATATTGAACATGCTTCACCGTGATAACCTCCGCAGTTGGCAAAAAACAGTGAATTCTCGGCTGAATAATGTTTTGAAAGGACGCATCCCTGTCCAATAAAACATTTATCTATAAGAGTGGATTCCGAGACAACTGATCCCGAACAGATAATAAAATGTTCCATTATTACACCGGGCCCTATGAAAACCGGATCCTCACTGCAACTGTTAACAGATCCCTCATTCAGAGTTATTGCTCCGTCGGCATGGCTGTAAGGGCTAAATCTCACATTGCGTATATTGCTGCAGTTAAATATCCGTGAATTATGTCCTATTCTGCCTTTATCTGACCTCAGTGTGGCAGCATAATCGTCCACCATCTTCTCTATGATATTAACTGCCGCACTCCGGTGCCGGTAAAGTGCAATTATGTATGCTTCGTGAGCCGATAGCCTGTCCCACATTTTAACGGCCCGTCCTCCTGTTTCATTAAGTACTGAAATGGAAAGACCATTGCCAAAAGTAGTAATGCCATCAGTATGAATCTTTCCGCAATTCTTTATAACAACCCTGTCTTCAATAAGGTAATTCGCAATATAATCGCCTATATTACTGATTATCACATCTGATCCCACAATGCAGTTATGAAGCCGTGCGTTATAAATTCCGGCGGGCATCATTACGCCTGACTCATCAGTATAAGGATCTTTAAAAATGCCAAGGAAGATATCCCCTGAAAATATGACATTAATGCAATGAGCCGGATTAAAGCCGTCGAGAACCATAACTTTTTCCCAGTCGTCGCATCGGCAATTATTAAGTTTCAGGTGTTCAGTTTCCGATTTAGTTAAATTGCGATATTCTCCTTTTGATGCCATTTTATCAGCGATTTGCTCTCCTTCCCTTAGCCTTAAGGGAAGGGGTTGGGGGATGGGTTATTCAACCGTTACAGATTTTGCAAGGTTCCTGGGCTGATCCACATCGCATCCTCTCAAAACAGCAATATGATAAGAGAGCAGCTGAAGAGGTATAACTGCAAGCAAGCCTGAAAAGACAGAAAGTGTTTCCGGTACCTCAAGAACATAATCAGCCATTTTCCTGATTATCTCATCCCCTTCGGTAACGATAGCTATAACCTTTCCTTTCCTTGCTTTAATCTCCTGTATATTACTGATTATCTTTTCGTAAGTATCATCTTTAGTTGCAACCACCACAGCCGGCATATTATCATCAATCAGCGCAATGGGACCATGTTTCATTTCAGCTGCGGGATAACCCTCAGCATGAATATATGAGATCTCCTTAAGTTTAAGTGCGCCTTCCAGCGCAACCGGGAAGAGATAACCTCTTCCAAGATACAGAGCATTATGAGTGTTTTGAAATACCTTTGCAAGTTCAAGAGCCTGGTCGTTAACTGCCAGTGCTTTTTCTATCTTACCCGGTATTGATGCCAGCTCGGTTATCAGGCTTTTATATGCAGCATCGGAAATGATCCCTTTTTTATGTCCGATAACAAAAGCCATCATTGCAAGTACGGTGACCTGTGTGGTAAAAGCTTTGGTTGACGCAACGCCTATTTCGGGTCCGGCGTGAGTATAAACTCCTGCATCTGTTTCCCTGGGTATACTGCTGCCAACCACATTGCATATTCCAAGCACTTTTGCATCTTTTTCCTTTGCAAGCCTGACGGCGGCCAGGGTATCTGCTGTTTCTCCACTCTGGCTTATGGCGATAACAATATCCCCTTTCTTAATAACGGGGTTTCTGTACCTGAATTCCGAGGCATATTCCACCTCAACCGGAATACGGGTGTACTCCTCAAACATATATTCACCAAGAAGGCCGGCATGCCATGAGGTACCACACGCTATAATTATTATTCTCTCAGCTTCGGATATTGTATCGAGGAGGTCGTGAAGTCCGCCCAGCATTATCCCTGAATAATCAGGCAATACCCTGCCCCTGAAAGTATCGTGTATAGCTCTTGGTTGCTCAAATATTTCCTTTAACATGAAATGAGCATATCCTTCTTTATCTATCTCCCCGATCTTAAGGTCCAGTTCCTTTACTTCCGGCTGGAACTTTTCGGTTCTGATCGTTTTAAGAACAAGCTCATCTTTTTTAATTATAGCAATATCGTCATCCTTAAGGTAAATAACCCGCTGGGTATACTCAACAATGGGAGTGGCATCAGAAGCAACGAAGTTTTCACCTTCTCCCACACCTATTACCAGGGGGCTTCCTTTTTTTGCAGCAAATAGTTTCTCGGGTTCGCGGGTACAGATTATGACCAGACCATATGCCCCTTCAACCCTGTTGAGGGCGAGCGTTATTGCCTGTTCTGCTGTGAGGTCTCCTTCAAGGTACATATGTTCCATAAGATTGGCAAGAACTTCCGTATCTGTCTGGCTTGAGAATTTTACATTACGGCTTTCGAGATGTTTCTTCAGAGTAGAATAATTCTCAATGATCCCGTTATGTACAACAACAAAATTACCATGTTGTGAAGCCTGGGGATGAGCATTAAGTTCATTAGGTTCTCCATGAGTGGCCCACCTGGTATGCCCCATTCCGGTTGTGCCGTCAAAACTCGACTTCTCAACCATTGCTTCAAGATCTTTCACTCTTCCCGCACATTTAAAGATCCTGGTTTCCCCGTTAACGAGAGCCATTCCTGCAGAGTCATATCCACGATATTCCAGCCTCTTCAGACCATTAATAATTATCTCGCGGGCAGGCTTTGATCCTATATAACCAATTATTCCACACATAATGTTAAGGCATTAAATCATTATGCGCGAATTTAGTAATTTTGGTTCACAAAATCTAGAACTTAGTATAGGTAAATTCGAATTTAATGGGCGTTTTGCTGTTATTAGCCTTCAGAATCCCATTTTTTGTTCCTCCTCCAAGAAACAATTCAAGTTCAGGTTTAATAGTATCTGCAGTATCGCTAAAGTACTTCTGGACAAACGCAGCAAGGTTGAAATTATACACATAGTTTAAAGTGTCAAGAGTTCCGTCATAGAATGAATGGTACGAATCAAGATTATAATCAGGAACCAGATATTTATTACCTTCTGTTGTCTTATACCTGATATAGATAGGAGAAGGTGCTGTGGACATAATATACCGAACCCCGTCGAAAAATGCGGGAACGGTCAGTTTTGCCCTGTTGACGGCAATATTATTAAAATATGAATCACTTTTAAGAATGGCAAGACCGGATAAAGTGATTTTTGTAAAAGCACCGTTCATGGCCTGCACATAGGAAAGAGTATCGCGGTATCCGTCATTTATATGTCCGATCTTAAGATCCGCGGTGGCAGTTGAAAAATTAAATGAGAACTTATTAAACGCAGCATTTTTGTTTGAAGCATCCAGAATTAAGTAGTATTGTTTAGCAAGACCATCAGGATCGTGCAAAAATATGACAAAATAATTTGAGTAATACCCAAGAGAACTGGGAGCGACACTTAACGAGATAAGCAGTGGATCCTCGTCGGGATCCATCTGGAAAAGCAATCCTTTAAAAAAGGCCCTGAAATCGGGTTTGGTGTTACTGTAAAATAACTGTGTGGTGTCGCGTAAAAGATAATTACCAAATTCTATTCCGTTTTCAGGCAGCATAATACCAATATCATTTATTGTATCAGACTGCAGCTGCGGAAGTTCAATATCCGCCACTTCATAACCTGTAATATTAACAGGGGTATTTGAATAGTACGGCTGATTGGTATAAATCTCATCGGCTATCTCTGAAATCTTTATTTTATGCAATATTCCAACACCGCCGCCCTTTACATCAAGCAGATGCAGGAATAATTTCACTGAATCCACAACAAAAGGCTGACCGTCCCATGCACCGCCCAGTCTCACCTGTGAAACAAATTCAGCTGTGGTGGTACCAAAATAATCATCATACAGGTGTCCGAGGAAAGAGGTAGCCGGATTATCAGTTTGTACCGAATCTGTAAACATAGTATATGACCTTGCACTCAGGGTATCGATTGATTTGATTGTTACAAAATCACTTCCCGGCAGAAGGGAATTCCCTATTTTTGTCGGGTCTTCCAGACAGGAGGTTACAAAAAAAGCCACCAAAGAAAAGATTGTAAGGCGGATTATTTTATTTATTGTGTGAGATACAGAATAGAATCTGTGTGTATATCGGGAATTATAATAATATCTTGTCATAAAAATCATTATAGGCATCAATATATTCGGTTTCGTCTTTGTAAGGGAGAACCGGTTTATTAATTGTACTGATATAATTGGTCAACTCCTCATTTATTTTTTCGCTCCCGATAATGATCCCGTCAGAATATTTAATAGCCAGTTTTGACACATTGATAAAATCGGGGTTCTTTACCATCTTAATATTTTCCCCGTCTATCCCGTCGAAACGCAATTTGTCAGCGAATGTTGATCTAAACGGAGTTTTAAAATCATTATTGTAAATGGAATAGATTATTTTATAATTATGAAACAGGGGATCATCATTGTAAATGCTGCGAAGGTAAACCGGCACCAGGGCTGACATCCATCCATGGCAATGAACAATATCCGGAGCCCAGCGCAGTTTCTTTACCGTTTCAATTACACCGCGGGCAAAGAATAATGCACGTTCATCATTGTCTTCAAATTCACGTCCCGAAGCATCGCTGATAATATGTTTCCTCTGAAAATAATCGTCATTATCAATAAAATAGACCTGCATGCGGGCCGACTGAATTGAAGCAACTTTTATAATAAGGGGATGATCGGTATCGTCAATTATAAGATTCATCCCTGAAAGACGGATGACCTCATGAAGCTGATTTCTTCTTTCATTAATACAACCATACCGTGGCATAAAAGTCCTGATCTCTTTACCCCTTTCCTGGATTCCCTGCGGGAGAAACCTTCCGATCTTCGACAACTTCGTTTCACCTAAGTATGGAGTGATCTCTTGAGAAATGAATAATACCTTCCTGCTTTCCATTTACCTTCCTGGATATACCATTTCGATTCAAGGTGCAAAGATAGTAAAAAATAATAAGATTATGAAAATGCATAGAATCACCATAATCTCTGCTGTCCCCGCATAAAGTGGCGAAAAATCATGTTAAGTTTGTAAAAAAGATAAGAATGAAGATTGTAAGTACAGTTAAAGAGATACAAAAACAGATCCGTGAAAGGAATCAGTTTCCTCTGGGCTTTGTTCCGACCATGGGAGCGCTTCATGAAGGACATATGTCACTTGTTAAAGATGCTGTGGCTCAATGTCCACTGGTAGTAGTAAGCATTTTTGTGAATCCTACTCAGTTCAACGATAAAAATGATCTTAAGAACTATCCTCGGAACATCGATGGTGATCTCGCATTACTTTCATATTTTCTCAGGGAGAATGATCTGGTATTTACACCGGGTACTGAAGAAATATATCCTGAAGAAGATACCAGAAAATTCAATTTCGGGAATCTCGATTCTGTAATGGAAGGCCTTCACAGGCCGGGTCACTTTAACGGAGTGGCACAGGTCGTCAGCAGGCTCTTTGAGATAGTTACTCCCGATATTGCCTGGTTTGGACTCAAGGATTTTCAGCAGGTTGCAGTTATAAAAGAACTTTGCAGACAAACAGGAAGTAAAGTAAAGATTATCACCAGCCCGATCATCCGTGAAAAGGACGAACTGGCAATGAGCAGCAGGAACCAGCTTCTTGAACAGGATATCAGAAAACGTGCCCCGGTAATATATAAGACTATCCGTGAAGCATCAGAAATGATAAATCAGAAAGACATACCTGAGATTAAATCCTTCGTTGAAAAAAGGATAAAAAATGAGGACGGATTCAGTGTTGAATATTTTGAAATTGTAGACGACACAGAATTGATACCTGTTATACGGAAAGCCGAAATGAATAAAGAGAAACGCTATTTTGGATGCATTGCCGTGAAAACCGGAAATATCCGTTTGATAGATAATATTGAATTTAAATTGGCCTGAAACAAAAGGTTAATTACCTTTGCATATTAATTAACATTAACAGGATATTATTAAATGTTAATAGAGGTATTAAAATCGAAGATCCACAGGGTAACAATAACGGGTGCCAATCTTAATTATATTGGAAGCATTACAATTGATGAGGATCTTATGGATGCAGCCAATATTATTGAAAATGAGAAGGTACAGGTTCTGAATTTAAATAACGGAGAACGACTCGACACCTATGTTATAAAAGGAAAGAGAGGATCAGGAGAGATATGTCTTAACGGTGCAGCTGCCAGAAAAGTTATTGTGGGCGATTTAGTACTTATAGTCTCCTTCGCCATGCTTGACTTTCAGGAGGCAAAATCATTCAGGCCGGCTGTTATATTCCCCGATACAAAAACAAATAAACTGATGTGACGTTGAGAAAAGGTGTTCTGCAAACTCTCAAGTTTTTAGCTTTCCTTGCTGTCGGAATTGCACTTCTCTGGGCTGCGTTTCATGATGTTAATTTTAAGAAGCTGGAAGTCGATCTGAAGCAGGCTAATTATTCCTGGCTTTTTTTGTCGCTGCTTTTCGGCCTTTTTGCTTATGTCAGCAGAGCCCGGAGATGGGTACTCCTTATAAATCCACTCGGATTCAGGCCTTCATTGAAAAACTCCTTTTATGCATTGATGACCGGATACCTTGCAAACATAGCACTCCCCAGGGTAGGAGAAATAACACGTTGTGTCGCCCTGGGCAAAAAAGAAAAAATTCCGGTCGACCAGCTTATAGGGACTGTAGTAGTTGAAAGAACCGTAGACTTCATTTCCCTCCTTTCAATAATGATATACCTGATCTTTACCAGCAGTGGGGAAATTAACATTTTTCTCAAAGAAAGTATCTATTTGCCAATACAGGAAAAAATATTTTCAGTATTTGGTGTAACCTGGATACTGTGGGTTATACTGTTTACACTGATGGTAATTGCGCTTTTCCTGATGATCCGTTATAAAAAGAATCTCCGGAAAATAAGGTTTTTCTCGAAAATGTTCGACCTTGCCAGGGGTGTTATCAACGGACTTAAAACTATAACCAACCTGGAAAGGAAGTGGGAATTTGTCTTTCATACCATTTTCATATGGATCAATTATGCACTTATGACCTGGGTAGTGGTATTTTCCATAAAAAGCACATCTGACCTGACTTTTTCTGACAGCATATTTTTACTGGTGATCGGTGGCCTTGCAATGTCGGCTCCGGTTCAGAGCGGGCTCGGAGCATTTCATTACATTATTTCAAGGGGACTTCTTTTTGTAAAAGGCATTCCCCTTGAGGACGGACTGGTTTATGCATTGCTGACCCATGAATCTCAGCTTATATTTGTTATGATAGTGGGGACCATTTCATTCTTTATTATTTTCAAAAAAGACAAGAAGGAAGGAAAGACCTGAGTATATTCTATTTTTGCATTTTCTTACAATAATCATGGCTAAGAGTAAAACAGTATGGGTTTGTCAGAACTGCGGTGTTGAATCGGCAAAATGGATAGGCCGGTGCCCATCGTGCAAAGAGTGGAATACCTATCACGAAGAGATCATAGCTCCTGCTTCTACGCGCGATACCGGCTTTATTATGAACCAGGAAAAAAGGAAACCGATGCTCCTCGATAATATCGAAGCCAGTGAAAATGGCCGCATGAAAACCGGGATATCGGAACTTGACAGGATACTTGGCTCCGGTATCGTTAACGGTTCTCTTATTCTTCTGGGGGGGGAGCCCGGGGTAGGCAAATCAACTCTTGCCCTTCAGCTTGCTCTGGCCCTGAAAGGGAAAAAGATCCTGTATGTATCAGGCGAAGAAAGCGAAGAACAGATCAGCCTCAGAGCACAAAGAATGAAGAATTCAAATCCTCAGTGCTATATACTCAGCGAAACAGATCTGGAGAGTATTATTAATCATGCAGAGAATATTAAGCCGGGATTAATAATTATCGATTCAATACAAACAATGAATAATTCGGCGCTTGAGTCATCAGCCGGTTCTGTTACCCAGGTAAGGGAATGTGCCGCACAACTGCTGAAATATTCCAAAATAACCGGGACCCCGGTCTTCCTGATAGGTCATATCACGAAGGATGGAACACTTGCAGGTCCTAAGGTACTTGAACATATTGTAGATGTAGTCCTTTATTTTGAGGGCGATAACAATTATGTGTACCGTATACTGCGATCGGTCAAAAACAGGTTTGGCTCAACATCTGAAATAGGCATTTTTGAAATGATTGAAACCGGTTTAAGGGAAGTCGATAATCCTTCGGAAATGTTTATAAATCAGCATGATGAACCTCTGAGCGGCATTTCCATCGCCGCTACGGTTGACGGCTTGAGGCCATTTCTGATTGAAACACAGGCTCTTGTCAGCAGCGCTGTATACGGAACACCTCAGAGAAGCTCCACCGGGTTTGACATCCGCAGGTTGAATATGCTCCTGGCAGTACTTGAAAAAAGAGCCGGATTCAGACTTGGCGTAAAAGATGTTTTTCTGAATATCGCAGGTGGTATAAAAGTAAGTGACCCGGCAATAGATCTTGCCATAATAAGTTCAGTTCTGTCGTCCAACCTCGATATCCCCATAGCAAGAGATACCTGTTTTTCAGGGGAGGCCGGACTTTCGGGAGAGATAAGGCCCGTTTCGCGAATTGAACAGCGTATAGGTGAAGCCGCCAAGATGGGGTTCAAAAAAATATGTATTTCGAAATATCACAGGAATATCCAGCTGAAAAGATTGAATATTGAAGTTATACCTGTTGCCAAGATCGAGAACCTGGTACGGGCGTTGTTCGGCTAAAAAGACACTAGACGCTAGACACTAGGCGCTAGGTAAGCCACTTAGGAACAAAAGTATATTAATTATTGACTCCGGGAGCCGGTCGCCGGGAGCCTTGAGTCGTGCGTCGTGCATCGTTTTAGTATTTCACCCTGCGGGAATTGTCACTGCCTGACACGTTTTTTTTCGCTTTATCGCAATCGAGCTCAATATTAAAGTTAGCCGGGCGTTCAAATTCATCTGCTTCCATGATTCCCAGCACGGGATCATCATAAATCTTTCTGAGGAATATAGCCATAATCGGGAGAGCCATATTGGCACCCTGTCCTTCGCTGATTGTCTCAAAATGGATAGCCTGATCTTCCCAGCCGCTCCAGACCCCCCCCACAAGATTTGGTGTTACGCCCATAAACCATCCATTTGAATGATTCTGGGTTGTTCCTGTTTTACCACCGATCTGGTTCCAGAGGTTATAAGGTTCCAATCTCATCCTTATTGCCGTCCCTCTTTTAACAACATTCTGAAGAAGATTCAGCATAAGATATGCCTGATCTTCGCTCAGCACCTCTTCAACCCTGGGAGTGAACCTGGAAATAACGTTGCCGTTCTTATCCTCAATCCTGGTAACATACATCGGCCTGGTATATACTCCTTTATTTGCAAATGTTCCATAAGCACCTACCATTTCTTCGAGCTTCACATCGGAGGTACCCAAAAATATTGAAGGCACAGGGTCTATAAAACTCCTTATACCCATTCTGTGCATCAGATCAACCACTGCCGAAGGTTTGAATTGCTGCATCAGCCATGCGGATATATAGTTTTCCGACTGGGCCAGTCCCCATGCCAGGGTCACCATTTTACCATGGTATTCCCTGGGTCCGGAACTTCTTGGAATGTATGGAACAGAATCGCCCGGGATATCAAATGATCTTGGAATATCCTCCACTTCATAACATGGAGAATATCCATTCTGCATGGCAATGGTATAAAGAAAAGGTTTTATTGTACTTCCTATCTGTCTTTTTTGCTGTGTTACGCCATCCCATTTGAAATACTTGAAATTAGGGCCTCCCACATATGCTTTTACATAACCATTATGGGGATCCTCTACCATGAAAGCAGACCGTATGAAATACTTATAATACCTTATGGAATCAAGAGGTGTCATAATGGTATCCCTCTCTCCTTTCCAGGAGAAGACTCTCATTTTTACCTTTGTATTAAAAGCCAGCATAATGGAATCATCGGAAACGTCCCTGGCCTTCATTAAATAATATCTGTCACTCTGTTTAAGTGATGCCATTAACAGTTCATCCACTTCCTTTTTGGTAATATCGTTGGAATAGGGAGGATTTCTAAAACCCCTGGCCCGCCTGTAAAAATCGGGTTGCATCTCTTTTGACAGATGTTCCGTTAAAGCCTCCTCGGCGAATAATTGCATCCGGGAATTTATAGTTGTATAAATTTTCAATCCATCCCTGTAAAGATCATAATTGGATCCATCAGCCTTTTTATTCTTATTACACCAGCCGTACAACTGATTGTTCTGCCATTCCCATAATGCATCATCATATGATGATTGCTGGATATATTTGTTCCTGTCGGGTTCAGGTCGCCCCATAGTGTTTCTGATATATTCCCTGAGATAAGTTGCCAGACCTGAATTATGATCCTCAATTTTAAAATCGGTGTCCAGTGGCAATTTCATTACCGAGTCGGCGACAGAAGATGTCAGAAAACCGTATTTCTCCATCTGTGAGAGAACAACATTACGGCGCTGAGTCATAATATCAGGATTTCTGACAGGATTATATTTTGTTGATGCCTTAAGCATTCCAATCAGCACTGCAGCCTGCTGCAGATTAAGAGAATCAGGTGTGGTATTAAAATAAACTCTTGCGGCAGTTCTTATTCCGATGGCATTATAATTAAAATCAAACTTGTTCAGGTACATCGTTATGATCTCATTTTTGGTATAGCTCCTTTCAAGCTTAACGGCAGTTTCCCACTCCTTGAATTTAGCTATTCCAAGCTTGACCTTTCGCATGAAAGCAGAATTTCTGGTCGTATCTCGCGGATAGAGCTGTTTTGCAAGCTGCTGGGTAATAGTACTGCCTCCGCCGGTGCTCTGCCCAAGCAGAATTGTACGGATAGCTGCACGTCCCAGGCCGCGAAGATCGATGCCTGAATGCCTGTAATACCTTATATCTTCGGTAGCAATGAGTGCCTGGGTCAGATATGGTGAAATCTCCTTATAGTCTGTCCATGTACGATTCTCCACGCTTATTTTTCCAAGCAGGACGCCATCTTCTGAATAGACTTCTGCTGCCAGGTAATATTCAGGGTTTTCAAGTTCCTTGAAAGATGGCATGGGACCAAGCTTTTCCCTTGATATTAATATGAACAATGTTATAACAACAACGAATGGTAAACTGAATATGGACCAGAACCATATGAGATATTTTTTGTTGTTCATATTGCCTTCCATTAACTTTAAAATTTGAACCAAAAATAGTAATTATTAAAGAATCTTAACGGTTTATTTTGAAGTTTGGTACCTAATTGATTTACTTTGTCGTCTGATAAAAGAACAAATATCTGCTTTAATGAACGAAAATCTTGTTATTGTTGAGTCTCCGGCGAAAGCTAAAACTATTGAGAAGTTTCTTGGAAAAGGTTTCCGTGTAGTCTCCAGTTTCGGGCATATAAGGGACTTGTCGAAAAAGAACCTTGGTATAGATGTTGAGAAGGATTTTTCTCCTACCTATGAGATCCCTAAAGAAAAGGCCAGGGTTGTAAGCGAGTTGCGAAAAGCTGCTGCTGATTCTAAAAATATATGGATTGCCTCTGATGAGGACCGTGAAGGGGAAGCTATAGCATGGCATCTTGCAAGTGTGCTGAATCTTGATCTTTCCACAACAAAAAGAATTGTTTTTCATGAAATAACAAAGGAAGCAATCTCAAATGCCATTGAGAACCCCCGGCAGGTTGATATGAATCTTGTCAATTCGCAACAGGCTCGTCGCATACTTGACAGACTGGTCGGATTTGAGATTTCCCCGGTTCTTTGGAAAAAAGTCCAGCCATCTTTATCCGCAGGCCGGGTACAGTCAGTAGCTGTTCGTTTGCTGGTGGAGAGGGAAAGAGAGATCATTGCTTTTAAGGCTGAATCAGCATTCAGGGTTTCTGCTATCTTCAGGATAGATTCTCCCAAAGGCGAAAATGCGACTCTGAGAGCGGATGCCTCAAAAAGGTTTCCCGACGATAAAGAGGCCATGAAATTTCTTGAGATATGCAATGTTTCAAAATATTCCATAGGCAGTATAACCATTAAGCCAGGTACCCGTTCACCGGCGCCGCCATTCACCACATCCACCCTGCAGCAGGAAGCTTACCGCAAGCTTGGATTTTCTGTTGCCCAGACAATGGCTGTAGCCCAGAAGCTGTATGAAGCCGGAAAAATTACCTATATGAGGACCGACTCTACCAATCTTTCAAAGCTTGCGCTTTTTAAATCGCGTGAAATGATTGTTTCAGAGTTTGGTGAAAAATACTCAAAGACCAGGCAGTTTAAAACAAAATCGAAAGGAGCCCAGGAGGCACATGAGGCTATCCGTCCTGCTTACCTCGATCATCCGACTACTGCCGGCAGCCAGAATGAGAAGAAATTATATGAACTTATCTGGAAGAGAACAGTTGCCTCCCAGATGGCAGATGCCGAAATAGAAAAAACCACCATTTCAATTGATATGAATAACTCCCCCGTTACATTCCAGGCAAATGGGGAAGTAATAAAATTTGACGGGTTTTTGAAAGTATATACAGAATCTACCGACCAGGAAAACGGTGACGAAGAGAGGTATGTTATTCCCCCGGTTGTAAAAGGAATGCCGCTAAGTTACGATAGCATCACAGCAACACAAAAATACACCTCCCCTCCGCCCAGGTATACAGAAGCCAGCCTTGTTAAAAAACTTGAAGAGCTGGGTATAGGCAGGCCTTCAACTTATGCTCCGACAATTTCAACGATACAGAACAGGGGATATGTATCGCGCGAAGACCGATCCGGTGAAAAAAGGCAGATAAAGATCATTTCACTTAACAACGGGGAGCTTGCATCAACAACAAAAACTGAAATTGCAGGAAAAGAAAAATCAAAACTCTTCCCCCTGGATATTGGTATGATAGTTAATGATTTCCTTCTTGAAAATTTTTCAGAGATCGTTGATTACCACTTTACAGCAGAGATTGAAGAACAGTTTGATGAGATTGCTCTCGGAAAACTCAAGTGGACAGGTATGCTTGACAGTTTCTATTCTCCGTTTCATAAAACAGTTACAAATACTCTCGAGAAAAGAGAAAGAAAAACCGGAGTAAGATTGCTGGGGAACCATCCGGAGACCGGGGAACCGGTTACTGTGAGGATGGGAAGGTTCGGACCCGTTGCACAGATAGGTGAATCGGGTAATGGAGAAAAACCAAGGTTTGCCAGTCTTTCAAAGAGTCAGCTTCTTGAAACGATAACTCTGGCTGAAGCGCTTGATCTTTTCCGTCTTCCCCGCTCATTAGGCGATTATGAAGGAGGAGAAATGGTAGTAGGAATAGGCAAGTTCGGACCCTATATCAGGTATAATAATAAATTTTATTCGCTTAAGAAAGGAGTGGACGATCCTTATATCATTACTTTTGAAAGAGCCGTAGAGATTATTCTTGAAAAAAACGAAACCGATAAGAAGAAAGTCATTAAAGACTTTGGAGATCTTATGCTCCTCAACGGCAGGTATGGACCTTACCTGGTTAAGGATAAGTCAAATTACAGGCTTCCAAAAGGTACTGATGCCGAAAAGCTTACCAGGGAGGATTGCATCAGGATAATCGAAAACAGTGATAAAAACAAAAAGAGTTCTTAAAATATTATGGTAGACCTGAATGATTATTTCAATCCTGTAAGCATTGAGGGACCTGATTTTGAGCAAATGACTGCACAGGCCGGGTTTCCTCATAATATTACCATACATACAGAAAACAATCGCCTGAAGGATTTCAGTAAATTCAGGATAGCGATTCTTGGTGTACCTGAGGGCAGGAATTCTCCCAATATGGGTTCGGTAAAAGGACCTGACATGATCAGGAGCCAACTCTACAGGCTGGCAAAGATACCCGGGAAATTAAAAATTATTGATCTTGGCAATATGAAACAGGGTATTACCTTCAATGATACCCTGGCGGGACTGACCGACATTCTCTCCTTTCTGATGAATGAAAATCTTTTCCCGGTAATAATAGGAGGAAGCAGTGCGCTAATACCTGCAATAGACAGGGCAATGTCGCAGAATAAAACTAAATATACACTTACAGCGGTTGATCCAAGAATAGATTACAGCGCTGAAAGAAAAGAGCCTGATTCCTTTAATTATCTCAATTCAATCATTAATAACCATAAAAGTACTTTTGATCACTATATTAATATAGGCTACCAGACCTTTCTTAATGATCAGCAAGTCCTTAACCGGTTTCTTAAACAGAAATCAGAACTTGTCAGGATTGGAGATGTAAGGCAGTCGATTCATCTTACGGAACCTCTTTTCAGGGATTCGGAGGTTGCAATATTTGATATTTCATCTGTAAGGCAATCTGACGCTCCGGGGACAATAAGTCCTTCTCCCAATGGTTTTTATGGCGAGGAGATCTGCCTTTTATCGAGGTATGCGGGAATATCCGATAAGCTTAAGATATTTGGTCTGTTCGATGTTAATCCTGAATTTGATATCAGATCGCAGACAACCGGACTGGCTGCTCAGATAATATGGTTTTTCCTTGAAGGTTTTTCACAAAAACAGTACGAGACTCCTGTTCTCAATGTCAGCAATTCAGGGCGCTTCATTAAATATCATGTGAGGCTTACTGATCTTGAGGATGATCTTATCTTTGTTAAAAGCAATCTGACTGACAGGTGGTGGATTGAGCTTCCGTCTGAAGAAGATCAGAATCATTATATTGCCTGCTCGCATGAAGATTACCTTCAGGCTAATCACAATGAAGTGCCTGAAAGATGGGTAAGCGCAATGGAAAGGCTGAAGCCATGAGGCTGACTTTTTCGTCTAAAATAAAGGCACACTCGTCAAAATAGATATTCGAACCGGTTAAATAAATACCGGTAAATTTGTTTGCGATATATAATTTTATTTATTTTACTAATTCAATGAAAGTGCAAAGCACCATTAATTAAAGAGATGAAAAAGTTCAATGTCGCATTTCTTTTTTTAGTAATTGTAATACAACAGGGAT
Source organism: uncultured Rikenellaceae bacterium (assembly GCA_964446825.1). Classification (GTDB taxonomy): domain Bacteria; phylum Bacteroidota; class Bacteroidia; order Bacteroidales; family VadinHA17; genus LD21. The sequence continues at coordinate 108,877 of CAYUQR010000003.1, forward strand.
TTTCGCAGCAGGACCCTGTGGCTAGTCATTATATGTTTAATACATTGACATATAACCCTGGTGTGGCCGGTACTTCCGGTATGATTTGTGCTACTGCCCTTAGCCGCCAGCAATGGGTTGGTTTTAAAGGAGCGCCCACCACGACAGTTTTTAATATCAGCGCCCCTGTATCTCCATTTAAAATTAGCAGCGGGGTTGGATTGCTTGTTGAAAGCGATAATATAGGTTTCGATAAAGACATTAATCTTTCTGCTTCTTATTCCTATATCATGAATTTAGGATCGGGGAAACTGGGAATAGGCATAAACCTGGGCATGCTTGATAAATCACTTGATCCCACCTGGGAAATTCCGTCGGGAGATGTCCATACGCCTGTTTCAGGGGATCCTCTTATACCTGAAAACAAAGAGAGTTATGTCGCTTTCGATGCCGGATTAGGCTTTTACTACAGTACAGATAAGTATTATGCCGGGTTATCTGTGACTCACATTAACCAGCCGGTAATCAGGTATACCAAAGGATCTCCCTATGTAAGCAGAAACTATTATCTTACAGCCGGTTATTCGCTTCAGCTTCCCAATCCGTCGCTCGAATTGTTGCCATCTGTTTTTGCCTATAGCGACGGCAAGGTTATTCAGTTCTCTGTTACATCTTTAATCAGATACAATAAAAAAGTATGGGGCGGCGTTTCATACAGAGCCGGGGATGCCCTGATCGGCATGATTGGATTGGAACTGTATAACGGACTCCGGCTTGGTTACTCTTATGACTTTACATTATCGGACATAGGGAAGAGCAGTGGTGGCTCCCATGAATTCATGGTAAACTATTGTTTCGATCTGAGCCTGGGCAAAAGTTCTATGAAATATAAAAGTATCAGATTTTTATGAATATTAAAAAAATTTAACTTACTTGCATTATAAAATTCTAAAGTATTATGAAAAAGATAAGCTTATCTGCTCTAATATTGATATTCCTTTTAACTGGTTGTGGCTCTTCAAATAATGGAGAGCTTACCGGAGTTCCGGGGCGAAAGAAATTTTTTGAACCTGAACCTCTTGAGATGGCATTCATTCCTGCCGGGAATTTTATGATGGGACCCAGCGACCAGGATGCAGTATTTGCGATGAACAGCATATCAAAATCTGTTACAGTTGAAGCATTCTGGATGGATCAGACAGAAATCACAAATAATAAATATCGTCAGTTTGTATATTATGTCCGCGATTCTATTCTCAGAACCAAGCTTGGAGATGCTGGCATTGCAGACAGGGATTATTTCGTGGTAGACAAGGAAAAAAATGTTATTGAACCGCATGTAATCAACTGGGAAGAAAAGATCGATTCCAGAGATGAGGATACAAAAACAATAATTGATGAGATGTATTATCCCCCTGAAGAGAGATTCAACGGGAAAAAACAGGTGGATGTAAGAAAACTTAATTATTCATATTTCTGGGTTGACTACCAGCAGGCTGCTAAGTCAAGATATGTTTACAACGATTTTGAAAAGACATCAGGCAAATATGAAGGACAGGTTACAAATCTTGATGGTACACGCACCGATGTTAAGGACCGTTCTTCATACATCAAGCACAATGTCATAAATGTATATCCTGATACTCTATGCTGGATAAGGGATTTTACATATTCCTTTAATGATCCTCAGGCTTCGCTATATTTCTGGCATCCTTCATTTGACAACTATCCTGTTGTGGGTGTATCGTGGGTTCAGGCAACGGCATTCAGTATCTGGAGAACCGATTATATGAACACAGCTCTGAGAAAAAACGGGGTTGCCGATGTACAGGAATACAGGTTACCTCTTGAGACAGAATGGGAATATGCTGCCAGGGGCGGACTTGATCTTTCGATGTACCCATGGGGCGGCCCTTATACCCGTAACTATAAAGGATGCTTCCTTGCCAACTTCAAACCATTGCGAGGCAACTATATCGACGATGGCAATGTATATGCAGGGAAAGTCGGATCATATGAACCTAATGAATTCGGCCTTTATGATATGTCGGGAAATGTGTCGGAATGGACTCGCTGTGCTTATCATCCCTCAGCTTACATTTTCGAGCACGATCTTCAGCCAAACTATGAATATAATGCGACACCGCAGGATCCTCCGGTTATGAAGAGAAAAGTTATCCGTGGCGGTTCATGGAAAGATATTGCTTATTTCCTGCAAACCAGTGCAAGAGATTATGAATATCAGGATTCTACAAAACCATATGTTGGTTTCCGTAACGTAAGATCTTATATTGGTGTAAATTAAAAGTTTTGAAATAACCCTAAAATAATCAGGTATATGAGCCTAGCAGAATTAGTACAAAGCAGCGGGTGGAAAAATTTCATCGCTAAACTTTACGGTTTAGGTGCTTCAGTAGTTATCGTTGGCGCCTTGTTTAAAATACAGCACTGGCCACTGGCAGGAACCATGCTTACTATTGGCCTTCTTACCGAATCAGTAATCTTCTTCTTTTCAGCTTTTGAACCATTACACGAGGAGGTTGACTGGTCGCTGGTATATCCTGAACTTGCAGGAATACCTGAAGATGAAACACCCGAGCTTGCTGCACAGGGAGGAGGATATTCCGGTGGTGTCGCCGGCGGCGGCGGCGGTGGCGGCTATGGCGGTACAGGCATTGGCGGTACAGGCACCGGCTCCGGACATGGCGGCGGTGGTTATGGCGGCGGAGGATTTGGCGGCGGCGCCGGTTCTGCTGCCCTGGCAAAATTTGATGAAATGCTTGAAAAAGCAGAGATCACTCCCGAACTGTTCCAGAAACTGGGTGTAGGCATGAAAAAGCTCGGCGAGTCAACTGCTAACATGAATACCATGGGTGATATTTCTGCTGCTTCCTCAAGGTATATGAATACTGTCAACAATGCAACAGATTCGCTCGGCCAGTTATCTGAATCTTATCAGTCTACTGCCAAGCTGATCAATGAGACCAGTTCCACGTATCGTAACATGGCTGATTCTTTTTCAATTATTGAGGTAGGAGGGAAATCCTATCAGCAACAGCTTGAAGTGCTTAATAAAAACCTGTCCGCTCTGAATGCAGTTTATGAACTTCAGAGAAAAGGAGCAGATGACCATATAAAAGAATCTGAGAATCTCTATAAAGGTATTCAGGGTATTATAAAAGATCTTGCATCATCAGCTGATGATACTCAGAAATATCGCGAACAGATAACTAAACTCAACGATAATCTGTCAGCATTAAATAATGTTTATGGAAATATGCTTGCTACAATGAATGTTAAATAACGTGGCATTTTTTTTACCAAACTAAACAACCTATAAAATGGCTCACGAAAGGCTATCTCCAAGGCAAAAAATGATCGGTATGATGTACCTGGTGCTTACCGCCATGCTTGCACTTAACGTATCAAAAGAAGCCATTGAAGCATTTAAAAAAGTTGATAAAGGACTCACTCAGACTGTCGAAAATTATGTTGCCAAAAATAACATTATTTATAAAGATTTCGACAGAGCTGATGCTGAAAACCATGTAAAAGCAGGGAAATACAAGGCTGCAGCTTATGCAGTGAAAGAAAGAGCTGATGAGGCATCCGATTATATTCAGCAACTAAAGATCGAAATAATCAAAAAAGCTGAAAAAGATCCGGAAACTCCTGCTGTTAATGGAAATCAGATTCTTATTGATAAAGTTGAAAAACATATTGATGATACTAATGTACCATCAGAAATTCTTCTCGGAGCCAACGAAAACGGGAAAGCATACGCCCTCAAAAATGTTATTAACGAATATCGGGACTTCCTTCTAACCACGCTTGAAGGTAAAAATCCGACAGCCGAGGAAGCCCTTAGGAATAGTCTGAATACTGATGATGGAAGAGATCCGGATGGTCAGCCATCGCCCTGGGCAAATCTGACATTCCAGACAATGCCCCTGATTGCTGTAATCTGTATCCTTTCGGAAATGCAGGTCAATGTAAGAAACGCCGAGACAGAAGTTCTTAATTACCTCTATACCCAGATTGATGCCTCTTCTTTTAAGTTTACTAAACTGGATGCAATTGTCATGCCTGTTAGTTCAAATTACGTGACACAGGGAAGCGATTATGAAGCACGTGTATTTATTTCTGCTACAGATTCGACTCTGTTTCCGGTAATTACAGTAGGTGATACCAAGCTCCCTCTTGACGAAACAGGAAAAGGAATATATAAAGTCCGTGCCAGTTCAGTAGGTCCCAAAAAATGGGGAGGTATAATAGCTCTTAAAGCTCCTGACGGAACAATGAGGGACTTCCCGTTCAATGCATCTTATGTTGTTGGTGAACCCAATGTTGTTGTATCTCCAACTGCAATGAACGTGCTTTATTATGGTATTGACAATCCTATCGATGTATCTGTTCCTAATGTAAGCCCTGATAAGATTAAGATAAGGGTCGTTAATGGTGATTATAGAATAGGAAAAGTAAAAAACTCAAAAGGTGAAAGCTTCAGAGGCAACTGGGTAATAAAGCCACGTTCTCAAAGCCAGAATGTACAGGTTATAGTTACGGCCGACATAGGCGGTAAACCAATGCAGTTTGCTCCTCTTGATTTCAGGGTTAAGCCGGTTCCTCCTCCAACAGCAGTTTTTGGCGGAAAGAGTACCGGAAGTATTCCAAGGGCAACGGCCGCAGCACAGCAGGGGGTTTTTGCCATAATGCCCGATTTTGATTTCGACCTGAGTTACCAGGTTACCGGATTTACGCTGTTTTACACCGATAAGGGAATGGACCAGGAAGAAGCAAGCAACGGCAGCAATCTTACGGCGAAACAAAAGCAGATGCTTGACAGGATTACACGAGGAAAGAACCTGATCATAAAAGATATAAAGGCTAAGGGTCCTGATGGCATAACTAGAGATTTAAATTCAATAATTTTGAAAATTGACTAATAATAAAATAAATATCCCATCATGAATAAGAAAATTCTTTTTGGCATTATCGCTCTTACTTTTGCAGGGATGGCCAGTGGTCAGACAATTGGCGATATTTACCGGAAATCGATTCCGGATGCAAAGAAGATCGATTATCCGTATCTCAGGGAAGCAGATGTTATATGGTCCAAGAGATATTATCGTTTGATCGACCTGCGAGAGAAGATGAACCAGCCGTTGTATTATCCAACGGTTCCGACACTGGATGGAAGAGAGAGTTTCATCAATATAGTTCTTGATGAGATCAAGGCCGGGCATCTGAATGCCTACGACCCCAATAATATTAATGTTAGTACCACCTATTCTGATATTGAGGTAAAAATGGGGGCCGTCACCAAACTTGTCCAGGTACAGATAAATGCCTCAGGAGCCATGAGAGAAGATTCTGTTAAACAGGATGCAAAGCCTGAAGAGGTCAAAGAACTTATGCTGTATGAAGAGTGGTATTTCGACAAAAAACTTTCGAAACTTGACGTGAGAATAATAGCCATCGAGCCTATCTATATGGGGTTTGATGAACAGATTGGAAGAGCGAAAAAAATAGGATTGTTCTGGGTCAAATTTGACGAACTAAGGGATGCCCTTGCAAAGAAGGAAGTTTTCATGAGTAATAACGATGCCCAGAGACTTTCATATGACGACCTGTTCATGCAGAGAAGATTCGAGAGTGTTATTGTCGGAGAATCCAACGTATATAACGACAGGAAGGTCAGTGAATATGAGCTTGGGAAATCTGCTATTTTTGAGGCCGACCGCATTAAAACCGAGCTTTTCAACTTTGAACACGACCTCTGGGAATATTAACATTATTTAAAATTAGAAACATCACATAATAATTATTGTAGAGGCGGGTCGCGACCCGCCTCTACATTTTAATATCCGCATTTACAGGTATTCATCACCTGTTGATTTTTTTACATCATCGAGGTATTGTTTTATGTTTTGTTCTTCCTCCTTTCTGACTATCAGGAGAACATCATCGGAATCTACAACAACATAGTCTGTCAGTCCCTGAATTACGGCTATCTTTCCGGGAGAAATATTAAAAATTGTTCCTTTGTTGTCATATGAAAAAACATCGCCCCTCACCTTGATATTTCCCTTTTTATCGGCGGATGAATGTTCGTAGAGAGAGCTCCAGGTTCCAAGGTCGGACCAGCCGATATCTGTACACATAACATATACATTATCGGCTTTTTCCATAATACCGTAATCAATAGATATGCTTTTGCATTCGGCATATGTCTTCCCTATGAAGTTCTTCTCCTGGTTTGTACCGTAAAGATCTCTACCTTCACCAAAAACATTGAAAATATCGGGTACATACTTTTCGAACGCTGCCATAATTGTTTTCATATTCCAGATAAATATGCCTGAGTTCCAGTAAAAATCACCGCTTTCGATGAAAATTCTGGCGAGGTCGATATCGGGTTTCTCAGTAAATGTCTTTACCTTAAGTAGATTTTCAAATCCCTTAACCGGCTTTTTCTGATCTGCCTGTATATAACCATAGCCGGTCTCAGGCCTGTCGGGCTTTATCCCAATTGTGACAATATTATCATTTTTATCTGCAAACTCATAACACTTCTTTATAGCCTCACAAAATTTTTCCTCTTTAACAATCAGGTGATCAGCAGGAGTAACGGCTATAACAGCTTCAGGGTTTTCCGTTAATATCCTGAATGTCCCATAAGCGATACATGGGGCAGTATTGCGGCGAAAAGGCTCTCCCAGGACACGGGAAGGATCAATACCCAGCTGTTCAATTACCAGGTTGGTATGATCGGCATTTGTAACAACAAAAATATTCTTTTCGGGGCACACTTTTTTGAACCTCCTGAATGTTTGCTGGATAAGAGTTTCACCATTTCCCGTAATATCGAGGAATTGTTTTGGTTTTTCACGACGACTCAGCGGCCAGAACCGGCTGCCGACTCCTCCTGCCATAATTATAACATACCTGTTATTCATAAGAAAAGCTGGTTTTTGTTACAGATTATACAAATATATAATTAATTAAATCAAATCAACTTTCATGATTTCTTTAATTATCATTCCGGAATCCACTTTCATGCCGGAATAATTGAAATCATTGTAATTTAGCTTAACAACTGTAAATTGAATGTCTCAGCCCTGAAGGGGCTGAATATTAGACTGGTATAATGAGCTCGTTATTCAACCCCTCCAGGGTTGCCGGAGGGCGTTCTTATCTTTACCGTGGGTTGCACCCACGGTTATTGAAATTAAACCCCTTCGGGGTTAACAGATCAAATCAATATAACAAAGAACGCTTATATTTTACTTATTATCAATAATATATAAACACTTATATCAGGTTGATGAATCACCAGTATTTGTGCATCAAAAAAGGGTGGTCGGAAATTTGGTAAATATTAGTAATTTTAGGCTTTAATAATTTAATATCATGTTTAAGTTCCTGACTCAATTGGGAAGTTACTTCCTCCTGCTTAAGAAGGTCTTTTCAAAACCTGAGAAGCCATCTCTGTATTACAAGCAAACTATGCGCGAATTTGTATCTCTGGGGCTGAACTCAATAGGAATTATTGCCATTATATCTTTTTTCATGGGCGCAGTTATTACTCTGCAAACGGCGTATAATACCGAAAACCCCATATACCCTAAATATCTTATAGGGCTTGGATGCCGCGATTCCATGATACTGGAATTTTCATCTACCGTTGCTGCACTTATTCTGGCTGGTAAAGTCGGATCCAGTATTGCTTCAGAAATAGGGACAATGAGGGTTACCGAACAAATTGACGCACTCGAGATAATGGGCGTCAATTCTGCTTCATACCTTATTCTTCCAAAAATAATTGCAACAGTTATTTTTAATCCTTTCCTAACCCTGCTCGCTATTATCATTGGGATATTCGGGGGTTGGATAGCAGGCACTCTTTCGGGTGTTATTACCTCAGAGAATTTTATTTATGGCATTCAATATGCCTTTATCCCTTATTATATTACCTATTCATTAATTAAAACCCTGTTTTTTGCATTTATAATATCGAGTGTGTCAGCATTCCAGGGATATTATGTTGATGGAGGATCGCTTGAAGTTGGCCGGGCCAGCACGAAAGCTGTTGTATACAGCAGCGTGCTGATTTTGATGTTCAACGTTATACTCACTCAACTTCTTCTGTCATGATAAATGTTAAAAACCTTAATAAATCATTTAACGGGAAGAAGGTCCTGACTGATATCTCGGTGACCTTCGACAGCGGTATAACCAACCTCATAATCGGGAAAAGCGGATCAGGGAAAACCGTTCTCCTGAAATCCATTGTGGGCCTGCATGAAATAGACAGCGGAGAAATATGGTTCGAAAACACACTTTTTAATAAGCTCGCCTTTAAAGACAGAAAAGAGATACGCAGCGAGATGGGAATGCTTTTTCAGGGCAGTGCTCTTTTCGATTCTCTTACTGTTGAACAGAATGTCCGTTTCCCTCTTGATATGTTTACTGACAAAAGCAATGAGGAAAAAGACGACAGGGTAAATTTTTGTCTTAACAGGGTTAATATACTGAATGCTAACAAGCTTTTCCCGGCAGAATTATCGGGAGGAATGAAAAAAAGGGTGGCCATAGCCAGGGCTATTGCCTTAAATCCAAAATACCTTTTCTGTGATGAACCGAATTCGGGTCTTGATCCCATCACCGCAATACTGATTGATGCACTTATCAAAGAGCTGACTGAAGAGTATAAAATGACAACGATAGTGAATACTCACGACATGAATTCAGTTATGGAAATCGGAGAGAAGATCGTATTTATCAGCGATGGTGAAAAATGCTGGGAAGGGAATAAAAATGAAATACTCAATTCAGATTGTGAAATACTGAATCATTTTGTATTTGCAAATTCCCTGGCTAAGCAATTGAAGTCAACAAAAAAATAATATCCCCTGACCCTATTTGTCAACTTCTTCGTAATCGACATACTCTCCTATCTCTTTAGAGACCTTCTTATTTCTTTTTGTCTGATTACCCGGGTCATGTCTCACTGGCTGATTATCTTCCGCAGCGTATCTTATAAATGACCTTATTATAAGATAAATTATCAGACCTATTAATAAATAACGAATTAAAAGCATAAAGCATTAAATAATTATTGAACCGATATCATCGGTGTATCGTTTTTTGCCCTGGTATGGTTCCCAAATACAAGGTTCATACCTAATCTGAAATTCAATGTATTCCAGTTTGCAGGAAGGACAATATTATTATTATCCGATACTATTTTATTCCAGTATACCGGAATCCTGTCGGTCATGATGTAAAACTGCCAAAATCCCCCCCTGACAGCCAGTCCGGCACCAAAGTTGTCATAACGGTGGTTGGTCATCGTATAACTTAAGCTTGCTGACAATACATTGCTCAGATTAGCATTCCCTGACACAGTTACTGCTTCCCGTATTTGTTTTCCTATAAACCTGGTATATGATAACAGACCAACCGATAATTTTGAGTTGATAAGATAACTGCCACCTACGGACACACCAAATGGAAGAAAAGTGGTGAAGGATTTATTGGTGTTAGAAATATTCACGGAGTTCTTTAATGAATCACCCATCTCCGAAGCAAGTTCGTCAAATGTCTTCGTGCCATTAATAACGTCGAGCAAATCAAAACCGCTGAAATCAAACTGGCTGTTTAAAGCTAAATTGGTAACATCTCTCTTCCATCTTATATAGCCAAGGTCAGTTATTGCAGCCGACAGTACTATATTGTCAGTAAGATCGTAAGTAGCGCCAATATCTATGCCAAGGCCAATATTCTTAGATCCGGTAAAAAACTTTGCATTTATCCTCTTATCATCAAAAACGACACTGTCGATAATATTTTCATTACTTGTGTAAAAATCAGCAGGAGCACTTGCATTGAAAGTCATATCAGCATTAAGTGTATGAGAATAATCGTCGTTAACAGTTATTCCCATCGATTTGTTACTCAATGAAGCAGATGCAATGCCAAACAGCAATTTCCCCTTTACTCCAATCCTTAATCTGTTAGTGAAGTTCCTTGAAAAGCCCAGTCCAATTTCGTGATAATACATCATACTTGCCCTTAACGACGACATGTCGATGGTTTTTCCGACAAATCCTTCATTCCCGTTCAGGGCAAGCTTGAAGAAATCGCCAGGAATCACAATATTTCCTTCAATGCGTTCATTGATATCAAGAAAAACATAAGTATTGTTCCCGACAGATAGTCCGAAACCCAGGAGTTGTGTCATAACTTCAGGCTCAAAAGAGTTAAGGTCCTTTATCTTCGAAAGAAACTTATCGATAGAGGCATTATTATTGTCTTTATGAAGAAATGTAAATATCGAATCCGATGACTGGTTTTTAAGAAAGACATCCGAGAAATTAACGAAGTTGTTATTTACGTTCAGATTAATACCTGACAAAACCGGCAATCCTATATATAAAGAATTGGAGGGCCTTAACGCAGGATTTAGAAGATGATTCTGCGGCAGGTTCATGAAGTACATTACCTGGCTGTTCTGTGAAGATGCATCAGCAAATATCATCGCCAATATCAGAATCAGAAAATATTTTGTTTTCCCGCTCATATTAATTTCTTTAAAATATTCAATTCAGTTCTATACTAGGTTTCACTACAAGGGAAGCTTTAAAATCAATCCTGTAGTCGGAATATATTTTAACATCTTTTGTACCGCCGTCAGTTGTATTGACACTAAAAATGAAAATTATCCTGTCAGCTTTGTCAATTGAACTGAAAAACTCCTGTGTGAATTCAATTTGAGTTGTCGTATTGGTAACCCCTGTAGCTTTTTCATTTCCATCAACCGGCGCGGGTTGAAGAAGGTCTGTGGCACTCACTGTTTTTAATATTGTATTTGATTGAGAATCATAAAGACTCATACTAAGAGAAACTCCCAGGGGGAACCCGTTATCGGCATTGATGTCGATTCTTAGCAATTCAAAATTTTCAGGTTTGACAGCATCATTATTATCGTTATCATTTTTCAGAAAATTATCTGTAGTATCGGCAAACTGCAGGTTGCTCATTCTTAATTCCATTGGCACACTCAGCTCAAATGAACCTTCAAGCTGATCGATCCCCAGGTCTTTTGCAGCTATTTCTCCTTTTTTCCCAGGAGGATTCAGAGTAGCTAATCCTGAATAATGTATCATTTCAGGAGGCAGCGATATAAGCTCAGGCAGTGAGGAGTTGGTCTTATCGATGATATAAGAAGCTGAAACAACCTGGCCCGGGGTATCAGGACCGGTCAGCACAAAGGGTGTGGCTCCAAGATCGACAGATTCATTTTTTCTTACTCCGGTCACATCCAGACTTATTTCCAGTGGCGCTGAAAATGAGTTCAAATAATTAAATTTTAATGTCGGACTTGAAATCAGGAAATCTCCCGAAATATGATTTAAAACTTTGTCAATACCGAGATCAAAAGTGCCTGGTTCAATAGTTGCAGTCATCTCATCAAGAGGTCCCTTTGTAGAAAAGTCATCCATTGTCAGAGTGACAACAGTGTCTTTTTTGAAAACCAGTATCATTAGTTTATCCTGATCATAAACAACAGTATCAGTCGGTTTAAGCATATCGAGAAGAGAAACATCACCTTTTACGGCTGAAACAGCCCAGGTAGGTGACAATCTGTTGTTTTTGTCAAGCCTGTTCATGTCGTACTTTTCCTTTATGCAACTGCTGACCAGGAGAGCTGTGACAATAAGAATTAACAGTAATGGTCTACTTTTCATATCCTTCCTTATTTAACATCTGTTTCTATTTTATAATTATACAGGAACCTGTCTGTGCCTCCGACGATCAGATGCCAGCCGCTTCTGTCTGATAGTTTCCCTATTGAGAACATCGATGCTCCTTTAAGCGGAAATCCTTTCATTGTCTCACCTTTTTTCCCAATAAGATATATCAGGTTCCTTGCTGTGTCAAAAACTCCGATTTTCCTGTCAGAACCGGAAAAGATGAAATTGATCGGTCCCCCCAGATCATCGGATTCAAAATCTCTTTTAAATATCTCAGCCCTGTTATGGTTATAAAGATACAATATACCTTTATCAATAAAAATATATTCACCAAAACCATCGCCATCTATGTCAAAAATATCGAATGAATGGTCAGCAGAAAACTTTTTCATGCTGAATTTCTTAACTGTTCCGTCGAAATAGATGTACTGAACCGTGCCATCGGGAGATGAACATATTACTGCCTGTTCCGAACCGGGTGTCAGCCTCATGGCCGATCCTTTTGCCCGCGTAACAGGTTCCTTAAGGTTAACCCTTTTGTTGCCTCTTCTGTCGAGAAAATATATTGATGTTTCATCAGCCGCTACAATATAATCTTTCCCTGATACTCTGAAATAATTTATTTCTGAATTAACAACACCTGCTGTCCTGAATATATTCCATCCCTTAACAACATTCCCTGTTTTATCATAAGAATAGATCTTTTTGTCTTCTCCGGCAATAAAAAGCCTGTAATTCAGGTTATTATCATAGTCAAAGAGAGCCAGGGAGTTTGTTGCAGGCGATCTTAATTTAACCGGGTATCTTTCTACATAATTGCCATTCCTGTCGAGTATATGCAGATAGTTATGTCCGGAAAATAGTAACTGATATTTCCCGTTCCGGTAATAATCAATCATATAAATGAAACCTTTAATTCTTTCGTTAAGCGGTACTTTCCACAATACACGTCCGGCTGCATTAATCAGGTAAACATTGTTTCTCAGGTCCTGAATGAATATTTCCTTTGCGCCCGTAATATGATTTGTGAAAAAGAAAGGTTTTATGCACGCAGTAGTATCCAGCAGAGTTTCCCATTCAGTATTGGATTCTTCCCTGGCCACCTCTTTATACCTGACTGACAGGCTGTTATACATCATCCCGTTACTTGAGGCTATCTGGTATCCGATTGCCTGAATTTTGCCCAGAGTTTTTTTATTTTCATTAAGTGATTTGATCAGGTTTTCATTTAAGAAGCCGGCAAGGTAGTTTATAATACGCGACGGGACACAGAAGAAGAAATAGCCTGCACGGCTTGGAAGAGTACTTTCAAAATCGCGATATACAAGATCATTTGACAGTGTCTTGCTTAAAATATTGTCGTACAACAGCCGCGATATTGTAGTAAATGAATTTCCTGAAATCAAATAATTATCATAAAAAGCAAAAAAGGTATCGTTGAAGCGGGGAACAAAACCCGGAAGAATTATTCCTGACAGTCCGCTAAAAGATGTCTTATAAACGGGAATCTTTGTCTGGTCGTCGGGCTGAAAATATAAAACCTGCTTTCCGGGACCGATATTTTCAAGGAAAATTCTTTCAGCCTCAACACGGTTGTTCAATTCATATATAACCAGTGTATTATCAGCCACAGGATTGTCTTTTATATCAATATATGCCCTGGTGATCTCCCCGTCTGTAAATGCCCTGAGCTTGTATGCGAGATCAGCGGCATTTTGCGAAGATGCATCCTTTTCCGACACTTTGAGATCATTATTTTCGGGAAGCAGAAGTGTTTCAAAAAGCACGGTTGAAGAAGGAAGTATTTTATAAGTATGAAACTCTTTCGGCTGAACATTTTTATACCTGTAAAGCAAATCAAGAGAATCTTTAGTTTCGGTATAACCGCTGAGTGCCAGGCCATCTTCATTTATATAGATATCTCCGCTCGCTGTTTCTGCCAGCTTTGAAATCTTTGGGATCAGTTTCTTCCCTTCTCCTGCCATAATATTGCTAAATAAGGGAGCGAGGTTTTTAAAAACCACAAATATTTTGTCCTCGTTTTTCCCTGAAGCAATCAATACCCTGGAAAAACCCGGGAGGTTCTTTATATCATTCTGCTGACCTAACTGGTCAACAGCTTCGGTTAAAAGATCTTCGGCATTGCCGCAAAGCATTAAACCTGAAATAAGCGATAAATAGACTGTGTCTTTTAACGAATTGATGGTGTAAGGGATCTTAAAAACAGGATAGTCGTTCAATTTAGCATCAATTATCTCCCTTACACCCGAGTTCCTCAGCATTTCTTTAATATGCCTGCTTCTGAGCTCTCCCGTTACAGCCATAGAAAGAAGGAGGCCGGATTTACCTTTCGATTCGGGAAAAAAGGAAATGATTGCGGGGCCATCTGTTTTTAACCTGCTAAAGGCTGACTTATTAAGCTGATCGGCAATAAATTTTAGTTTCTGATTAAATCCGTCAAACTCTTTAATTGCAGCGACTTCACCAAATAATCCTTTTCCTGTTGCCAGAGAATTTATAAAGCTCTGAAGATCTACTGTTTCAATAATTATGGCAGCTTTGGGGCTGATTGCTTTATAAGGATCGGTAAATAAGGTCTTTCTACCCATCTGTAAGAAATAGACCATAATTGCAAGGCCCGCAACCAGTGCAATAATCAGAAATATTGTTAATTTTTTCCCCACAAGCGGACCATTAAAAATAAATCCAAAAGTAGCAAATAAAAGCTAAAAAGGCTAAACGACAGATTGTATTAAAAATTCACCTGATCTTAAATTTTAATAAAAATTTAAGATTTAAAAAGATGAAAGAGTAAAGTTTGGCACACAATTTGAAATACTAATATTACACAGGCAATCTTAAATATATCCCTGAAGAATCAGGGCAGCCAGGTCAAAAACCTGGCTTTTATTTTTTACTAAAATGGCCTGTACCCTATTATCTCTCTCACGTCCCGTACGGTTTTGGAAGCGCTTGCCCTTGCTTTTTCAGCGCCTTCGGAAACAACTTTGGAAAGATATTTATTGTCGGCGAGAATATCATTGATCCTGATCCTGATTGGTTCCGTGAACTTAATAATATCTTCTGCAAGCTGTTTTTTCATGTCACCGTATCGTATTTCACACGATGCAAATTTGTCTTTGAAATATTTAACAGTATCAGGTTCGGAAACGACTTTCATTATTGTAAAAAGGTTCTTCACAGGCTCTGAGGGTTCCTGACCTAAGGTGGTCGGACCTGTATCAGTTACTGCTCTCATGACCTTTTTCCTTATCACCTGGGGTGTATCAGCCAGGAAAATACCATTCCCTTCACTTTTACCCATTTTTCCGGTGCCATCCAGTCCGGGAATTTTAACAAGTCGTTTTCCAAAGTTATATGCGTCGGGTTCCGGGAAATAGTTTACTTCATACATCATGTTAAACCGTCGTGCAAATCTCCTGGTCATTTCGAGATGTTGTTCCTGGTCCTTTCCCACAGGTACCTTATTTGCCCTGTGAATTATAATGTCAGCAGCCATAAGCACCGGATAAGTCAACAGCCCGGCATTAATATTATCAGGCTGTTTCCTGATTTTCTCCTTAAAAGAGGCGGTTCTCTCGAGTTCACCCACATAAGCATTCATATTCAGTAGAAGGTATAACTCCGACACTTCCGGAACATCACTCTGGATAAACACCGTGGCTATTTCCGGATCTATACCGCATGCGAGGTATTCAGCCAGTACCTGCCTGATATTAACATGAAGATCTTTGGATTTAGGATGAGTTGTAAGTGCGTGATAATCTGCTATAAAAAAATAGCAATTATTTTCGGTCTGCATTTTCAGAAAATTCTTTATTGCCCCGAAATAATTTCCCAGGTGCAGGTTTCCTGTTGATCTGATGCCGCTCACAACTGTGTCCATCGTGTTATTCAATTAAAATTCAACGCAAAGGTAATAAAAAGGCACATTGGCACAAGGGCTCTACGGCTCAAAGGTTAATTATTCCCTTGCCGTTGTGCCTATGCGCCGTTATGCCGTTGCGCCATTTTTTATTACCTTTGCGGGATTAAATAAAACTGGCCATGGAATCGACACGACAGAAAAAAGTATCACGCCTGATCCAGAAAGAACTGGCCGACATCTTCCTGAAAAGAGGCAATGAATTTAATCACGGGAAACTGGTTTCCATCACAAGAGTAAGAATAAGTCCCGATCTTTCCTATGCAAAAGTATATATAAGCATCTTCCCTGCTATAAATCAGAATGATACATTAATTGCCATACAGGAACACACATCAAAGATCAGGTTCGATCTGGGGCAGAAGGTAAGATCGCAGCTTCGGATAGTCCCTGATATCGCATTCCATATCGATGACAGTCTTGACTATATTGACAAGATAGACAAATTGTTGAAATCCTGATATATATGCAGTACGAACCGATAAAAAGATCGCTGGGGAAGTTTTTTGCAAAATCAGGGTTTATGAGAAAAACCCTTTATTTTTTACTCGACCTTCTTCTGCTTCGCACATGGCATGTAAAAAAAGCGCTGCGAAAGATTGCAAGGCAATTTCCCGGATCTGCTTCCGTGCTTGATGCCGGGTCAGGTTTGGGACAATACACGTGGCGCATGAGCAGAATGAACAGAAAATGGAATATTAATGCCGTTGATATCAACTCTGAGCAAATAAGCGATTGCAATAATTTCTTCGAAAAACAAGGTCTGGCAGACAGGGTAAAATTCAATACCGGCGATCTCACTGAATTATCCGATCTGAACTGTTATGACATTATTCTTTCGGTAGATGTGATGGAACATATTGAAGAGGACGTAAAAGTATTTAAGAACTTTTACAACTCACTGAAGGACAATGGTATATTACTTATTTCGACGCCTTCTGACCAGGGGGGGTCGGATGTTCACAACGACACAGATGAGTCATTTATAGACGAACATGTGAGGGATGGCTACAGCATTAAAGATATTACCGGGAAACTTACCATGGCAGGTTTCAGGACCACAGAGGCAGTGTATACCTATGGAAAACCAGGTAATATTTCATGGCGGCTGTCAATGAAATATCCCATTAAGATGCTGAATATATCTTATCTCTTTTTTATTTTTCTTCCCTTTTATTATCTGGTTTTCTTCCCTGTTTCAATAATTCTTAACATTTTTGATCTCATATTAAACCACAAAACAGGAACCGGTCTCCTGGTTACGGCGAGAAAATAAGAATAGTGCGACTATCATTATATATAGCAAAGAGGTATCTTTTCGCAAAAAAATCGCGGAATGCCATTAACGTTATTTCTGCTGTATCGGTGGCCGGGGTTGCGGTTGGCACAATGGCACTCATTATAATCCTTTCCGTTTTTAACGGACTGGAGACCATGGTAACTGCTATCTTCAACACATTTGATCCTGATCTGAAGATAGCTGCAGCTGAGGGCAAGACCTTCATTGCTGATACTGCACGCCTGAAACTCCTGTCAAGTGTTGAAGGAGTATCATGTTATTCTCTCACCATTGAAGAGAATGCCCTCCTGAAATATGGCGACAGGCAGTACATTGCAACCATTAAAGGTGTCGATAACAACTACGCTATGGTGACAAACATCGACAGTTCAATGTGGGAAGGGGAATTTACGCTGAAAAACGAAAAAGGACGACCATATGCCATACCGGGTATCGGGGTGGCTCAATACCTGGGCATCAGGATCAATTTTATCAATCCTCTTATAATTATCTTCCCTAAAAAGGCAGGAAGCAGCACATTAAACCCCGAAGATGCTTTAAATAAAAAATACATTTTCCCCTCCGGCATCTTTGAGGTTGAAAAAGAATACGATTCCAAATATGTATATGTCCCTCTCGATTTTGCCCGTGAGGTGACACAAATTGATAAAGGAGTCAGTTCAATCGAGATAAAATTCAGGAATGATGCTGATCCGCGGTTAGTTCAGAAAAAGGTTACGAAGATATTCGGCAAGGGATTTGTTGTTCAGAACAGGTATGAACAACAGGAGATCTTTTATAAGGTAATGAAATCTGAAAGACTGGCTATCTTTTTTATACTGACACTTATACTTATTATAGCTTCATTCAATATAATCGGTTCTCTCACAATGCTTATAATTGAAAAAGAAAGGGATATTGAAATATTAAAGAGCCTGGGAGCCGATAATAACCTGATAAGAAAAGTATTCATATTTGAAGGATGGCTGATCTCAATAATAGGAGCCCTCACAGGTATTATTCTGGGCTTTCTGGTATGCTGGCTTCAGCAAAGATACGGTTTGGTCAAGCTTCAAAGCGAATCGCTCATTATGGATTCCTACCCGGTAGTTCTGAAGCTTAAAGATTTTATTATTGTCCCGGGAACTGTTCTGTTAATAGGGTACTGGGCAGCATGGTACCCTGTAAGATTTCTGACAAAGAAATTCCTTAATAAGGATGTTTAATAATCAATAAGTATATTTACAGTTAAGAAATAATGAATCTGCTGTCTTTCATAAAAATGGAAAAAACATCAAATACCGGGATATTATGACCAGGTTTACTCTTCTCATACTTATCCTGTTTTCATTAATTACAGGGTCATGTTCAAGCCGTAAGAATAAACTTGACAGGAGTGGCATGATACCTGAACAGGACCTGACTTCAATAATAAAAGACATTTATATCGCCAACGGGCTTCTGAGCCTTCCTGAAGTGCATGCATTGTATGTTCCGCCTGATTCCCTTTCAACATATAAAGAAGTGATAGGAAAATATGGCTACACAAAAGAGGCCATGGACAAAACAATGAAATACTATTTCATTAAGAAACCTAAAGAACTTGTTAAGATCTTTGATCATGTTCTTGGTACATTCAGTGCAATGGATTCAAGAATTGAAAAGGAGCTTTTGCTTGCAGAGAGCCGGGCTTCTAATTTATGGAAAGGAAAGGATCTCTACCTTTACCCGGAGTCTGCAGACAGTGATTCCACTTTTTTCAGCATTATAATCAAACCCGGTGTTTACACGCTTACATATACCCTTGCCCTGTTCCCTGATGATTATTCTGTCAACCCCCGTTTAAGCGCCTGGTATTGTCACCCCGACAGCATTGAAACAGGGAAGAGACACTGGATAAAAACTATCAACTATGTGAAAGACGGTCATCCTCATATATATACCAACTATATAACCATCCCCCAAAAATCATTTGTTCTTTTCAGAGGCTGGCTTTATGATTTCGATGAATATCCTGCTGATTTCAGCAGGCACCTGAGAATTGAAAAAATCTCAATGACAAACCCCTGAAAGATGAAACGTTTGTCAGCACAATACATTATAACAAATACCGGACCTGCTCTTAAAAGAGCAATAGTAAATACAGAGGACGACGGGACTATTATCAGCATCGAGGAGACAGAAGGTGAACTTACTGAAAAACATACCGTTGAGTTTTATAATGGTATCATTATTCCAGGTTTTGTCAACTGCCACTGCCACCTTGAGCTTTCGCACCTGAAAGGGGCTATTGCAGAAAGCGGGGGCCTGGGCTTTTTTATAGAACAGGTAAGAGGGACACGTGAAAACAACAAGGAGAATATAATAAAATCTGTTTACCTGGCCGATAATGATATGTACCAGGCAGGAATAGTGTTATGTGCTGATGTATGTAATACTACCGATACTTTCAATTTAAAAAAGGAGAGCAGAATAAGGTACCTCAACCTGCTTGAAGCTTTTGGTATTGATCCGGATAAAGCCCGCCGCAGGATAGATGAAATAACCGATGTGGCAAAAACAGCCGGAAAAATGAACCTTCTTTATTCCTTTGTTCCGCATTCCACATATTCAATGTCGTTAAGCCTTTTACGGCTTCTTAAAGAAATAACCAACAATAACAAGGTAACATCCATTCACTTTCTGGAAACGCCCGCGGAAAAATCTTTTCTGGAAGATCATTCGGGAACACTTATGTTATCATATATAAGATCGGGATTGCTTCCGGCAAGGCTTGAAACAGTCAAAAGTCATGCTGATGCAGTGCTCAATGAGATAACCCCATCAGGAAATCTTATACTGGTCCATAACACTTTTGCTGACAGGGAAACCATCTCGTTGGTTAAGAGGAGAGAAAATACCTACTGGTGTCTGTGTCCCAATTCCAATTATTATATTGAAAAAGAGGTACCTCCTGTAACCCTGTTGCTTGAAGAAGGCTGTGAAATAGTAATCGGTACCGATAGTCTTGCTTCGAATACAAAACTTGATATCCTCGCGGAACTTATTACTCTCCAGATGCATTATCCTTCTCTCGCTATCGAAGATCTGGTAGCATGGGGGACAATAAATGGAGCCAGGGCACTTGGGGCGGATAAAGATTTCGGGAAGATCGAGGCCGGGAAAAAACCGGGATTGCTGCTACTGCAGAATGTCGACCTGATAAATATGAAGCTTCTGCCGGAGAGTTATGTGACAAGGCTTTTATGACCCCCCAGGCTGTTTAATCCATCCCCAAAAAATAAAAAAAGGCTTTTCTGCAAATAATGCTAATTTTGAAGCCTGAAAAAGTAATCTGAAATGGCCACATTCCTGTTTGATGAAATAATATTCGGACCGGTGAAAAGCAGAAGGCTGGGTGTTTCTCTTGGTATAAATCTTTTACCCACAAAGAGAAAGATCTGTAATTTCAATTGTATCTACTGCGAATGTGGCCTGACAAGGAATATTGAAAAAGCTGTATCCCATCTGCCTCATCGTGAGGAGGTTTATAAAGCTCTTGAGAACAAACTGGCAGAGATGAAAATCAATAAGCAGTCTCCCGATGTAATTACATATGCCGGCAACGGAGAACCCACTCTTCACCCGGAATTCCCGGGAATAATAGATGACAGCATAATTCTGAGGAACAAATATTTCCCGGAAGCAGAGATAGCAGTGCTATCGAATGCAACCACGATAACACAGCCTTTGATAAAAGCTGCTCTTCTTAAGGCAGATAAAAACATCCTTAAGCTTGATTCAGCCTTTGATTCAACAATTAAATTACATAATCAGCCAAGAGTAAATATCAATGCGAAAGAACTTATTGAAAACCTTGCCGCATTCGACGGGAAGCTGATTATTCAGACCTTATTTCTTCAGGGGGAGTATAAAGGAAAGATTATTGACAATACAACCAATGAAGAAATTGAAGCCTGGCTGAAGGCCATAAAGAAGATAAACCCCTCTGAAGTAATGATCTATACTATTTCGAGGGACACACCGTATGGTAATAAACTAAAAAAAGTACCTGTGACACGACTCAGGGAGATAGCTTCGATGGTTGAGAACCTGGGTATCAAAACACAGGTTTCCGGTTAAGATTGATTAAAAACAGAAACATACTGATTTGTCCCCTGGAATGGGGATTGGGTCATGCAGCCCGTATGATCCCTGTTGCCAGAGAGCTTCAGCAGATGAACTACAATGTTTTCATCGGTTCGGGGGAGAAGCATATGTCGCTTTTCCGGACTGAACTGCCAGGGCTAAGCTATATTGATTTCAAAGGATTCCGTCCGGAGTATTCCCGTTATCTGCCCCAGTATGCTGCAATGTTTTTTAAAATCCCCCTGCTTCTTTATCATATAATAAGAGAACACTACAGGCTGAAAAATATCATTCGTGACCATGAAATAGACATTGTGATCAGCGATAACCGTTTCGGATTATGGAACAGGGATATAACCACAGTATATGTGACCCATATGCCTAAGATACCGTTCCCTAAGCCTTTCCGGTTCCTCGAATTCGCAGGTGTTCTGTTGCACAGGGCGATAATAAACAGGTACACTTTATGCTTTATCCCCGATCTCCCGGGAGAGGATAATCTTACCGGAAGATTATCTCACGGTTTAAAGCTACCCGGAAATGTAAGGTTCACTGGCATCCTTTCCAGGTTTATTTCTGACTTAACACCCCCGGGAGAGATAAAGGATATCATAAGACATAACACTATTATCCTGTCGGGACCGGAGCCACAGAGGACAATCCTAAAGTATGAACTGGCCAGTCTTCTTAAAGACTCTGAGACAGTCAGTATCTTTCTTGAAGGAAGACCGGAAGAACCCCGGGCAACGGCCAGGTCAGGAAACATAATTTTTCACAACCATCTTCCTGCACCTGAAATGAAAAACTTGCTGATACAAAGCAACAGCATAATATGCCGGAGCGGGTACACCACAATCATGGACCTGGTAAGCCTGAATTGCAGCGCCTTACTCATTCCCACACCGGGTCAGACCGAGCAGGAATACCTGGCTGAATATCTTTCCGGAAAAGGCTGGTTCAGTTCAATTCCCCAGAAAAAAATCAAAAAGGGGATCATCCTGCCAGCAAACGAAGCAATATGGCCATCTTCCGAAATTGTGTCGAAGAGCAAAGTGCTTCTGAAGGCTGCACTGGGTGAATTATCAGATAACCGTCATAAAAAGGGATAGTCCGAGAAGTCCCGTCAGAAACCCGAACCATACCTGCCGCGGGTTATGATAATCAAGACGCAATCGTGATGAAAGAACACCACCACCGATGATAACTGCTGCTACAAGGTACCATATTAACGGAGTATACATTCTGAAGGAGAGTATCAAAATAACAGCCACAAGCGCTCCGGAGGCTATTGCGTGGAGCGATATCTTCCACCAGTAATTGACTACAGTCGCGATCAGGGAAAGAAAAAATGCTGAATAAATAAATGACTTCAGGAAATAAGGTATCGGGAGGCGAAAAACAATATATGAACTGGCTGCATAAAGCACAGTTGCAATAATGAGAGGTATCTTTCTTTCTTCCCTGTTATTGATGGTCCACGATGAAATAATATTCCTGTGCATGAAAAACGGCAATAATGAAAGAGGCAGGAAAACATTGTTTACTATGACGACCAGCAATAATAGTTTCTTTATATCGTAAGGCATATAACCGAACAGGGTGGGTGCTGAAAAAATTATTGCCAGGCCATAGACAGGCATTAACAAAGGGTGAAATAGTATTGAGAGTATTCTTGCTGCAGAACCCCAGAAATCTCCGTATTTATCAGTACTCATAAATTTACATTTTTTATTTTATATCTCTCTTCTCAGCCTGGCAACCGGTATATTAAGCTGTTCCCTGTATTTTGCGACTGTACGGCGGGCTATCTGATAACCTTTTTCCTGCAGTATCTCTGTCAGTCTCTCATCGGTCAGCGGCCTTCGCTTTTGCTCATTATCGATACAATCCTGCAGTATCCTCTTGATCTCACGCGTGGACACTTCTTCTCCGCTGTCAGTCTGCAGGCCTTCGGAGAAGAAAAATTTCAAAGGCAGGATCCCGAAATGAGTCTGAATAAACTTACTGTTAGCCACCCTTGATACCGTTGAAATATCGAGCCCGGTCATCTCAGCAACATCTTTAAGGATCATCGGTTTTAATCTCGTTTCATCGCCATCGATAAAGTATTCCTGCTGGTACTCCAGGATCGCATTCATTGTAAGAAGAAGTGTGTTCTGTCGCTGTTTAATTGCGTCGATGAACCATTTAGCAGAATCAATTTTCTGTTTAACAAACATAACAGCATCCTTCATCTCCTTTTTCTGACTTCTGTCCCTGCTATAGGATTGCAACATTTCGCTGTATGCAGAGCTAAGCCTCAGCTCCGGCAGGTTTCGCGAGTTAAGGTGCAGGTCGAAACCATCTTCAGACAGTTCCAGGATAAAATCAGGAATTATTGGCTGGGAGGTTTTACTGAACGGATCATTAAAAACACCGCCCGGTTTCGGGTTAAGTTTCAATATCTCCTCAATAGCCTCTTTAAGCTCGTTTTCCGTGATCCCCAGCCTGGCAACTATCTTATCATAATGTCTTTTACTGAACTCCTCAAAATATAAATCGAGAATTGTATATGCAAGATTCAGATCAGGTTCCATCTTCCCCCGCTTTTCAATCTGAAGCATAAGACATTCCCTGAGTGATCTTGCACCGACACCAGACGGCTCGAGATCCTGAATGATCTTAAGTACCTCTAACAGCTCGCTTTCTGTTGTCTCAACATTCTGAAGAAAGGCAAGGTCATCAACAATGTTTGCAAGCTCTCTCCTCAGGTATCCATCCTCATCTATATTACCAAGGATGTATTCCCCCAGGACTTTTTGCTTATCGGTCAGATCGCGTAAACTGAGCTGAGATTCCAGATGTTCATGAAATGAAAAACCTACAGAGAAAGGAATTTCGCTCCTTTTTTCCTCATCTTTGCTCTGATTCTTCGTCTGAAGGCGATATTCAGGAATTTCGTCATCCTCGATATAATCATCGATGGTGAATTCTTCCTCGTCTTTATCCGTCTCCTCAAACTGTTCTTCTTCTTCTTCCGGTCGTATCTCCTCTTCCTCCTGTCCTTCCTCGAGTGCAGGATTATCTTCAAGTTCCTTTTTTATTCGCTGTTCAATCTGCAAAGTAGGTATTTCCAGCAGCTTAATCATCTGAATCTGCTGCGGTGAAAGCTTCTGAAGCAACTTCTGCTGTAACCTTTGTTTTAACATCTTTCCTTCTCAACAAGAATATTTATGTTCAGGGGTTTATTAAAATTCAGCATTCCTGGGGGTCCTTGGAAACGGAATCACATCCCTGATATTCGACATCCCCGTAACAAACAATATAAGTCTCTCAAACCCCAGTCCAAAGCCGCTGTGCGGGGCGGTCCCGAATTTCCTTGTATCGAGATACCACCAGAGATCTTTTTCGGGCATCTTCATTTCTCTAATACGGGCAATAAGCCTGTCATATTGTTCTTCCCTCTGCGATCCGCCAATTATTTCACCTATTCCCGGGAATAAAACATCCATTGCCCTGACTGTTTTCCCGTCGTCGTTCTGCTTCATATAAAAAGCTTTGATCTCTTTCGGATAATCAATAAGGATAACGGGCCTTTTGAAATGCTCTTCGACCAGATACCTCTCGTGTTCCGCCTGCAGGTCGCGACCCCATCCGACCGGGTACTCCCATTTTTTCCCTGAAGCAGTCAGGATTGAGACAGCTTCAGTATAAGTTATTCTGACAAATTCATTATCAAGAACGAATCTAAGCCGTTCAAGCAGACCTTTTTCGATCATATTATTAAGGAACTCCAGGTCTTCCCTGCAATTATCAAGAGCATATTTTATCAGGTACTTGACAAATTCCTCGGCAAGATCCATATTGTCATTAAGGTCGTAGAATGCCATCTCCGGCTCTATCATCCAGAATTCGGCAAGATGCCGTGGGGTATTTGAGTTTTCTGCCCTGAAAGTTGGTCCGAAGGTATAGATGTCGCCAAGGGCAAGGGCTCCCAATTCTCCCTCAAGCTGCCCTGAAACAGTAAGATTTGTCTCCCTTCCAAAGAAATCATCCCGAAAATCGATTGAGCCATCTTCGGTGCGAGGCATATTCTTCAGATCAAGAGTTGTAACGTGGAACATCTCGCCTGCGCCTTCAGCATCACTTCCTGTAACAATAGGTGTATGAAGGTAGAAAAATCCCTTATCGTTAAAATACTTATGAATGGCAAATGCCATTGCATGTCGTATTCTGAAAACAGCACCAAAAGTGTTGGTCCTGAACCTGAGGTGAGCGTTCTCCCTGAGAAATTCCATAGAATGTCCCTTCTTCTGAAGAGGGTATGTTTCGGTATCGCTTTTCCCATAGATATCAATGGAAGAAGCCATAATTTCAACAAGCTGACCCTGGCCCTGCGATTCAACCAGTTTTCCTGTAACGGCAATGCAGGCACCTGTTGTTATATCTTTAAGAAGACTCTCGTCAAAAGATGCCGTATCGGCAACCACCTGTATATTTTCTATTGTTGAACCGTCATTCAAAGCAATAAATGCAATATTCCTGTTCCCCCGCTTTGTCCTTACCCAACCTTTCACCAGTACATCTGACCCAGGCACGGGGTTTATTAGTAATTGTTTTATCTTAGTTCTTTTCATCAGCATTTGATATATTCAATAAAAATAGTAGCGCAAAAATAATAAAATGTTGGCCGCTAAGTTCCACTAAATCATCATTAATTTATTTTTGATCCCCATTTTATTAACTAAACCGGAGCTTTTTTATTTTTTATGGCATTGTTTTTGTTTGTTAGATTGTTCTTTTTCAGTAGATTTGATAGTTACAGATAATATATGTCGCGCAAAACAGTTATTAATAAAGACGGTAAGCCATTCAAATATTTTTGATTTGAAAATTTGTAAAATCTAAATAACTTTGAATATTAATTGAAACCTGATAATAGCTATGGAAGAAAATAAAAAACTTATAGTAGTACCCTGGGATTTTACTCATGTAGCCGAACATGCCCTTACCCATGCAATTAAGATCAGTCGTATGATAAATAATGATATCTGTCTGCTGCACATTGTCAGTACCGGTATTGTAAAGAAAGAGGAGACAAAAAAGGTAGCAATGTTAAAGCAGGTGGCTGAGGTAAACAGTCATAAATATGGTATACCGATCATATACCAGATTATAAAGGGAACTATTTTCAAGTCCATAGCTGAGTATGCAAACGAAAAGGATGCCAATCTTGTAGTAATGGGGACACATGGCATGAAGGGAATGCAAAAACTTACCGGCAGCTGGGCACTGAAAGTTATTGTTAAAACCAAAATGCCATTCATAGTTGTTCAGGATCCTCCTGCCGACCAGGAGAGATACCATAATATTGTTTTCCCGGTTGACTTCAAGAAGGAGAATAAGGAGAAGATACAGATGGCAATATTTATGGGTAAGTATTTCGATTCAAAAATACACCTGCTGGTTGCCGCCAGTTCAGATAAAGGACTGATAAAAAAGATCAATGTGAATTTGAACTTTGCAATCAAGTACTTTATGCAAAACAATATAGAGTATGAGATTCAAAAGTTGCCAAGAGGCGATATAGCGGTACAGACTATTGATTTTGCACAGAAGATAAATGCTGACCTGATAGTAATTGTGACTACCAAGAATATCACTTTTGCTGATTACGTGGTTGGGGCCTCAGAGCAATCTATAATAGCCAACAGTTCAAAGATCCCTGTCTGCTGTGTAAATCCAAAATCCTCTTTTGCCAGTTCCTCTCAGTTTATGGGTGGCTGGGGCGCTTAGGAGGAACAAGATATGTTGAGAAGACTGCCACAAGAAATGAAATCAAAAAAGTAGTCAGTCGTGCCGGTACTCCTTTTTCTGTATAGGATGACGTAATTACAGGAATCCTTTTTGCATCGGAAGGTTCGTTGAGGATATTGGATATTTCAGATTCAAACCGCGCTGAACTTATGTACTTTCTGCCTTCAGCGCTGAGAAGCAAATTCTTTTCCATCGGATTTATTACATTCTGTTCCAGGAGGAATTCTGTTTTCCCCGGCGTGATCTTATAATGTTGCTCAAATCCACCGCTTATCCAGATAATGGTAAACAATATACCTGTTATAACAGTTATAATAGCAGCCCTTCCATGATACTTTTTCCAGAATAAAGTGAAAAGAATTACAACTGAAAAGGTACATCCGATACCTG
Organism: uncultured Rikenellaceae bacterium; assembly: GCA_964446825.1. Taxonomy (GTDB): domain Bacteria; phylum Bacteroidota; class Bacteroidia; order Bacteroidales; family VadinHA17; genus LD21. Next base: position 136,154 of record CAYUQR010000003.1, read on the forward strand.
CCCAGACATAACTGACGAGAGTGAATATAAGCTTTGAGGGAGATAAATATGACAATACCAGGGCAATTACAGCTATCACTGCAGTTGTTATACGATGCCGTCTTAATGTCCCTGATGCGATCTCTTCTTCTCCTTTCCCTTTCTTCTTCAATATACTTTCTGAAAGTTCCGTAGCCGAGAGAATGAGCAATGAATCGGCTGTAGAAATCATGGCAGCTATTGCTCCTGTAATAAGCAGGGCAGCAATAACAGGAGGAAAAAGCTTCAGTATCACACGAGGCATAACATATTCAGGATCACTTAATCCTGCAGGGCCAAAAATTGCAATACCTATCCATCCGATCATGAGAGCACCTATATAAGCTATGATTGTCCATGCTATACCAATATTGCGCGCCTTTTTTGCCTGCCGGGCATTGCTGATAGCCATAAATCTGAGGCTCAGCTGGGGTTGCCCTCCCAGGTATCCAAAAAACCAGCTGAATCCTCCTGTTATCAGGAGGCCTGCTCCGAATCCTTTGGCAGCTCCTGTAACCGAGTTATAGGTATCGCCCGATTTTATAAGCGCCTCTGTTATACCTGAGGCAAATGTATCGGGGTTATGAAAGATATATATCAGGCCCACTATCGGACCCACAATAAGAGTAATAATCATCAGGATAGCTTGTACAACATCAGTATATACCACGCTTCTGAATCCTCCGTAAACAGTATAGGGAACAATAACAGCAGCTGTAATCAGAACACCTATGCCCGGTTTAAGACCGAAGAGAGTGTGAAGTGTTTTTCCGCCGCCAAGAAACTGAGCTCCCACATAAAAGAAGAAAAAGAAGACGATTGCCAGGCTTGAAACTATCCTTAACATCTTCCCTGTTTCACCATGTTTTGCAGCTATATACTCTGTGAAAGTCGATACTTTGTATTTCTCTGCTTCATCCCTGAGCCGCCATGCCAGGAAAGCCCATGCCGAGACAATTCCCGCCACGCAGCCTATTGCAGTCCATATTTCTGTCAGTCCCATGGCATAGGCAGCACCGGGCAGTCCCAGCAAAGCCCAGGAAGACTCCCCTGTTGCCCTTTCAGAGAGTGCAGCAACCCATCCGGGTAAATTTCGTCCGGCAATGGCATAATCGCTTCCCGTCTTTACTTTTCTGCCCTGGAAAACACCCCATGATATAAGGAGCGTAATATAAATTACCATTACCAAAATAATCAATAACTGGTTCTCCATTTGTCTCTGCTGTTTGATGATATCCAAATTTAATAAATTATGGAATTGCAGATGCCACAGCAATAATTTATCTTAGCACCTTCATTCATTGAAAGGGAAAGCAGTATGTCGATCGTTGTTCAGGGAGTCACAAAGCTGTATGGTGAACAAAAAGCACTTGATGATGTATCCTTTCGTGTAGAGACAGGGAAAATTGTTGGTTTCCTGGGTCCCAATGGCGCCGGAAAATCAACCATGATGAAGATCATTACCGGTTTCATACCGCCTTCTTCGGGATTGGTTAAGGTCAATGATCTTGAAGTGGGAACAGAAAATCTCGAGGTCAGGAAACAGATCGGTTATCTTCCTGAAAACAATCCCCTTTATCCTGAAATGTATGTGAGGGAATACCTTGGTTTCGTAGCTTCCATATACAATACCGGAATACCAAAGAAAAAACTAATTGATAATATTATCGAGACTACAGGCCTGGTGCCCGAACAGAAAAAAAAGATCGGATCACTCTCCAAGGGTTACAGGCAGAGGGTTGGACTCGCTCAGGCTCTTATTCATAACCCCGGGGTACTGATTCTCGATGAAGCCACATCAGGTCTCGATCCCAACCAGATAGTTGAGATACGCAACCTCATCAGGGAGGCCGGCAGGGAAAAGACAGTATTGCTTTCAACGCACATTATGCAGGAGGTTGAGGCAATATGCGACCGGGTGATAATAATCGATAAAGGTATCATTGTTGCTGATGAGGAAAAGAGTAAAATCTATTCAAGAATAAAGCAACCCGGCCAGGTTATACAGGTTGAGTTCGATAAGTCAGTAAAAGAAATGTCTCTGAACAAAATTGCGAATGTCAGCAATGTGAAACATGTTAAAGAAAATGCATGGCTCATTGAAGCCGAAGGAGAAGAGGATATACGTCCTGCCATTTTCAACTTCGCAGTTAAAAACAAACTGACAGTCCTTTCGCTTCAGAAACAGGAAAGCAACCTCGAGGAGGTCTTCAGGATACTAACTAACTCATAATCTATTTGCATTTCCTGAATTTTTTTATTTGCTTTGCAACATAATTTTAGTGGAAAGATTTGAGCTGATTGCAACCACAGGAAAAAAATGCTAAACCACGGATAATTCCATTTTTACAATCAACCAAACTTCCTTTTAGTGTTAGTTAATCAATTAATAATTGAATTATGGGATATTTATTTACGTCGGAGTCAGTTTCAGAAGGACACCCCGACAAGGTGGCAGATCAGATATCGGATGCCCTGCTTGATGAGTTTCTACGCTGGGATCCTGAATCGAAGGTCGCCTGCGAGACATTTGTAACCACAGGCCTTGTTGTTTGTGGTGGTGAAGTGAGAACGGAAGGATGGGTTGATGTACAGGAGACAGCCCGAAAAGTAATACGAAATATAGGTTATACAAAAGCTGAATATCGTTTTGACTGCGACTCATGCGGAGTTATTTCGACAATTCACGAGCAGTCGAGCGATATAAATCAGGGTGTGGTTCGTGCCAATCCCGAAGAACAGGGTGCAGGCGACCAGGGAATGATGTTTGGCTATGCATGCCGCGAAATGGATAACTTCATGCCCCTTACCATTGAACTTGCTCACAGGTTCCTGCAAGAGCTGGCTGCCATCAGGCGCGAAGGAAAACAGATGAAATATCTGCGTCCCGACAGCAAATCGCAGGTCACGGTCGAATATGACGACAATAACAAGCCGGTAAAGATCGACACAATAGTTATAAGCACCCAGCATGATGAATTTGTTCTTCCTAAAAACAATACACATAAGGCTGAACTTGAGGCAGAGGCTGCAATGCAGGAGAAGATAAGTGAAGATATCAGGAAAATTCTGATACCAAGAGTTAAAAAAAGCCTTCCGGAAAGAGTCCGGAAATTTTTTACCTCCGATATGAAACTTCTTGTTAACCCGACAGGGAAGTTTGTTATCGGTGGTCCTCACGGTGACACCGGTCTTACAGGCCGCAAGATCATTGTTGACACATATGGAGGTCATGGTGCACATGGCGGTGGTGCATTCTCAGGAAAAGACTCTTCAAAAGTTGACCGCTCAGCCGCCTATGCTGCCCGTCATATAGCAAAGAACCTTGTGGCAGCAGGAGTTGCCGACCAGGCTCTTATACAGGTAGCTTATGCCATAGGCGTTGCGAGACCCGTGGGATTATTTATAAATACTTACGGCACTGCCAAAGTAAAGGACTCTAAAGGGAAAATACTCTCTGACGGGGAAATTGCCCTGAAGCTGAATGACATCTTCGATATGCGTCCATATTCCATAGTAGAAAGATTTGGACTGAAGAATCCTGTTTTCATTCCAACCGCATCATACGGCCATTTCGGAAGAGATCCTTACACCGCCAATGTGGAGGTTTATTATAAAGTAGATGACAGCATACCCAAAACATTAAATGGCAACGGTAAAAAATCCTATCTCAAGAAAGTTGAGTTTTTTGCCTGGGAGAAGCTGGATTATGTGGATAAGATAAAGAAGGCGTTCAAGATATAAGACGCTAGGCGCTAGGCGCTGGACGCTAGGCACTAGACGCTAGGCGCTGGACGCTAGGCAAAAAGGTACGGGGTACGGGGTACGGGGGAAAAAATCCTGAAGCCTGTAGCCTATAGCCTGTCGCCTTTTTTAGAACGATGCTTTCACAATCCTGGCGACATTATCGGAACGGCCCAGAGTGTAGTAGTGGATGCCCGGGACTTTCTCTTTCAGCAATCCTTTAGACTGCATTGTTGCCCATTCGATTCCCACTTCGCGGGCCTCCTTGTCGGTTGTGCATTTCTGAACTGCCGAAACAAGGTCATTAGGAAGATCAATATGGAAGGCCTGTGGCAATAATTTAATATCATAAAGGGCTGAGATGGGCTTAAGACCTGCAATTACCGGTACTGTTATCCCGGCTTTCCTGACCTCGTCCCTGAATGCCAGGAATTTACTGTTGTCAAAAAACATCTGCGTCACGATATAACATGCTCCGGAGTCTACTTTAAGTTTCAGGTTTTCAATATCAGCCTGCAGATTCGGAGCTTCAAAGTGTTTCTCGGGATAGCCTGCAACGCCAATACAGAAATTTGTCGGTGTAGTATCCACAAGTGACTCTTCAAGATACTTACCCCTGTTCATTCCGGCGATCTGTTTTACGAGTTCAAAAGCATTTGAATGTCCGTCTTTTTCAGGAACAAACCGGCGGGTACCTTTAGGAGGATCACCACGGAGTGCCAGGACATCGTCGATACCAAGGAAATTCATTTCAATAAGAGCATTCTCAGTCTCTTCCTTCGAAAATCCGCCACATAGTATATGCGGAACGACAGTAATATTGTATTTATATTTAACCGCAGCAGCCAGGGCAATGGTGCCTGGTCTGATGCGCACCACCTTTTTCTCAATCAGGCCGTCGGATCTTTCAGAATAGGAAGTTTCATTACGATGAGAGGTAAAGTTAATATATGCCGGATCAAAATCAATCAGCCTGTCAATAGCCGTATAAATTCTTTCAATACTATGCCCTTTCAGAGGCGGAAGCAGCTCAAAGGTGAATAGAGGGCTTTTAGCATTGTTAATCTTTTCTATTACACTCATTTTATCAGAATCATAAGTTAGGAGCAAGCCACCTGGCTGCTTCTTCAATTGTCATATTTTTACGCAAGGAATAGTCCTTTAACTGGTCAGGTCCGATCTTTCCTATATTAAAATAGGCCGATCCGGGATGTGAAAAGATGTATCCGCTGACCGATGCAGGTGGCACCATCGCAAAATTCTCAGTAAGCTCTGCGCCTATCTTTTTTTCGGCACCCAGAAGATCGAACAGCACTCTCTTTTCAGTATGATCGGGGCATGCAGGGTAGCCGGGCGCCGGTCTTATTCCCTTATATTTGAGTTTAAGCATGTCATCAATACCAAGGTTCTCCCCGGGTGCATAAGCCCAGTATTCCTTTCTTATTTTTTCGTGGAGCCACTCGGCAATTGCCTCAGCGAACCTGTCACTTAGTATCCTGATCATAATAGTTGCATAATCATCATCTTTAAATGCCTTCATGGCTTCATCATCAATGGAAGCTGTAACAACAAAGGCCCCTACATGATCTTTTAATCCTGTCGATTCAGGAGCAATATAGTCGGAAAGAGAGAGGTTCGGGACACCTTTATCCTTATGCTCCTGGTTCCTCAGAAACCTGAAAATCGCCTTAACCTCTTTTCTGTCACTTCCTGAAAATACTTTTACATCATCTACTTCGGATACAGCGGGAAAGATGCCAAAAACACTTCTGGCTGTAATCAATTTTAGATCAATAATTTTCCTGAGATACAGCTGAGCATCGTCAAACAATTTCCTTGCCTCCTCTCCTTTTACAGGATCGCTGAATATTGCGGGGTATTTCCCTGATATTTTCCAGGCAAAGAAAAAGTAGGTCCAGTCGATATACCGCGAGAGTACATCAAGGTCTATTTCCGGCAATACATGTATCCCCGGCTTTGCAGGTTCAGGAAGCCTGATGGCCTGCCAGTCAGTTACATATTTGTTCTTTCTTGCTTCATTTAATGAGAGCAGGTTTCTTTCAGATTGCCTGGAGTTATGGTCAGCCCTCATTTTTGCATACTTCTCTTTTATTGAGGAAACATAACTTCTATTGTCTTTTTGAAGAAGAGAAGAGAGAACTCCTGCAGCTTTTGAGGCATCCTTAACATGGATGACTGTATTTGAATATGCGGGTGCAACCTTTACTGCAGCATGTATCTCGGATGTTGTTGCACCACCTATCAGGAGCGGAATTGTAAATTTCCTTCGTTCCATCTCAGCGGCAACATGTACCATCTCCTCCAGTGAAGGTGTAATTAACCCGCTGAGCCCGACAAAATCGACCTTTTCCTTAACAGCGGTATCCAGTATCTTTTCAGCCGGCACCATAACGCCGAGGTCGATTATCTCGTAATTATTGCACGACAGCACCACCCCGACAATATTTTTTCCTATGTCATGAACATCACCCTTGACAGTGGCAAGAAGAACTTTTCCGGCTATTTTTTTCTCACCTGCTTCGCTCTCCTGTTCTATATAAGGAGCCAGCTTTGAAACAGCTTTCTTCATCACCCTGGCACTTTTTACCACCTGGGGGAGGAACATTTTACCCGAGCCGAACAGATCGCCCACCTCATTCATGCCTCCCATAAGTGGTCCCTCAATAAGTTCTATTGATCTTTTGAACAGCGATCGGGCTTCCTCGACATCCTGTTCAATAAATTCATCGAGGCCTCTTATCAGAGAGTGTTTTATGCGTTCAACAACAGGCAGCTGACGCCAGGCATCCTCTTTCTCAACCTTTTTACCCTCATTCTTTATTCCCTCGGCAAACTTCACAAGCCGTTCGGTGGAATCCTTCCTGCGGTTAAGGATCACATCCTCGGTAAGCTGAAGCAGGTCGGGATCTATTTCGCTGTAAACCTGCAACATACCTGGATTAACAATCCCCATATCGAGACCAGCCTTTATAGCATGATAAAGAAATACCGAGTGCATAGCCTCACGAACCCTGTCGGTGCCCCTGAATGAGAACGAAAGATTGCTTATCCCTCCGCTTACTTTGCAGAGAGGAAGATTCTGTTTTATCCATTCAGTAGCTTTAAGGAAATTAACCGCATAATTGTTATGCTCTTCTATTCCTGTTGCAACTGCCAGCACATTGGGATCAAAAATTATATCCTCGGGAGGGAATCCGATTTTATCAACAAGCAGGCGATAGGATCTTTCTGCAACACTGATCCGTTTTTCATAAGTATCGGCCTGCCCGGTTTCGTCGAACAGCATGACCACTGCAGCGGCGCCATATTTTCTAATAAGACGCGCATGGTCGAGGAATATTTCTTCGCCCTCCTTCAGGCTGATTGAATTGACGACCGATTTTCCCTGTATGCATTTAAGAGCCTTTTCAATGGTATTCCATCTGGATGAATCAATCATCAGAGGAAGCTTTGAGATATCGGGCTCTGCCATCACAAGATTTACAAATTTCACCATAGCCTTTTCAGAGTCGAGCATAGCCTCATCCATGCAAATATCGATAATCTGGGCTCCGCCTTCAACCTGGTTTCTTGCAATAGCCAGCGCCTCATCATACTTTTCTTCCTTTATTAGCCTGGCAAACTTTATCGAACCGGATACGTTTGTACGTTCTCCTATATTTACAAAATTTGTCTGAGGGGTTATCGTAAGGGCCTCGAGGCCGCTGAGCCTTGTATATTTAGTAAGCTCAGGCCTTACCCTTGGTTTATATCTTTTTGATGCCTCCGCTATCTTTTTTATGTGAAGAGGAGTTGTGCCACAACAGCCTCCAATTATATTAACCCATCCCTCTTTCATGAAATCATCCGCAATGGAAGCCATAAATGAGGCCGACTGGTCATATTCCCCGAACTGGTTGGGGAGTCCGGCATTGGGATGAACAGAAACATAAAAACCTGTCTTCCCTGATAGTTCTTCAACAAACGGCCGGAGTTGTTCGGCTCCCAGGGCACAGTTCAGCCCTAAGCTGAATAAAGGAAAATGGGAGACAGAAACTATAAATGCTTCGAGTGTCTGACCGGTAAGCGTTCTTCCGCTGGCATCGGTAATGGTACCTGAAACCATTACAGGCAGACGTATTCCTTTTTCTTCAAATACGGTATCGATAGCATAAAGGGCAGCTTTGCAATTCAGAACATCGAAGATAGTTTCAACGAGCAGAAGATGAACACCTCCGTCAATAAGTCCCCTTGTCTGAACGGAATATGCATCAACCAGATCGTCAAAGGTTACAGATCTGGCGCCCGGGTCATTAACATCGGACGACATGGATGCTGTCCGGTTTGTTGGACCGAGTGTACCGACAATAAAATGTTCTGAAGTCTCTTTTGAATTTTCAAATTCAGCAATTGTTTCGGCAGCGATGCGGGCCGACTGCAGGTTCATTTCATAAACAAGATCCTCCATACCATAATCAGCCATGGAGATCCTGTTGGAATTAAAAGTATTTGTTGTGATGATATCGGCACCGGCTTCGAGATATTGCTTATGAATGCTTTTAATAATTTCAGGTCGGGTTACTGACAATAAATCATTATTTCCCTTCTGGGGCATTGGATGATCGCGGAACTTATCGCCCCGGAAATCGTTCTCCTGAAGCTTATGTTTCTGGATCATGGTCCCCATTGCGCCGTCGAGGATCAGGATCTTTTGCCGGATGATATTTTCAAGTGAGTGTTTCAAGGTTAACTTTTCTTCCCGTATTAACTATAAAAACATCCATGTTACGAAGTTGTTCCCTGAGAGCATAAAGTCTTTCGAGGTTGACAACTCCGATTACATACTTATTAAATTTACTGCTAAAGTATTCCGACACTTCCTCAAATCCAAATAAATCCCTGTCCTTTTCATCATTATACCTCAGATAGATCTCAAGTTTATGGTTACGGGTATATTTTGAGACAGTTCCCTGCTGGAATTTTTTATATTCATACCTGTAGCCATAGGAGTTAGCTGAAATATCTGAAAGCACGGCACTCCCCGTTGCATGCCCGCCGGCTCCCTTGCCGCTGAAGAACTGTTTGTCGGCAAAGGCAGCTTCTGTTATTATTCCATTATACTCGTTATCGACATTATAGAGATATTTGTCGGATGAAATAAATCTTGGAAGGACAAAACTTGTAATAGTATTTTTATTTGTTTTACCCACATAGGGGACCAGCTTAATTTTATAGCCCTTTTCTTTTGCATACTGAATATCAAATTTTGATATTTTGTTTATGCCATAATGAAAAACCTCATCAGTGTCGAGAAACAGTCCGTAAGCATGTCCTGTTATAATGCAAAGCTTATATTTGGCATCCCATCCTTCCACATCAAGGGTCGGGTCTGATTCTGCGAATCCTTTCTCCTGTGCTTCTTTTAAAACAGTATCATAGGGCAGTCCTTCGTTATGCATCTTTGTAAGGATATAGTTTGTAGTACCGTTCAGGATACCCCTCAGGGAGTGCAGCAGTTCGTTGTCGTAATATTCCTCAAGATTCCTGATAATGGGGATACTGGCACCGGCAGAGGCTTCGTACAGAAGCGATACCTGGTACTTTCCCTGCATCTCCACAAGTTCCTTAAAATGCTTAGCCACCATCATCTTATTGGCTGTTACAACGTTTTTACCGCTTTTCATTGCTGTGGACACGATATTGAAAGCTTCATCAGCGTCATCTATAAGCTCAACAACAAGGTTTATTGACGGATCATTCAGGATATCATTTTTATCGAAAGTGAAATTCGACATGGGTATCCTTCTCTTTTTTGTGCGATCCTTGACGCATATTCTGACAATATCAGCCTTAAAACCTTTGCTGCTGTTCAACACGTCATGCAGGCCCTGCCCTACACATCCGTATCCAAATAATCCTATTCTTAATTTTTCTCTTGTCATATCATGCTTTTTTTTACAACACCTGTTTGAAGGCCTGTTCAAAATCGTTGATGATGTCATCAATATGTTCTATCCCTACCGATACCCTGAACATTCCGGGTTCGATGCCAATGGCTTGCTGCTCTTCTGCAGAAAGCTGTGAGTGTGTTGTGGAAGAAGGCTGGATGATAAGAGTTTTTGCGTCGCCGACATTTGCGAGATGACTTACCAGTTCGAGGTGTTCCACCAGTCGGACCGCTCTCGATTTTCTTGCCTTAAGAACAAAACTCAGTACGCCGCCAGGGCCTTTCGGCAAATATTTCTTTGCCAGGTTGTGGTAAGGATTACCCGGAAGACCCGGATAATTTACTTTCTCTACACCCGGATGTGCCTCAAGCCATTTTGCAAGAGCGAGGGTATTCTGAACATGGCGTTCCATCCTCAGTGAGAGTGTTTCAAGTCCCTGCAAAAGAAGAAACGAGTTGAACGGGCTGATGGCAGGGCCAAGGTCCCTTAAGCCTTCAACGCGTGCCTTGACAATAAAGGCTATGTTACCGGCAGGAGAGGTCTGCGAGAAAATATCACCGAATATCTTGCCATGATAACCTTCAGCAGGTTCGGTAAATACAGGGAAATTGCCATTATTCCAGTTAAAGTTACCGGCATCGGTAATTACACCTCCAATACTTGTCCCATGACCTCCTATCCACTTGGTGGCAGATTCCACAACAATGTTAGCGCCATATTCAATTGGCCTGCAGAGATAGCCGCAGGCAGCGAAAGTGTTATCAACGATAAGAGGCAATCCGTGTTTAACAGCCAGCTTTGAGAAAGCCTCAAAATCCGGAATATTGAATCCCGGATTACCAATTGTCTCTACATAAATGGCTTTAGAATTGCCATCGATAAGCTTTTCAAACGAATCAGGGTTCAGATCTTTTGCAAACCTGGCTTCAATTCCAAAGTTTGCAAATGTGACCTTAAACTGGTTATGACTCCCGCCATATAGAAAAGGAGAAGTGATGAAGTTCTCTCCCTTTTTCAGGATTGTTGTCAGTGCAATGAACTGGGCCGCATGTCCCGACGATACAGCAAGTGAAGCTACACCTCCTTCGAGGGCAGCGACTCTTTTCTCGAAAACATCTGTTGTGGGGTTATTAATTCGCGTGTAAATGTTTCCCCATTCGGCGAGGTCGAAAAGATCAGCAGCATGTTTTGCATTTTTAAAAACATAAGATGATGTCTGGTAAATAGGCACCGCTCTTGATAATGTATCTTTATCGGGGTGATGACCTGCATGAACCTGTAATGTTTCAAATTTTATTTTTCCTTTTCCCATTGTTTTAATTTTTAAATTTTACAAATACCGGACCGACAGATATAACAATCCAGTCATTAGTCCAGGTGATTTACTCAGAAAATATGCGATTGCATACAAAACTTTTACCGGCACATGCGCATAGGCATGAGCGGCATGATAAAGTTGTTGTGTGTCAGATGAAATGAATTCATTTTTTTAGTGTTAAAATTTTTATCATCTCCCGGCTTTCCGGGATTAGGTTTTGGCACCGTTTTCCAAAAGTTATGGATTGGTTGCCAGGGTTTCACAGAGCCTAATCTCTTCACCCTTCTTAATAAAAACCAAACACCCTTTAAAGGAAGGAATATTTGATTTGTGGCGACAAAGATAGTGATGATTTTGGGAAATGCAATAAAAATAAATAATTACCTTACTTTTGTTATATCAAATAAATTTGTGATGCAGAACAACTTATTCATCTTTAACAGCCTGTCGAAAAAGAAGGAACCATTCAAGCCGCTTCATGCACCTTTTGTGGGAATGTATGTATGCGGACCAACCGTTTACAGCGATGCTCATCTGGGTCATGCAAGGCCGGCAATCACCTTCGATCTGCTGTTCCGTTACCTGACTCACCTGGAATATAAAGTGAGATATGTTCGCAATATAACCGATGTCGGCCACCTTGAAAATGATTCTGACGAAGGGGAAGATAAAGTTGAAAAAAAAGCACGCCTGGAACATCTCGAGCCCATGGAGGTGGTGCAGAAGTACATGAATACCTTCTATAAGAATATGGATCAGCTGAATACCCTTCACCCTTCCATTGAACCGAGAGCCTCGGGGCATATAATTGAACAACAGACACTTATAAGCTCGCTGATTGATAAGGGTTATGCATACGTGACAAACGGATCGGTATATTTTGATCTCCTGAAATACACCAAAAAGTATAAATACGGAAAGCTATCGGGACGTGTCCTGGAGGAGCTTCAAAGCAACACAAGGGCGCTTGAAGGACAGGATGAAAAACGAAATTCTTTCGATTTTGCCCTGTGGAAGAAAGCTGCTCCGGAGCATTTAATGAGATGGCCCTCACCCTGGAGCGACGGCTTCCCGGGATGGCACCTCGAGTGTTCTGCAATGAGTACGAAATATCTTGGAAACGAGTTTGACATACACGGTGGCGGAATGGACCTTATGTTTCCACATCACGAATGTGAGATTGCACAATCAACTGCAGCCCTGGGAAAAGAACCCGTGAAATACTGGATACATAATAACATGATCACAATAAACGGGCAGAAGATGGCCCGGTCGCTTGGCAATTTCATTACACTCGACCAGCTTTTCAGCGGTGATCACCCTGTGCTGCAGCAGGCATACAGTCCAATGACAGTGAGGTTCTTCATTCTGCAGGCTCATTACCGAAGCACAATCGATTTCTCCAACGAAGCACTGCAGGCTGCGGAAAAAGGACTTCAGAAACTGATGAAAGCCATTGAAACTCTTAACAGGCTGAAGCCTGAATCCGAGTCGACAATCGATGTGGATAATCTGAAAAACAAATGCTATGAAGCTCTTGATGATGACCTGAACAGTCCGATACTGATATCTCATCTCTTTGATGGTGTACGTCTTATCAACTCAGTTGCCGATGGCACCGAAAAAATTGATGCGGCGGGACTGGATTCGATGAAGGTGCTCTTTAATACTTTTGTGTTTGATATACTCGGATTAAAAGATGAATCGTCGGTACAGAAGGATGAAAAACTCACCGACGATCTTATGAAGATCATCATTGATCTTCGCCAGGATGCAAAGAATAATAAAGAGTGGTCCACCTCGGATAAGATAAGGAATATGCTGAAAGAGGTCGGTGTGGGGCTGAAAGATTTGAAGGAGGGAGCGGAGTGGGAAAGAGAGTGATGTTACGGGAGTAAAACCCCCCTATGATCCCCCCAGAGGGGGGATAAAACTACACGGAATGAACTGAAAGGGAATGAGATACGATAAGAACAAAGAGTTGGTTAAAAGAGCCCGAGTATTAAGGAGTAATATGACTCAACCTGAAACTATTCTCTGGTCAAAATTAAAATCAAAAAATATCTATGGGTACAAATTTCGGAGACAACAGCCTATTTTTGATTATATCGTTGATTTTTTTTGTCATGAGCTTAAACTTATAGTAGAAGTTGACGGAGAAATTCATGCTTTAATAAAAAACGCAGATTCTGATAAAAAGCGTGAAAATATATTTAGGACTAACGGTTATCATATTTTACGTTTCACAAATTTTGATATTCATAATGATATTGAAACTGTTATCGATAAAATAAAAGAATATATTACAACAAATTTGTCTCCCTATCAGGGGGACCGAAGGGGGTCAATGTATGAATAATCTCAATTCTGAAAAGGATTTGTCCCCCTCCCAGGGGGACCACAGGGGGTTTAATTACATTTCCTCAGTGGTCTTCATCGGTTCCGTGCCCCTGGGAGGGAATCATA
>CAYUQR010000003.1:149747-154209 GCA_964446825.1 uncultured Rikenellaceae bacterium
AATTACATTTCCTCAGTGGTCTTCATCGGTTCCGTGCCCCTGGGAGGGAATCATACTATCCGTATACAGTCGATGACGAACACCGACACTCTTAATACAAGGGCATCGGTGGAACAGTGCATAAGGATAATTGAGGCGGGAGCGGATTATGTGAGACTGACGGCACAAGGGGTGAAAGAAGCGGAAAATCTTGCGGTTATAAAGAAGGAGCTCAGAAAAGCGGGATTCAGCACTCCGCTGATTGCTGATATACATTTTAATCCTGTTGCTGCAGAGACAGCAGCACGGCTGGTTGAGAAGGTTAGAATAAATCCGGGTAACTATGCCGACAAACGAGCCTCTTTTGAAAAAAAGGTGCTTACTGAGAAGGAATACGATGAAGAACTTGAGAGAACGCACGCCAAACTGTTACCACTTATAAATATTTGCCGCGAGCACCTTACTGTAATTCGAATCGGCATTAACCATGGATCTCTCTCTGACCGCATAATGACCAGGTATGGGAACACACCAAAAGGAATGGTATTTTCTGCACTGGAGTTTATAAAGATCTTCCGCGCCGAGAATTTTAATAACCTGGTTATCTCGATGAAGTCATCAGATACCGCGATAATGATTGAGGCTACAAGGATGCTGGTCAATATGATGTCAGGCGAGGGTGTATCATATCCTCTGCACCTGGGAGTGACTGAAGCCGGGGAAGGGGAAGACGGACGTGTAAGGTCTGCAGCGGGTATCGGAGCCCTTCTTTCGGAAGGCATTGGCGATACAATAAGAGTATCGCTTTCGGAGGATCCCGAGAAAGAGATCCCCGTTGCAAAAAAGCTTGCCGGATATTACCCGAGAGGATTGCCCGGTACAAGACCAGACAGGCCTTTGAGTTTTAAGGCTCCTGTATCACATCCGGAAGTATTGAAGAGAATAAAAGGTCCTGTTGTAATATCGAATATGACGTCCTTTGCTGAAATAAATACTGACAGCTTTAAGGAAGCCGGATTCAGGTTAAAAGGGGAAAAAGGGATAATTGAAAGAACTGACAGTTCAGCAGATTTTATTATTGCAAAAGGTTGCCCTGCTTCTATCCCTGATGATGTTTCCATTATACTTCCGTTTAAGATATGGTATGACAGGCAGGAGAATAAGAATTTGTTCCCTTTGTTTTCTCCTGAGACTTTTCATGGAACAACTTACAAATCAGACAAGCTGAATTTTCTGCTTACCGGTTCTCATTTTGATATAAGATATCTTAAAAACCCCGAACCCGCTACCACCATGGTTATTTTCACCTTCAACCCGGAGAAGGAGAGATATGCCCCGGAACATTTCCTGAATACTCTTGAAGAGAAAGGGCTGAAGCATAATATTATTATTAATCCTGTTTTCCATGAGAATAACCTGGAGGATCTTCAGGTCAAGGCATCTGCTCTCCTTGGAAAATTTGTCATTGACAAAAGAGTTTCCGGGATTTCCATTACCAATTTCGGGGACGTTAATTTCAAAGATGTAACTGCTCTTAACTTTTCAATTCTTCAGTGCACCGAAACAAGGATAACCCGAACCATGTACTTATCGTGTCCCACCTGTGGCCGGACAAAATTCGATCTGCAGGAGTCGGTTAAGAAAGTGAAAGAGGCAACGGGTCATCTGAAAGGGCTCAAAATAGCTGTTATGGGGTGTATAGTAAACGGTCCGGGTGAAATGGCCGGGGCAGATTACGGGTACGTGGGAGCAGCGAATGGGAAGGTTCATATATACAAGGGAACTGTACCTGTTCTGAAGAACGTACCTGAGAAAGATGCTGTGGAGGAGTTGCTGAAGGTGATCGAAGAGGATCAGTCCAGTCTGTAATCCAGTTGTTTTTTCTGGAGGTCAGCTTTTACGACTTCTATGTTTACACGATCGCCAAGAGCGTAGACTTTACCCGTTGAGCGGCCTCTTATACAGTAGCATTCTTCATCATATTCATAAAAATCATCAGCAAGCTCTCTTATATGGATCATTCCTTCGCATTGATTCTCAACTATCTCAACATATATTCCCCATTCCGTAACACCCGATATAACACCTTCGAATACCTGGCCGGTCTTATCGCTCATATATTCGACCTGTTTATATTTGATTGAGGCTCTTTCGGCCTCGGCTGCCAGTCGTTCCATCTTTGACGAGTGGTCGCAAAGCTTCTGATATTTATCTTTTTGTCCTGGATTTTCTTCTGCAAGATATGCTGAAAGAAGCCGGTGGACCATCATATCGGGATAGCGACGGATCGGAGAAGTAAAATGAGTGTAATATTTGAAGGACAGGCCATAATGACCAATGTTATCGGTGGAATAAATTGCTTTGGCCATCGATCGCAGGGCAAGTGTTTCAATTATATTCTGTTCCTTTTTTCCTTCAACAGAATGCAGTAATTTATTCATTGCCTTAGGCAGGGAGGTCTTATCATCCTCAATAAGCTTATAGCCAAACCTTGTTATGAAATGGCTGAAATTGCTGATCTTTTCAGGATCGGGCCTATCGTGAATACGGTAAACGAAAGTTTTCCCCTTCAGTTTTTTACCGACATATTCCGCCACACGTTTATTAGCCAGAAGCATGAATTCCTCAATGAGCTGATTTGCGGTTCCCATCTCACGGAATTTGATACCAAGAGGTTTCCCTGCCTCATCAAGATCAAACCTCACTTCAATTTTTTCAAAGGCAAAAGCGCCCATTGCAAATCTTTTTGTACGCAGTTGCTGTGCCAGCCTGTGAAGGAGAAGAACCTGGTCCTTCATATCACCATCACCTGTATCGATTACCTGCTGGGCTTCATTATATGAAAATTGCTTATCGGAATTGATAATAGTCCTTCCGAACCATTCATTGATGACCTCCGATTTATCGTTCAGCTCAAAAACAGCAGAATATGTTAACTTGTCTTCGGCAGGATTAAGAGAACAGATATGATTAGAGAGTCTTTCAGGAAGCATCGGCACCACCCTGTCGACAAGATAAACAGAAGTTGCTCTTTGTTTTGCCTCTTCTTCGACAAGAGAATCCGTTTTTACGTAATACGTAACGTCGGCAATATGAACACCCACTTCCCAGTTTCCGTTTTCAAGATGTGTCAGCGACAGGGCATCATCGAAATCCTTTGCGTCTGCAGGGTCGATGGTGAAGGTTGGCACCTGGCGAAAATCGCGACGCGATTTGATATCATTTTCGGTGATTGCTGCAGGTATTTTCTCAGCATCATTTTCCACCTCATCGGTAAAATGATAAGGCAGTTCAAACTCAGCCAGTATGGCATGCATCTCGGTCTCGTGCAAACCGGGGAATCCAAGTACATTTATGATCTCGGCTACAGGGTTTTTTGATTTAGGATCCCAGTCAATAACCCTGGCAACAGCTTTCTGTCCCTGTTGAGCACCATTAAGTTTTGATGTCGGGATATACAAGTCAAAAGGCATATTCTTATTATCGGGAATAAGAAATGCAAAATTGGGCATGATCTCAACTGTACCAACAAATGAAGTGCGCCATCTTTCTATTATTTCCACTACCTCGCCTTCGGGACGTGCTCCCTTTCTTTTGGCATAAAGCCAGACCTTCACCTTATCGCCATGAAGAGCTGTTTTCAGGTTTTTTGCCGTTACAAAGACATCCTCTTCAAGGTCGTCTGTTGATATGAATCCGTAACCCATACGTGTCATATCAACAGTACCTGTAATGTATCCCCGTGCCTGTTTCACCCTGTATTTTCCCTGGTATATTTCCTGTACCCTGCCCAGCTTTGTGAGATCCCTTAAGATACCAGAGATCAACTGTTTAGCAGAGGGATCTGTAATATTAAGATGTTTTGAGATCTGTTTATAATTGAAGCCCTGTTCGGGGCTTTTAGACAATGTTGCAAGTATCTGTTCTGTAAGTGATTCTTTTGAAATACCGGAACTTTTGTTACTCCTTCCCTTCCTGCTCATAATTCAGTTTTTGCGAAGGTACAAAAAGGAACCATAAATTTTAATACATTTGGTTTATAATTGAAAATCATGACAGGTTTAAAATCAATACTTTCCCACTCTCCATCTGTGGTTACCAGGAAGACCGGGAATGAATACGTTCTTGTTCCTATTGCCAATAACATTGCTGATATGGACAGTGTTTACACACTTAATGAGACAGGTGCATTTATCTGGGAACATATCGACGGGATGAGAAATGTTGAAGAGATAATCAAGGCTTTGACTGATGAATATGATATTGATGTAAAAAGTGCTGAGGAGGATGTTATTTCTTTTATTGATAATATGAGTAAATATTTGATAATCGTTCACCCCCCAACCCCCCATTTGGGGGGCTAAGAAGTAAGAATAAAGAACAAACGAATGCAGAAATCAGAAGTGAAAAACAATTCTGCATTTTTAATTAGCTTGTTCAAATGTTCTTAATTCATTTTAGGGTTTTACACCCCCCCACGGGG
>CAYUQR010000003.1:154309-157460 GCA_964446825.1 uncultured Rikenellaceae bacterium
AGATGCGGAAGTATAATTTAAATATAGCGGGATACAACATAAGTTTTGAGGCTTCTCCGGGGGGACCGGATCTGATACCTTCGGAAAGATTCCTCAGAAATATCTGTGCAACAGGCGAGGCGGACATTTATATTACGGTTCATAGTGGCTCATTAAAACTTCCGAAAACAGCTGAAAGAGTTTTTCATGCACCATTTGTGGAAGAGATAAACGGTATACAAATACGTCACAAGTCAAATTTCTGGAGCATATGGAAGAATCAATCCGGCCTTTTCATCCTCACAATCTTTCCCCTGTCATCACCCGAGAAAACAGCAACGCTGAAATTCTCTCTCACTTCAAGGGAATGGGACCTCTGGATTGAAGCTGATGATAATAAAATCGATCCTTTTGAATATCCACTTGATGGTTTGATTCTGTATTACCTTACAGTTATCCACGGTGATATAATGATACATGCATCAGGTATAAACAGGAATGGACGCGGATACCTGTTCAGTGGTGTATCGGGTAAAGGCAAATCTACAATGGCCCGATTATGGGAAGAGTCAGGAGCCATGGTCATACATGATGACAGGCTTATTATCCGGAAAACAGAAAAAGGATATAAGATGTACAATACCCCAGTTTATAATAATGATGTGCCGCTGGAATCTTCACTGGACAAAATATTCCTTATTGAACATGGTCTGGAAAACAAACTTACTCCCGTTAAAGGGGCATTGGCTATCAGTCAGGTTATGACTAACTGCATTCAGCATAACTGGGGTCATGATATTATTGCCAGGCTTTTAGGATCTGTGTCGATTATGTGCGCAACAGTGCCGATAGTCAAATTATCTTTCAAACCCAATAAAAGTGTAATTAATCTTATCCTAAAAAATGAGTAATCACCGAAAAATAAATATTGTTAAAGATATGAGCCTGAAGCTCTTGTCAGAAGGGAAGACCATCAGGATCAAAGCTCATGGGTACAGTATGTATCCATGTATAAAACCAGGATCACTATTAATAATTGAACCTATTAATATTAAGGGATTCCCAGTTCCGGGAGAGATAATTGCGATAAAAAGAGAAAGCGGACTTATTGTACATCGTCTGAGCAAAATGGTATATGATAATCGCAAAACCGCTTATGTTGCAAGAGGAGACAGTAATGCTTATGCTGATAATCCTGTAAAAATCGATAAGATAGTCGGCAGGGTTGTAGGGGCTGAGACCACGGGGGAGAATCCGGTACGGGCAGATATCAGGATCAATACGAAGCCAAATTATTTTATTAACAGGTTAAGAGTAATAGGGTTGATGTTATGGAGAAAAAGATCAGGTTATTCAGGGAATCGGTAAGACTAGTCTGGGAGAGTGCTCCCGGGTGGGCTCTGGCAAATATTGTAATGTCGGTATTGCGGAGTATCCTTCCTCTTGTGATTATCTGGCTTCTGAAAGTAGTAATAGATGACATAACCATAGCGGCCAAACAGGGTGCAGGAGCAACCATAGCAAATGTGCTCTGGCCAATAATTGCCCTTGCAATAGTCTGGTTTCTCGATGAAGCCTCATCTGATTTCAGCAATTATGTCAGGAAGAAACAGTCGCTGAAACTTGAGATTTACATGTATGGCCTTTTGCATAGCAAATCAGTTAAACTTGATCTCATCAATTTTGAGCGTCCGGAATATTTCGACTGCCTGGCCCGTGCCTCGAGGGAGGCTCCCTGGCGTCCGAACAGCATCTTAAACAATATTATTTCGATGTTGCGGGGACTTCTGTCGTTGTTGCTAATGGCCGGACTAATTTTTACTTTGCACTGGTCACTGGCTGTAGTGCTACTTGCTGCAAACATCCCCGGGATATGGTTACGGTTGCATTATGCGAATGTCCTCTATAATTTCCAGAGAGAGCAGACACCTGAGGCAAGAAAATCGGCATATTTCAACTGGCTTCTTACCGGTGACAGGCCATCGAGGGAGCTGAGGCTTTTCGGACTGGGAAATTACTTCAAGGATCTGTTCAGGAGCTCCTTTCTTAAACAAAAAGAAGAAGAAGTTAATATTATCAGGAAAAGGACACAGATTGAATTTGTTTCCAATCTTTTTAAGGCATCTGCGTTGTTGATAACTTTATTGTTTATCGGACGTGAAACAATTGGAGGACAACTTTCTTTAGGACAAATGGCCATGTACCTGATGGCATTCAGGCAGGGAATGATATATATTAAAGATCTATTTGTTTCGATGGCAGGGCTTTACGAGGACAGCCTTTTCATTGGTGACACATTTGAATTTCTTAACCTCAAAGAAAATATTGTTGCAAGGGAACCGGTTCAGGTCATTCTTCCATTAAACAAAAACATTGTTGTTGAAAACTTATCCTTCACCTATCCCGGGAATAATTTCAGTACCATCAATGATGTCTCCTTTGAGATAAACAAGGGAGAAATAATAGCACTGGTTGGGGCTAACGGAGCAGGGAAGAGTACACTTGTAAGACTATTATGCAGGCTATATGATCCCGATTCGGGAGCAGTGAAGTTTGATGGCATTGATATAAAGAATATGGACCCGGAAGAATACAGGAAATTGTTTTCCGTTGTATTCCAGGATTTTATGCTCTATAACCTTTCAGCAGGTGAGAATATAAGGATGGGAAATATTGAGGATAATACACCAGCGGAAAGGATCCGCTATGCAGCAGGTGAAACGGGTATTCATAACCTTATCAGCGGCTTCCCCAAAGGTTATGATACAGTAATAGGGAATCTTTTTGACGACAGCCGCGAGCTTAGCTGGGGAGAGTGGCAGAAGATTGCTCTGGCAAGGGCACTCTTCAGAGATGCCCCGGTATTGATCCTTGATGAGCCGTCGAGCGCTCTTGATGCGGAGACTGAATATGATATCTTCAGCAGGTTCAGGGATATAGTGAAAGGACGTACTTCCATTCTTATCAGTCACCGGTTCACGAATGTAAATCTTGCCGACAGGATAATTGTGATGGATAAGGGCTCAATTGTTGAGACCGGGACGCATGACGACCTTATAAAAAGAGGCGGAACATACTTTACAATGTACTCAAAGCAAAGCAGCAGGTTTAACCCATGAATGAAAACATCAAAATAAGCAATGAAGAGAAATTTCTTATTGGATTATGCCGG